>CANQJF010000001.1 GCA_947624225.1 uncultured Clostridia bacterium
CCGAACCCGTCGCCAACAGGCACTACAAGGTTCGGATTATTATCATTTGGTACTCCCGACGGGAATCGAACCCATAATTAGCCCTTAGGAGGGGCTTGTTATATCCATTTAACTACGGAAGCATCGATGTTTGTGAGGCAGAAGTTTTCTGGCGCTTTTGCATAGTACCAAAAGTTTTCAAGCGCTTCTGCAAATTACAGTTCCATTTTACATCATTGCGAAAGAAATAGCAAGCGTTTTTGAAATTATTTATGGGACTTTTCTCCGGTGGGCGCCGAGGGAGGAACTCATAAAGCCGAGGGAGGAACTCATAAAGCCGAGGGGGAGACTTGGAAAACGAGGATATTCTGACAACCTTTAAAAAATTTTGATGGATATCTTGACATTTTTCTCCTATTTCGTGTATAATCAAATGTGTGAAATGATAAGGACGCTTGACGCATAGGATGAAGTTTTTTGCCAAATAGGATAAAGTGACTTGGCTTGCAACCTTTTTTGTTTTTTAAGTAGTAAAATGCTCTTATCCGACGGGCCTTAGAAATCGCAAAACGATTTTGGGAAATAAATCAAGGAGAAAAAATATGAAAAAGAAGAACAACGACGCAAAGATCATTGCCGCAATGGATGCTCTCGATAAGGGGGTTCGCACCCTCGAAAAATTCGGTGCACGCTATGATGAATACATCGACAAGGCCGCCCTTCAAGGGAACGACGCGCGCGCAAAACAGCTGATCCGTCAGAAGCACCGCGTGTATTCTCTTGCCGACCAGCTCAGAACGTTGAAGGGGAACATCGAGCTCGGCGCGTTCAGTGCGCACGCCATTTCCCAGCTCGCAGGCCTTCCCGAGGCACTTTCGGCATGCAAGGGTCTCTTGGCCGAGAGCCCCGATTTCGGCAAGCTCGAAAAGACGCTCAAATCCATCTTCACCGATATGAATAAGACCGAAGCCGAGATCGCCAAGCTCAACGAGATCCTCGAGCCCCAGCCCAGCGAGACGATCGCAAGCCGCCTCGACGGTTCTTCCCCGTATGAGGATGAGACGAGCGATTGGTTTACCGCCGAGTACGAGGCCATGATCGAACGCCTCAAAAAGTACGGCGGCAACTCCATTCCCGCTCCCGCCGAGACTGCCCCTGTGGAGAATGCGACGGGTGAGATCGATTACATCGGGATCGTCGAAGAGGAGAAGAAAAAGAAGTAAGCCATGGCAGAAGCAAATATGGTGGGAGTATTCAACTCCAAAGCAAACGCATTCAGCCAAGCGGTTGCGGCGCACGATACCGAGGCGATGTGCAGCATCGGTCTTGAAATGCTCAGGATCGGCCTCGATGAGAGCGCAAAACCCAATGTAAGTCCCTCTTTTAAGGACATGTATCGTAAGCAATGTTTGAGCGTGGCGCAACACCTTGCCAATCTTGCGCGCACGCCTGCAACGAACTTTGCGGGCGGTCACGTCGATTCCGACGAGGTGGACGATCCATACTACAAACCCATCCAATGGTTTTCGGATGAAGTGCCCGATCTGAATTTTTCCAACATCATCGGCGTGCAAGAGGTGAAGGATGCCTTCATGGTCGATGTCGTCGCGCCCTTGCGGTCGGAGTTCAAGGACATCTACCGGAAATTCAGAGGAGACCAGCTTGGCGCCCAACTGCTTCTTTACGGCCCTCCGGGGACGGGAAAGACGCACATCGTCAAGTGCCTCGCAGGTGCGCTCAATTGTCAAATTGCCGTCGTGCAGACGAGCGAAGTGCTTGCCAGCGTCGTCGGCGTTGCCGAGAAAAACATCCGCGATATCTTTAAGCAGGCCGCCGAGCTTGACCGTTGCATCATTTTCTTTGACGAGATCGACAGCATCTGCTCGGACCGCGATTCCGAGGACAGCCGTCACACCAAGTCCATCTTGACGACGCTCCTCACCTGCATGGACGGCTTCATGAAAACCAAGAAGGAGGGGCAGCTTAGGATCATCGTGGCGGCCACGAACCTCCCTTGGAAATTGGATTCTGCCCTGAAACGGGGCGGAAGATTCGAGACGCAGATCTATGTCCCTCTTCCCGACGAGGCGGCGGTCGAAAAGTTTGTCTCCATGGAACTTGAAAAAGTGCCTCATGAGGACAGCGTCACGGTCAAGGGCCTCGCGGAGCGCTTGAAGGGTTATTCGGGCGCCGACATCAAGGCCGTCATGAAGCAGATCGCCAACCGCCCGCTCAAAAGGGAGGTGCTGAACATCCTTAAAACCGGCAAGCCGATGGGGGAGAAAGTGACGCTGCAAGACTGTGAAGAGGTGATCAAAAAGTACATCAACGGGGTCACCCCCGAAGTTTTGGCTTGCTTCGAGGCATATAATCGCGGCATGCCCGTAGAGGTGATCAAGAAAATGCTGAAAGGGAGCAAGGGATAAGGAGGATCCATGCCGACAAAAGATCAGATTGCGACGGTATTTTCCAACGCACGGGAGCTGGTGCGCCAGAACGAACCCAAGGCCGCGCGTGCGTACGTGCTCATCCTTCTCGATGGCGCGCTCGAAACCTATCGCAATGCATCGACCATCCTGTTGAAAGCCAAAACGGCGGCCTTTTTGGATCAGTGGATCACAGTATCCCGCGAGCTGTATAGCCATGGGGTTACCGATTTCGTGCGAAGCTGTTTCGGGTTGCCCGTAACGAGCGCCGCTGTTCCTGCCATCCCGAAGAGGCTCCCCGCAGAAAAGCCCGCAAAGGCGCCCATGGCTCCCGCAGGCCCCGCAGGGAGCGCGCAACCCGCCCCCGGGCAGTTGCCCGCCCCGGGAACGCTTTCTCCGGGCGAGATCGACATTGCCGGCCTCATCGAAGAGAGCAAAGAGACGCAGGGTTGGTGCGCGGAGGTTTTCGAAAAGAATAAGGATGCCGTCGTCCGCATCTCGTTCGCCGGCCGGGATATGTACGGCAGCGGCACGGGCTTCATCATTTCTCCCAACGGGTACTTGCTGACAAACGACCATGTCGTCTATAATGAGCAAGCCGAGGCATACCATCAGAGGATCACGATGAGCCGCAACGGGGAGAAGAAAAAGCACAAGCTCGAAGTCCTGTTCTCGGATCAACGGCTCGATATTGCGCTCTGCAAATTCGACCCCGAGGAATTCGGCGATGCCGTCTGTGTCAAGAGGATCGAGAACTATGCGTCCCTGAAACAGGGTGCCGACTGCCTCATCATCGGGAATGCGTTCGGGATGGGTCTCGCACCCTTCTCGGGTGTGGTCAGGTTTACGAAGGATGACGAGGGCAATTTGGTCTACACGGCGCCCTCCAACCCGGGAGATTCCGGCGGCCCCGTCTTTAACAGAAAGGGGGAGTGCATCGGGATCAACAAGTCGCGCACGGTGAGTTTTGACAGCCAGGAGGCAGAGGGTTACGCCAACGCCACGCCTATGGACAGCATCGATGCCTGTTTGGCGCGTTGGATAAAAGTAAACGATATACGGTTATAAGGAGTAGAATATGCAATTCAAAGAGATATTCCGTGAGAAATACCGCGTCGCCTTGCTCGCGGCAAGGGCAAACGATCTCGACGGCGTGATCGCCGCGCTTCGGGAGCTCTATCGGATCTTTGCGGAGCAATACAGCAAGAAAAACGGCGACAGCATCTATGTGAAAGCGCAGCTGAGCCGCTGGAAGGATATCTCCGCAACCTATCTTCATCTTGCCGAAACGCATGGGCTGAAAGACAAGCGGCTTCGCGATTTCTTCGGACTTCCCGATGAGGAGATCGGTTACGAGGGGATCGTCGGCAACGAGGGAGGCGAGGAAAAGAAGAGAGCCTCGGGCGGCGGAATTGACATTGCCGGCATTGTTCCGGAGACGCCGACAGCGCCTTCGGAGGGGAGGATCGCAGACATGCCCCCCGCCGATGTGCCCGAAGTGCCCGTAAATCCTTCGGAGGAGATCCCGGAGGCTCCCGCAGAGCCCATCCCCGAGGAGGCGGCTCCCGCCCAAGACGGGGCGGCACAACCCGCGGAGGGAGAGGGCGGAGAGACGCTCCCCGAGACGCCCGCAGAGACAGTTGCGGACGGAGCGGGGGAACCGCAGAGCTTGGCGGAATTCGTGGGCCAGAGACACATCGTAAAGGTGCTCATGAAGGAGATCGCCATTGCCAAGGCGGAGGGGCGGCATCATCTCGACAACATCCTGCTGCTCGGCAATCCCGGTCTCGGCAAGACGACGCTCATGAAGCTCATTGCCAAGGAACTCGGGGTAAAGTACGTCGCCATCGACGGTACCAAGTTCCGCAACAGCCAGACTTCTGTCCAGTCCTTCCAAAACCTGTTGCAGAATGTGGCTCGCGAAAACGTACCCGTGGTGATCGCCATCGACGAGATCCACATGCTCAACGACGATTTGCAATCGGGCCTTCTCACCCTTTTGGAGGAGAGAATTTACATCTCGCCGCCCGATAAGAACGGCGTGATCAAGCACATTCCCATCGATGAATTCACGTTTATCGGTGCGACTACGGATGACGACAAGGTGCTCGCCACGATCAAGGACCGTTGCCTCAGGCTCAAATTCCAGCTCGTCGATTATTCCCCCGAGGAACTGAGGGAGATTTACAAGCGGAAGGTGAGCGCACGCGGGCTCACGATCACGGAAGAGGCCATCGAGACATGTATCCCGCGCAGCCGCGGCTCCCTCCGTTACGTAAATTCCTTTGTGGACGGGCTCAACCTCGAACTCTATGACGACAACGGGAAGCGCGTCTCCACGCACATTGACCTCGCCATCGCGCTCAGATTCTTCGAGGAACGGGGGATCGATCCCATCGGTCTCAACAAAAAGGATCTCGAAATTTTGCGCGTGATCGAGGAGGACCCCTCGGGCGCCATCGGTGCGGAGACGCTCTCCGCACGCATCGGGCTCGATGTCAAGAAATATCTCTCGGAGTGCGAGCCTTTCCTCATCAAAATAGGGTTTGTCACCGTTTCCGGGAGAGGGAGAGGCCTCACCGAAAAGGCTATCAATTATCTGAAAGCGCATTCCGGCGATTGAATGCGTGAAGCAAGGAGGGAAACAATGGAAGAGAAACGTCTCACCCGCGAGCAGCAGGCGCTGTTGGACGCATTGGATGATTATCTGCACCAGCCCGTCAAGGAGGCGGTGCACCATGTGTTCGGCGACTTCGGCGACCCGCTTACCGAAAAATTTATTGCGGAGGAGGAGAAGAACCAAGATGAACGCAACCGTTTTCGCGATTGCGTGATCAAGCTGATGGACAAAAAAGGGATCAAAAAATTCTCCGACGTCTACAAGGCGGCCTGCATCTCCAAGTATACCTTCTCGCGCATCATGAACTATGACAAGGACCGCAAACCCGCCAAAGAGACGGTTGCGGCGCTTGCAATCGGGCTCAAATGCACCATGGATGAGGCGCAGGAGCTCTACCATGCGGCGGGATTCCACCTCGGAACGACAGATTTCCTCGACAGGGTCATCGGCTTTTTCATCCGGGAAAAGCGGTATAGCGTCAACGAGGTAAATTTCTGCTTGGATTACTTCGGCGCGTCGCTCATCGGCGAGCAGAGCAGGGATCGCGGGTAAAAAATTTTTCAATTAAATTTGGTTGGCTCGGTTTATGTTGCACGCCGAGTCAACCTTTTTTATTTTTTATATAGTATGATATATGGGAAATCACAGAGAAGAGAGGAGAAAAGAACATGCAATCCAAAGAAGAATTTTCATGGGGCTATTCGCTCAACCGCAACACGATCAATATTTTCGAACCCATCACTGCCGAAACCGCAGAGAGAGTCATCAGTCAGCTGCAATACCTCGACGACAAGTTCCGCACGGAGGATATCCCGATGGAGGAACGCGTCATCACCATCCAGATCGACAGCCCCGGCGGGAGCGTCTCGGATGGGCTCGCCATTTACGACACGATGAACTACATCGAAGCAAAGATCGCAACGGTGGGGCTGGGAATGTGCGCGAGCATGGCGGCATTTTTGCTCTGTTCCGGAACGCGCGGCCTCAGAAGCGCAACCGAGAACTGTGAGATCTTGATCCACCAGCCGCTCGGCGGGGCACAGGGGCAGGCGTCGGACATCATCATTGCCGCCAACCACATCGAGCGCATCCGCGCGCGGCTCAACCGCATTTTGGCGGAGAACACCAATCAGCCCATCCGTAAAATCCAAAAGGACACAGACAGGGATACCATCATGACGGCGGCCGCCGCAAAGGAGTATGGCCTCATCGACCGCGTGATCCCGAGTAAAAACAAAGCCAAGGGAGGAAATGAACATGTTTGACCATCTTACCGAAATGATGCTGAGAAGCTACTTTATCGCGGAAAACACCGTCGGGCGTTTTTACGGGGATAAACAGGCGCTTTTCTCTGCGTATGCAAAAATTTTTCTTGTGCCGTCCGACGAGGCGGCGCGGCTGTTTGCCCTTGCGTCCCGGGAAGAAGTCACGGGGATCCTGAGCGAGCGCGAATATCACCAGCATCTCCGTCTCAAACAATTTCTTGCCATGAATGCCCGCTCCCGCGTTTCCGACGCCGAGTTGGAGGACATGATCGATCTCAAAGGCACGGCCTTTACCATGGCGTTGAATTATCAGCTCATGCAGGACGCCAAGGAAGTGAAGTCCGTCGCTTGCGAGAATTTGGCGCTTGCCGCGGAGAGCGGCATCATCGCGGCGCTCAACGTTCTCGGCATCTTGCAGATGGAGGGGATCGTTCTCGGAAAAGACCGGGAGAACGGGCTCAGAAAGATCCAAAATGCCGCCGATTGGGACAGCGAAGAGGGGCTTCTCGCGGCCCTGTACTATGACGCCGAGGGGAGAGAAAAATATCTCGAACGGCTGCACGACTGCATGGTCCGTATCGGACATGGTATGGCTTTCGAGCGTGTCAGAGCCGTCTATGGGGATTACACGGAGGGGAAGCACGGGGAGTATAAACTACTCGAAAAGGCTTTCCGTCAGGGCCTCCTCAAACGCGAGGTCTACAACAAGCCGTATGCCCGTCTCGTGTATTCCAAGCTCTTGAACGACCGCGACAAGGAGGCCCTCGTCCTGAGCCCCAACAAGGAGCTCTTTGCGGAGGCCTGCTCGCTGCCGCTCAAACTCGGGAGCACCTCCGCGTCCTTCAACGCGGAAGCTCTCGCGGATCTCCGTCCCGACCGGGTGGAGGAGCGCACAAAGGTCATTTGCGGCCTCGGGAACACCGATCTGTGCGCCGTTCCCTCCTATCGGCCTCTCTGTTTTGTCTCCGGGAGCAAATACATGCTCAACTTTTACGAGACGCTCATTCCCCGCTGTTTCCGCGGGTGCCACACGGAGCGCATCGAGGTGAGCGACCTTGCGGAGTATGACTTCGAACCCACCAAAAACAATATCTTTGTGAGAAGTTGCGATGAGGATGCCTTTAATCTGTATCTCTTGTCGTTCCGCGGGGAGATCTCGGACAGATACTTCGACATGGTAAAGAACTTTTTGCAGAGCGGAAAACGCGGAAAATTCCGCTTGAATCATCCGAGCGTTTCGCTCGATCTCTCGGCCGTATTGCCCGTTTGCTTTGCAGACAGCGAAAATGCCAAGAAACTCAGACCCTATTGCGACATTATCCGCATCACCGAGCTGACCGTTTCCGAGAAAGTAAACTTTTTGGAGCACATCCTCGAAGAAAAGGCGCAGACGTACGGGATCGGCAAACTCACCATTCGCGCGGAGGTCGCGGAGAAGCTCACGGAATACGGCATCGACGACATCGAACGCGTGTGCGATGCGGCCATCTGTGAACATCGCACCCATGAGCTGACGCTCACAGAGGAGATCGTGCGTCCCTATTTGAGAGGGATCGGCGCGAGAAGAACTTACGGTTTCGGAGGTAGCATTCATGACGATCACGAATGAATTGATGCAGGGGTACGAGGATACCAAGTATTACCACTATGAAAATTTGGACCCGGAATTCCCGGGAAGCGTTTGGTATGACGAATTGCCCCAAAAAGAGGTGACGGGCGTCTTAAAATCCAATCGGTATGTAGACGGCCGTCTGTTGCAGATCTATTCCGAAAAGGAAAACCATGTGGGCGTCATTGCGGCCACGCGCCTCGGCAAGACGACCTCCTATGTCATTCCCACCGTTCTTTCCTTTGCGCGGGCAAGGAACAAGCGGAGCATGATCGTCTCCGACCCCAAGGGGGAGATCTACCGCCACACCGCTGCCACGCTCAGGGAGATGGGGTACGAAGTGCTGCTTCTCAACTTCCGTGACTATGCGCATTCCGAGTGCTGGAACCCTCTTACGCCCATTTTCCGCAAGTATCAGGCCATCTATAAGGTCTATGATGAGGTGGAGCTGGTCGAGACGGAAAACGGGCCGCGCAACCTCTTCCGCGGAAAGATCTATGAGGACCAGACCCTGCTCGACGCCGAGATCGAGCGCTATATCAACATCATGCTTGAAGAAGTCGGCAACGATATCGACAACATTGCCATGATGATCGCGCCCACGGTGGACTTAAAGGATCCCTATTGGGAGGACAGCGGCAGAGAACTCTTAAAGGGCTATCTTTGGGCCATGCTCGAAGATAGCCGCCTCGAATTCATCGAGGGCTCGGATCGGCCACTCATCACCGAGGAGACCTATTCCTTTGCGACCATCATCACGTTGATGTCCCTTTTGAATAAGGCAGACGGCGATTTCGACAGCGGTTACTTCTTCTCCCGCCCCAAGACTTCCCGCGCCTACCGGATCGTCAAGACGGCCATTCCCGTGCATGCCCAAACGACGCGCCAATGTATCACGAGCGTCTTTAATTCCAAGATGGCGGTTTTCAAGGAGAGCGCGATGCGGTTGGTCACGAGCTGCAACTCCTTTGATTTGGAGGAAGTCCTCACGGGCGAAAAACCCGTTGCGCTCTTCATCGACTACCGCGACGAGCTCAAAGTGCACTTCAAGGTGATCAGCCTGTTCGTGCAGGATGCCTACCGCCTCTTGATCGAGCACGCCAACGTTCAGCCCGAGGGCAAGCGGGAGATCCCGTTCTATTTCATCCTCGACGAATTCGGCAATTTCCCCGCGATGAAAGACTTCGAGACCACCATTTCGGCGTGTGCGGGGCGCAACATCTTCTTTATTCTCATTGTGCAGTCCTATGCGCAACTCAACGGCGTCTATGGCGATGCGGTGGCGGCCATTATTCGGGACAATCTGAATATGCACATCTTCTTCGGTTCCAACAATCCCCAAACGTTGGAGGAGTTCTCCAAGGAGTGCGGCCTGTTCACGCGCATCTCGCCCACGTCCGTTTTAAACGGAAAGGGCCCCGAGATGGATTCCTATCAGCTTGAAACCATCCCGCTCGTCCCGAGAAGCATGCTTGCGCACTTCTCGCAGGGAGAATGTATCATTACGGAAGCCAATTGCGGCTATGTCATGTTCTCAAAGTTGGAGCGGTACTATCTCTGCAAGGAATACAGCGAATTGCCTCTTCTCGACGAAAAACAATACACGGGTAGAGTGGATCCTTTCCAGGCATGTTACACCTACAAATTTTCTGAGGAACAACTCAAAAAAATGCGCGACGATGACTGAGGGAGGATGAAATGAGCTTTTCAGATCTGTTTGACTTTTTGAAAGAGGATAAGTCGAAAAAAAGGAACGAGACCGCGCAAAAAGTCTTGGACTATGCAAAGACAGCAGGCCGTTTCACGCTTCCCGAACTCCAACAAAAACTCGGGTTGGATTATTACGGCGCCAAGAGAGCGGCGGACGAACTCATCAAGGAGGAGGCTGTCAAATTTTCGGGCGGGCTGGTCTATGAGTGCCTCGCAACCGAACAGCAGGAGCCTCCCGTGCAGGAGGAGAAATCGGAGGAGAAGCATCAGACTTTCGAGGAGTACAGGCGGGCCATGGAGGCCCGCAGAAGAGCGCTCATGCGCAGAATGCGGATGAGTTCGGACGACGATGACGACGATGAGGATGGCGATGACAACCGTGACACCGACAGCAACAGTGACAGCGACACCGACAGTGACGACGACAATGATGACAATGACGATGACGACGAAAGTTTTGATGACTTCTGTGTCGATGACTTTGATTTCGAGACGGAAGATGACTCCAAGCTCGATGAAGTGATCGGTTTTTTGCCGAAGAGCGGGGAGATCAGCGCGATCAACGGCAATCGTTATTGGAAGCAAGACGACCTCCGATTGGAGGGCCTCGAAACAAAATTCAAACTTCTCGAAGAGGACGGCAACATCTATATTACCGATGATTCTTTGGCCATCAACGCGCTTAAATTTCGCTTGCCGCTCGAAACGGAGGGGATCGCGAAAAAGATCGATGACATCAACGCGAGGTACCATGTCCAAAGGAGGGGCGACGAATTGTGCATTTTGGTCGTCCAACCGGAGAAAGCGTCCGCCTCCCTCGTGCAGCTGTTTGCAACCATGGATCGGGTGGCTTCAATCGATCTTGACGAGCACATCGCCTTTTCGCGGGAGGAACGGCGCAAGCGGGAGGTCCGCAATCTCGCCGGGGAGCTTCTGCAAGAGAAGCCGGATGCGGGCCTTGCGGAACTCTTGGAGGAGCTGGAAAAACGATATCGTGCGCTGAAAAGGCAGCCCTTGGCGAAGTGCAGAGGTTCCATGTCCACGACATTGGCGGCATTGGAGACATTCCAAGCGCTTTCGATCAACGAATTTCTCGAAAACCGTGCCTATTGGTGCGGGGACGAGGATGCGCCCCCTCCGACGGAGACGTCGGAATTCGGGATGGCAGACGTCCCGGACGATCCCGCTTACTTGCGGGCGCTTGCAATGGTAGTCAAAACGCGGGAGGTGTCCCTCTCGATCATCCAGCGCAGGTGCGGGGTGGGGTACGCGCACGCGGGGAAGATCCTCGAATGGATGGAGTTGAAAGGCTACATTACGCCCTTTGACGGGTCCTCCGGCAGCCGCGAGGTGCTCTTGACGCCTTTCCTGTACGAGAAGCTATACGGCCCGTTGGATTGAGGAAAAAGGCGCTTTAAAAAGGGCGCCTTAGACGGACAAGGGTATTTTTTAAGCGAGAAGCGGCCGCATGGGAATGCGGCCGCTTTGATCATTTGAGCTTTTGTCGGCGCATGAATACGCGCATGACGAGGGAGTGCGGGAGAATTTTCGTGAGTGCGTGCGTCAGCTTTGCGTATGCCCCCGGAACGACGTAGTCGCGCCGCTTGTCCATGGCCGAAAGCGTCTTTTTGGCGATAAAGGCGGGTTCGTACATCACCTCGAAGTTGCCGATCACGCCATGCTTGTTGGAGCGGTCGATAAAGGCCGTCTTGGTCCAATAAGGGCAGACGGCGAGCACTTTGATATCCAATTGTTTCCATTCACGCGCGAGGGCACGCGAGAAAGAGAGCACATAGGCCTTGGTCGCGGCATACACGCTGCCGTAGGGAATGGGCTCGAAGGCGGCCATGCTTGCAAGATTGACGACGCAGCTCTTTGCGTGCAGATAGGGGAAAACCATTTGCGTCATGGCGGTGAGGGCGCGGCAATTGAGGTCGACCATGCCGAGATTGTCCTCTTCGGGGATTTTATCCACCCGCTCAAAGATGCCGAATCCGCTCGCATTGACCAACACCTCCACGACGGGGCGCTCTTGTTCGAGGAGCGCACGGAGCGCGGAAAGTCCCTCCGGCGTCGTGAGATCTGCCGAGATGGGGCGCACGGGCACGGAAAGGAACTCTTTGAGTGCTTCGAGCCTGCCGAGATCTCTTGCGACCGCCCAGATCTCCTCGGGCTTTATTTTTTTGGCGAGCCCGATGGCGAGTTCTTTCCCGATCCCGGACGAAGCGCCTGTCACGATGACGGTTCTTTTCTGCATATGTTATCCCCCTAAATCAAAGTTTCGTATTCTTCATACAGCGCGTCCGACTCCGTGCGGAGCGCTTCAAGGCGGGCGGTGATCTCGCGCACCTTGGCATAATCGGAGGCATTTTCCGCGAGGGAGAGGTTGAGCGCTTCCTCCTCGGATTCGATTGCTTCCAGCCGCGTTTCGATCTCCTTGACGCGTGTGCGTACACGGGCCTCCCGCGCACGCTCCTCCTTGGAACGGTACCCCTCAACAGCCTTTTTGTGAGGCTTCTCCTCGGGCATGGGTGCCGGCTTTTTGCTCGCAAGGTATTCTTCGTAACTTCCCTTGAAGAGGCTGAGACCCCCGTTTTCGATACAGCAGACGGAGGTGGCGAGGGATTGGATGAATCGCCTGTCGTGTGAGACGAAGAGCAGCGTTCCGTCAAAATTTTTGAGCGCCTCTTCGAGGGATTCGCGTGCAGGCAGATCGAGGTGGTTGGTGGGCTCGTCGAGGACGAGGAAGTTTGCCTTTTTTGCTTCGAGGATGGTGAGTGCGAGTTTTGCGCGCATCCCGCCCGACAGCTCGGAGACTTTCTTGTCGACGTCCTCCGCCGCAAGGCCCGCCTGTGCGAGCAGTTTGCGCGCTTCCGTTTGCGTGAGGAGGGGATAATTCCACCAAAGGGCATCCAGCGCGCGCAGCGCGGGATCCAAGTCGGAATTTTCCTGGTCATAGTATCCGATGCGCACGAGTTTTCCGAACGTGACGCGCCTGTCCCCCGAGAGGAAGAATTTGAGAAGCGTGCTCTTGCCCGTCCCGTTGTCGCCGACGAGGGCGCACTTCTCCCCCCGCATGAGCGTAAAAGAGGCGTTCTTCAAGAGCATTTTATTGTCTACCGTGAGGTCGAACGCCCGCGCCTCCAACACGCGTTCATAGGGCCGTTCCTCTGTCCGGAAGAGAAAGCGCGGTGGTTGGGGAGGGGGGAGGGGCTTTTCGAGCACCCCCATGCGCTCCAATTTGTTGACCCGTGAGAGCGCGCTCTTCGCGGTGGTCGCGCGCACGAGGTTGCGGTCGACATAGTCTTTCAGCTTGGCGATCTCCTCCTGCTGTTTTTCGTAGGCGCGCATCTCCTCCTTAAACCGCTCCTCCCTCAGCACTCTGTATTTGGAGTAATTGCCCTTGAAGAGAGAGAGCCGTCCGCGTTCGAGTTCGAGCGTGCGCGTTGTAATGCGGTCGAGGAAGTAACGGTCGTGCGAGACAACGAGGATGGCGCCCTTATAGGATGTGAGATATTCTTCCAACCAGAAGAGCGTCTTGATGTCCAGGTGATTGGTGGGCTCGTCGAGGACGAGCAGTTCCGGTTCTTCGAGCAGGAGGCGGCAAAGTTTTAATTTTGTGCGCTCTCCCCCGGACATGGTATCCACACGTTGCGTGTACATCCCCTCAAAGCCCATGCCGCCGAGCACGGTTTTGATGCGCACGTCGAAGTGGTAACTGTCCCGTGCGGCGATGCGTTTTTCAAGGCTTTCGATGCGTGCGGAAAGGATGTTCATCTCCGTAGGCGAGGCGTTTTCCATGCGGCTCTCAGTCTCTCGGAGCCGCGCGATCAGCGCTTCATCCTCTGCAAAGACTTCTTTCATTGCGCCATAGACGGTGGACCCGCTCTCAAATCCTCCCGTTTGGGGGAGGTAGCCCATGCGGATGCCGCTCTTGCGCGTGACGCTCCCGCTGTCCGGCGTAAGTTCGCCGAGGATGATCTTTAAAAGGGTGGTCTTTCCCTCGCCGTTGCCGCCGACGAAGCCGACCCGCTCGTTCTCCGTGAGCGTCGTTGAGGCGTCCGAGATCAGAGGCACGCCGTCGTATCCGAATGTAATATGTTCGAGGCTTATCAGCATAGGTTTCCCCGCGCGGTTGAATAATATAGAATATGAAGGACACAAAGTTGCGCATCGTGCGCCATATGGAGGATCGGTTAAAGGCAATGACGCCCGCCGAGGCGGGGAAACTTGCCAAGAGACTTGTCAAATTAAAGGATGCGTGGTTAAACGGTCATTGATCCCATTTGGGAATAAAGGACGTATCCGCACATCCCCGCTCTTGCGTGAAGAGGTTGGTGAGCCCGAGTGTTTGGGCACAGTCCACGACGCGGCGATATTCCCGCGCCGTGATTTTTCTGTTCAATTCGGGGAAGTTTGCAATGTCGCCCATGGGCGTATATTGCCGCATGATGGAGAGGGGGGTATCGAGGGGAACCGTCCTCGCGAGAAAGGAGAGCACTGCAAGAGAATCGTAGCTGCACGCGGGGAGCACGAGGTGCCTTATGAGCAGTCCCTTTAAAAGTTTCCCGTTCTCCCAAACGGCGGGCGTCTTTGCCATGTATGCAATTGCCCGCGCGGCATGTTCGAAGTAATCCTCTCGACCCGTGTAGCGCTTGGAGAGCATGGGGTCGCAGAATTTCAGATCGGGCATCCATACGTCGATGTAGGGGGCGATCTCTTCGAGCGCTTCCACCTTGCAATAGCCCCCGGAGTTGTAGACGACGGGGACCTTGGGACGGTATAATTTCAGCGTTTCTGCAATCAGGTTTGAGACATGGTCCGGGGTAACGAGGTCAATGCAGTCGGCGCCCTGCTCTTCGAGGGAGCGGAAGATATCCGCAAGTTCTCGGGGCGAGACCTCTCTCCCGCGTTGGGCCCGCGAGAGCTCGTAGTTCTGGCAAAAGACGCAGCGGAGGGAGCAGCCGCCGAAGAACACCGCCCCCGCGCCGTTCGTATGGCAGATGGGGGGCTCCTCATAGGGATGCAGGTAGGCTTTCGCCACTGTGAGGCCCTTTACGCCGCAGCGGCCCGCCCGCGTTGTTCTGTCCGCCCCGCAAGCCACGGGGCACAGTGTACACTTCATGGGATGATTGTAGCACAAATGCGAAAGAATTGCAACACGATTTCGGTTGACTTTCGGAGGATGTTTCCGTATAATGGTTAAGGAAAGAAAAACAGCGGAGAAAATTTGCCAATGAAAAGGTTTTTTACGAGCGAGAGCGTAACGGAGGGGCACCCCGACAAGGTTTGCGATAAGATTTCCGACGGCATTCTCGATGAGATCTTGCGGCAGGACAAGAACGCCCGTTCGGCGGTGGAGTGCTGTGCCGCTTACAACACGCTCTTCATCACGGGCGAGGTGAGCGGGAATATCCATGTGGATTACGAGGCTGTGGCGCGTCGCGTCATTCAAGAGATCGGATATCACCACGGAAGTTTTGCCTATGATGCCTGCAATGTGATCTCGCTCGTACACGGGCAGTCTGCCGACATTGCCCTCGGTGTGGACGCCTCCGTGGAGAAGAAAGCGGGGGGCGATGAACTCGATACGCTCGGGGCGGGCGACCAGGGCATGATGTTCGGCTATGCGTGCCGCGAGACGGAGGAGCTCATGCCACTTCCCGTCATGCTCGCGCACAAACTTGCAGAGCGGCTGGCCTCTCTTCGCAAGAGCAGGGAGCTCTCCTATCTTCGCCCCGACGGCAAGACACAGGTCACCGTGGAATACGAGGGCAAGACGCCCGTGCGCGTGGATTCCATCGTCATCTCCACCCAACACAAGGAGACGGTTTCGCAGGAGCAGATCCACCGCGACGTGAAGGAGCTGGTCGTCAAAGCCGTCATCCCGGCAAGATTTTTGGATGAAAACACCAAGTATTACATCAACCCCACGGGTCGGTTCACCATAGGCGGCCCGGAGGGGGATTCCGGTCTCACAGGCAGAAAGATCGTGGTGGATACATATGGGGGCAGGTGTGCGCACGGCGGCGGCGCCTTTTCGGGAAAGGATCCGACCAAAGTCGACAGGAGCGCGGCCTACATGGCGCGCTATGTCTGCAAGAATCTCGTTGCGGCGGGGCTTTGCGACGAGGCGGAGCTCGAAATCGCCTATGCCATCGGTGTCGCAAATCCGGTCTCCATCTTCATCGATACTTTCGGCACGGGCAAACTTCCCGATGATCGGCTTGCCGACATCGTGGAGAAAGAGTTCGATCTTCGCCCCGCGGCCATCATCGAGACGTTGGATCTCCGTCGGCCCATCTATTCGGAGACGGCCGCATACGGCCACTTCGGGAGGGAAAATTTCCCGTGGGAGCGGTGCGACCGCATTTCCGATCTCAAAAAATATCTCTGAGCTAAAACATCTCCCAAGACGTCATCGGAGCATACCATGTCCGCGAATACACCGTCAAAATACAAAAAACTATGAAAACCGTCACAAGGAAAAGCATCGCGCGTGAGTGCGCGTATATTGCGCTTGCCGTTTGCCTCATCACCGTCTGCGCGTGGATCTCCTTTCCGATTGGCGCGGTGCCCGTCACGCTGCAAACATTTGCCGTCTGTTTTACGGGGGCGCTCTTCGGCTGGAAGCGGGGGATCCCGGCGATCTTGATTTATATTTTTATGGGGCTGATCGGCATCCCCGTCTTTTCCGGGTTCAAAGCGGGGGGAGCTGCGCTCTTCGGCCCCACGGGAGGGTACATCTTCGGATTCATCTTTGCCGCTCTGATCCCCTCGCTCGCAAAGTTTATCCCGGTGAAGCGCGCCGCGGCGCGGTGCGCCGTATTCTATTCTGCAAACATTTTGGGCCTTGCCGTCTGCTATTTTTTCGGCACGGTCTGGTTTGTGCTGATGTACAAATGCACGGTGGCATACGCTTTGATGCTGTGCGTCGTGCCATTTCTCGTGCCCGATTTCATCAAGCTCTTTCTTGCCGCGGTGCTCGCCGTGCGGTTGGAGCGGTATCTTTCGCCCGTCTGACGCCCGTCTGACATTCTTCTGACGCCCGCTCCTCCCCATGCAGGCTCAATTTAAGCAAGGAGGATAAGGCGTGTTGCTTTATTTATCGCGTTACTTTATTTTAAAGAAAAGGAGACGGATCGTCATGCGAAAGTCGTCGTCGCGGTGTTTTTGAATAAGAGCATAACATATTCACTCCTTTATTTTCTCAATGCTTTATTTATCCGGAAGTCCTTTGAAATAGGTACAAAAAACCCTTGCCTTGGCAAGGGTCATATTTTTTCATCGAGCAAATAATCGGTAGAAACTTCGAAAAATTTTGCAATCTTCAAAAGATCGTCTAGGTTAGGTTCACGGCTTCCGCACTCCCAAAAACTTATTGTTTGATTACACACACCAAACACCTCCCCCAACGCACGTTGCGAAAGTCCTCGTTCGAGTCGCAATTCTCGTAATCGTTTTCCGAAAGTGTTTCCTACCATAAAAATATTTTACAACGATTTGTAGGAAAATACTTGACTTCCTACTTTTTGTAGGATATAATACATTTATCAAACTTACACAAGGAGAAGTATATTATGGAACGTTCAAGAATGAGGCTTTTGACTTGCTTACTCTTGGCATTTGCTCTGTGTTTGCCGATTTTTTTCGCAGTCGGTTGCAGCACGGGCGAGACGAATGATACGGAAGGCGGCAATACGACCGAACAAACGGATGGCGGTAATACAACCAAACCGACAGATGATACTGTTTCGATTGGCAAATTTTACGATGCGGTCGTGGAATCACAGACCCGTTTAAACAATGTAGCCGACACGATCTATAATTATTGGTATGATGCAATTTACGAGGATGAATATAGCGGAAGTATAGATCTTGCAATCGCATTTGCGATGTCTGATTGTAAGGAAGATATCAATTTTATTAAAACAAACGAAACAAGTATTCAATCGCTTTATAAGATCGTGCGTGATTCCGAATTAAAGAGTGAGGTAAAAGAGGTCATGACCGCATATAGCGATTATTATGAATTTGTTATAAATGTCAGTGGATCTTTCAAAACTTATTCGGAAAACAAAGAAACATATAAAAAAGCGCTTGCAACAGCTTTGAAACATCTTTTTATGGAGCTGTAAGTGAATTTTTCACACTCTTTGACGGGCAGTCGAAACGGCTGTCCGTTTTTTCATGCGTATTGAGCTGATAAGTACAATTCGCAAGCTGTATGGGGAGGTATTTTGATAAAACATATTTTTTCTATAAAAAAATCTTGATTCTCGGGGAAAAATGTGCTATAATTTTTACAATCATTCCTAAGGGGGGACAAACATGAAAAAACTACTCACCGCATGCCTTGCGGGCGCCGTGGCTTGCACGATCGCTTTCGGGGCAGCTGCCTGTGGACCGCAGGCCGATCTCGACGGCAAAACTTTCGGCGACGCCGTGCTTACCGTCAAGGCAAGTCCGGTCAGCGAAGCTGTCGACATCTCCGATCTCCTGTTCGGGCTCTTTCTCGAGGACATCAACTTTGCCTCTTACGGCCTCGACGACAACATGGTTGCCAACGGCAATTTCGAGGCGCTTACCGATGGCTCCGTGCCCGCTTTCGGCAATTCTTGGTCGTCCGTCTCGGGTGCAACGTTCACCGTCGGCGAGACAGACGGCATATTTGCCAACCATGCCGACTATCACAATACGGCCAACAAGACCAACGTCAATCCGCACTATGCCCAGGTCGTTGTGACGGCGGCAGGCGGCGGCATCTCCAATGCGGGTTACAGACAGGTGCCCATGGCTTTCAGCCGCGGCGAAAAATACAAGTTCTCCGCATTTGTTAAGGCTGAAAAGGCGGCCAAAATGACGGTCAAGGCGACAAACGGGACCATGACTTTCATCGATGAAGAGATCTCCGTGCCGCAGGGCACCGAGTGGATCAAATATGAGAGAACTGTCTCGGCCAGCAACACGGGTGCCGAGAACACCAAGCTCGAAATCACTTTCGATACGGCCGGCACGTACTATGTGGACGCCGTCCAGCTCGAAACGATGGATTCCACGCTTGGCTTCAAGAATTATATCTACAACGCCATCAAGGATCTTTCGCCCAAGTTCATGCGCTTCCCGGGCGGCTGCATCATCGAGGGCGACAACTCCAATAAGGACGAGAACGGCGAGTGTGTCGAAGTCTATGATTGGAAGAACTCCATCGGCGCCGTGCAGAACGGGCCCAATGCGGGCGACGACACCGTGCCTGCTTTCACCTACAAGCTGGATACCGACGGCACCGCCCGGGAGACCACGACATACGGCGAGTGGGTGACCCGCACCAACAACTATGACCTCTGGGGCTACAACATGGATTACGGCCTCGGCTTCTATGAATACTTCCTGCTCTGTGAGAGCATCGGCGCCAGCCCTGTGCCCATTGTCAATTGCGGCCTCTCCGACCAAGGCGGTGCGGCAGCGGCCAGCCACCGCGGAACGGACATGTACGGCCGTCACGGGAAGAAAGTGCCCGATTACATTCAGGATGCCCTCAACCTCATCGAGTTCGCCAACGGCGACACGACGACCAAGTGGGGGAAGATCCGCTCCGATCTCGGCCATCCCGAGCCTTTCAACTTGAAATATATCGGCATCGGCAACGAGCAGTTCGGGTCCACCTATTTCAGCTACTATCAGCAGTTCCTCGAAGCCTTCCGTCCGCTTCAAATCTCCAATGCCGCGGTCTATGGCGGCGTCGAGCCCATCGTCGGAAACGGCATGGTGTTCTCCGATTGCGAATACGGTCCTTCTCCCGCCAACAACGTCGCCAACACCGCCGCACAGGCCTACAAGAGCACCGGCAAGATCTCCAAGATCTCAGAATACGGCGTCGTCGACCATCACTACTACATGGGATATCTCGATTTCTTCCACTTCGCGACTGATCTCAACTGCATCTACGACAAATATTCCCGCGAAAGAGAGACGGGCTACAAAGTGTTCGTAGGCGAGTATTCCGCAAACTGTGCAACGGCTTATTACGGCACTTCCAGCGCTTCCAAGACCAATACATGGGTCTCCGCGCTCTCCGAGGCGGCCTACATGACGGCGCTCGAACGCAACGGCGACGTCATCGATCTCGCGGCCTATGCGCCCATGTTCGGTGTCTCCAACGGCAAGATGCGCGACGATACCGTCAACCAGTGGGCTGTGGATATGATGTATTTCACCAATACGGACATCCTGCTCTCGCCCAACTATTATGTTCAGCAGCTCTTCATGAAGAACTCCGGGACGAGATACTTGAAGTCGCAAATGACGGATATCGCGGACGACTATGCCTATGACATGCCCTTGGATGGCGTGCGGGTAGATCTTCTCTACCAAGCTGTCACCTATGACGAAGCGACGGGCGACATCATTGTGAAGATCGTCAACGCGGGCGAGGATCCCTTAAAGGTCAACTTCGATCTCTCGGGCGCATCCGTCAAGTCTGTCGCGGACGCCACCATCTTGGAGGGCGCTTACGGATTGGAGAGCATCAACCAATTCGGCGAGGACGGGTATGAAGTGCTGCCCCGCTCTTTCACCATCGGCGTCTCCTCGACGTTCGGATACGAAGTGCCTGCAACGAGCGTAACGGCCATTCGCATCCACACGAAATAATCTTTCGCAAACGAATGGGGCGTGGGCGAATGCGGCGTGTATAAAACCTCCGGGTCGGCACATACTGCACACATCGGAGGTGAACGCATGAGATTGAACTGTGGTGATGTCTGTCCCAAGACAGGCGCTTACAAGGTCATCGATAAGAACGGCAGAGTCGTCAACACGATTTACGTCGGCGAAGGCGAGACGATGCCGCCCACGCAGTATTCTGATTGCCATTACGAATCGGAGTCCTAAGAGAAACAGGGTTTTTCTTAAAATTTCGCGTATGGCGGAATACAAAACCGAAGATGAACAGAACGCCGCGGCAATGTTGCCACGGCGTTCTCTTGTGCGTTTTCGTTATGCCTTGCAGATCGTTTCGATCTTTGCGAGCTCTTCCTCGGTAAAAGAGGGGTTGATCTTGATGTTGTCGAGGATCTGTGCGGAGGAGGATGCCCCGACGATGACGGAGGAGACGGCCTTGTCTTTCAGCACCCACGAGAGGGCCATCTCCGCGAGCGTTTGGCCGCGCAGTTCGGCGACGTCGCGCAAACTTTGCAACTTTTCGAGCAAGGCGGGCGTGAGGCGCTCTTCTTTGAGCGTGAAACTTTTCCGCATACGGCTGTCATCCGGGATGCCATAGCGATATTTATCCGTCAAGAGCCCCTGTGCGAGGGGAGAATAGGCGATGATGCCGAATCCCTGCTGTGCGGCAAAGGCTTTGAGCCCGTTTTCCTCGATGGTGCGGTCGAGGAGATTGTAGCAGACCTGATGCAGGATGAAAGGGGTTTTCAGCTCGCGAAAGACGGCAACGGCCGCCTTTGTCTGCTCCAAATTATAGTTGGAGATGCCGATGTAGAGCGCCTTTCCCTGCTCCACCAGACGGTGCAGGGCATAGCATGTCTCTTCGATGGGGGTGTTGGGGTCGGGCCGATGATGATAGAAGATGTCCACATATTCCAGCCCGAGGCGTTTGAGGCTTTGGTCGAGGGAGGCCGTGAGATATTTTTTGCTCCCGCCGTCTCCGTAGGGGCCCTTCCACATGCCGAATCCCGCCTTGGTGGAGATGCACATCTCGTCGCGGTAGGAGGCAAAATTTTCATGAAGAATGCGCCCGAAATTTTCCTCCGCAGAGCCGCCGCGCGGCCCGTAATTGTTGGCGAGGTCGAAGTGGCAAATGCCGTTGTCGAAAGCGGTGAAGATCATGTCCCGCATGAATTCGAAATTGTCCATGCTCCCGAAGTTGTGCCAAAGCCCGAGGGAGACCTCCGGCAGTTTGAGCCCGCTCGCACCAGCGCGGCGATAGTGCATGGCCTCTTTCTTGTAGCGCATCGGGTCAGGGATGCGTTCCTTGTTTTGCATGATGCGCTTAAAAGTGCTTTCGTCTATCTGCCTGCCGCCGATAAAAAGTTTCTTTTCATCCATAATTTTGCCTCACGAGCAAGAATTTTCTACTATGGTAGCACACGCGCGCGCGAAAGGCAAGCGCGGAAAGGACGTTTTATGCAATTTATTTTTGGTTGAACCAAACCCCGGCTCTTCGCATAGGATGATAAAAAACGCGGGAGGTATCGGATGCGGGAAATGTATCCGGAGACGATAGGGGAGGACAGCGCGGCGCTCAAACGCATCTCGCCGCTCTATGCCGGGCGGGGCAGTTTGCTCACCGCCGTCTTGCAATATGTCTACCAGACAGTGCGGGGAGAGGAGAAGTTGTTCGAGGTGCTCGCCGGTGAGGCGCTCTATGATTTTGAACTCTTGGGTTCGCTGATCCAAAAGTTGGGTGCGGACCCTGTTTTCACGGCTTGCCCGCCCTATCCGGTGTCCTATCACTCCGCGGCGGGCGTGGACTATGCAAAGTCGGCGCATGCCATGCTTGCGGCGGATATTCGCATGGAGGAACGCCTCCTCGCGGGGTTTGAAAGTGCGCTGAGGACGCTCGAAAACCCCGGCGCGGCGGAGGTCATCGGTCGGCTCCGCGAAAATTGCATCTCCCGTCTCGGTCGGCTGAAACCGGCATGGGAGGCACAGCCCTAATTCCTCTCCGGCAAGAATTTCCAGTAGCGCACGGGCATGTACCCGCGCAACTGTTTTAAGCGTTCGCGCGAGGGGATATTGACGCTCTCATAGTAGCTTTTCCACAGCGATTGCCACGCCATCTCGTCCGCAGAGAGCACCACTTCCGCCCTGTCGAGCGGCGCGAGAAAGGTGTGCTCTCCGTCGTAGATGGCCGCCTTGCCGCGCTTCACGTCGTGGATGACAAAGGGATAGCTGCTCAGCCTTGCGCGAAAGTGGGGGACCAGCGCATCCGCGATATCGTGATCGGGGGAAATGGGGGCGTAGAGCGCCCCGCTCGCACACTCCATAAAGCGCACAAATCCGTGCATGCGGTGGATCTCCAATCCCACGCGGCGGATGCACGCGTCGGCCGCGGCAACGGCATCCTCGGCGAGCATCGCTTTGATGGGCTCCCCCCGTGAAGCAAGCAGACGGAAGTAATCAAAGGCCACCATGTCTCGATCTTCGTCTCCGCTTCTCAATAAAGTACATAAGTCGACCATACTGTTCGGGTCGATTTCCAAAAGCCGTTTTTCTGTCCTTGCCGCGCGCTCGGGATCCGTCTGCACAAAGCGTGCCTCCTGCCCGATGGTGAGCTGTTTGCTGCCGCAAGTGAGGACGGCGTTTTCATCGTGATAGGCGAGCAGAAAGGCAGTCAAAAAGGCATTTTTGCTGCCGTCATAGAAGTAGATCACAGTTCCCCCGTGAGCGCCGAGCGCGCCGTCTCCAAGTCGGAGAAAAGGCTGAGCTGGACGGCGTTTTCATGCGTCTCCCCGCTCGTGAGCAGACCGCGGACGGCGGATTGTTGCCGCTCGCCGTAAAATTTCCCGTCTGTCGTGATAAAGTGCCGCGCCCGTTTCAGAACGACGCGCATTTTTTTGAGATCCTCAAAGGTGAGTTTGGTGTATTTTCGCGCTTCGGTGATCTTGTATGCGCTCCTTGCTCCGATGCCGGGCACGCGCAGGAGCATTTCGAGGGGCGCGCGGTTGACCTCCACGGGAAAGTATTGGAAATTTCTGAGGGCCCAGCTGCACTTTGGATCGAGTTCGAGGGAGAGGTTGCCGTCGTCCTCCACGATCTCCTCGGCCGTGAAACCGTAAAATCTCAGCAGCCAATCTGCCTGATACAGGCGGTGCTCCCGCCGTTCGCCGGCCGGGATGTCGGGCAGCAGAGAATCGTGCACGAGGGGCACATAGGAGGAGTAGTACACGCGCTTCAACCCCGCTTTTTGATACAGACTTTGCGTGAGGCGCAGGATGAGCCCGTCGGGTTCGGGGCTTGCGCCTACGATGAGTTGCGTCGTCTGTCCCGCGGGGAGGAAGTGCCCCTTGCGTTTTTCTTCCTTAAAAATGCTTTTTTCGCGCTGCAAACGCTGCATGGGGACGAGCAAACTCTCCTTGCTCTTTTGCGGTGCAAGAAGTTTGAGACTCCTTTCCGTCGGCAGTTCGAGATTGAAACTCATGCGGTCGGCATACAGCGCGGTCTCCCGGACAAGCCCCTCGTCGGCGCGGGGGATCCCTTTCACATGGATATATCCGAAGAAGTGATATTCCGTCCGCAGTTTTTTTACGGTGAGGAGTAGCTGTTCCATGGCAAAATTGGGCGATTTTACCACGGCGGAGGAGAGGAACAGCCCCTCGATGTAGTTTCGCTTATAAAAATCCATCACGAGCTCGCAGATCTCATCGGGTGTGGCCGTCATGCGGGGGACGTCGGCCTCCGAGCGGGACATGCAGTATTTGCAGTTGAAAATGCAGTCGTTGGAGAGAAGAATTTTGAGCAGCGAGATGCAGCGCCCGTCGGGCGTAAAGGAGTGGCAGCAGCCCGCCGCATAGCCGTTTCCCATGCCGCCGTTGTTTTTCCGCGCACTTCCGGAGGAAGAGCAGGAGACGTCGTATTTCGCGCTCTCCGTGAGGATGCGCAGCTTTTCTTCGGATATCATTTTGTTACCTCGTCTCTATTATAGCGCGCGGGAGCGAGGAAGTCAAACGTTTGTTTTTATTATTTTAAACTTTTGTTTGGTAAATTTTGGTTGCACGTGCCCGGTGAGTGTGGTATAATAATGAAAAGCAATTTTCACGCACTTTTCACGGTTCTTTTAGAAGTATATAAAGAAGACCATATAAAATAGATAAAACAGAGAAGGGGATGCCATGAAAGTTTTGATCGTTGACGATGAAGAGATGATCCGCGCGGTGCTTCGCGAATACGTGGAGTTCGAGGGAGGCGAGGCGGATGAAGCGCAGGACGGGATGGAGGCCGTCAAGAAGTGCCGTGAGGGGGAGTATGATGTCATCCTCATGGACATCATGATGCCCAAACTCGACGGCTATTCTGCCGTGAAGGAGATTCGCAAGTTCTCCTCCACGCCCATCATCATGCTCTCGGCGCGCACGGAGGAATACGACAAGCTGTTCGGGTTTGAGATCGGCACGGACGATTATGTCACCAAGCCTTTTTCTCCCAAGGAGGTCATGGCGCGGATCCATGCCGTGATGCGGCGGGGCAAGCCCTCGGGGACGGCCAACGGAGAGATATACGAATTCGAGGGCCTGAAAATCGACGTGACTGGCAGAAATGTGTATGTGGACGGCAAAAAGGCCGAGCTCACGCCCAAGGAGTATGAACTTCTGTTTTACTTTGTGCAAAACGCGGGCGTGGCGCTCACGCGGGAACGTCTGCTCAACAAGGTCTGGGGTTATGATTTCTATGGGGACGACCGAACCGTGGACACGCACGTGAAGATGTTGCGCGGGAATTTAAAAGATTACCGCAAGTTCATTGTGACGCTGAGGGGACTCGGCTACAAGTTCGAGGTATAGCGGCGTTTTTCTCATACCGTGACAAGAATTATGGCGGATACAAAAAAAAGCAAACATGCGCGTGCCTCCGGCAGCCTGAACCTCATCCTATGGTTCTCTTTCACCGTCTTTGCTCTGATTTTGCTTGTGCTCTTTCTCGCGGTGCAGAGCCTGCTGTTGGGCAGCCGATATCGCGGAGAGGTCATCACGCAAATGCAGCAGGCGAGCCGTGAGATGACGGAAGTGCTGTCCGGGTCGGAAGAGGGCTTTTCGCTCGCGGTCTGGCGCCGCGTCAGGGAACTTGAAGATGACTATGACGTGCACTTCCTCCTCTTGTACACGGATGGGCGCAACGTGTTCTCCGACGGTGCGGAGGATGACAGCTACCCGGAAATTGCCGAGTCGCTCAAAGAGCGCATCTATGCCGGCGGCAGCGACGTTGTCTTTGTCGAGGGGGATGTCGTCGCCTATGCCTCCGTTGTCACCATCGGCGGGCAAAATTACTTTCTGTATGTCTCCAACTCCATTGCGCAGGTCAATTCGTTGGAGGAAAGTCTGAGGTGGCTGTCGCTCGGCACCGGGCTATTCTCCGTCGTGCTCGCCTTTGTGGCGAGCGGATTTGTGGCAATGCTCATCACCAAGCCCGTGACCGAGGTCACGGAGCAGGCCAAGGAGCTTGCGCGGGGGAATTACGCCCTCGATTTCAAGCGCGATTATTTTTGTCTCGAAATGTCCGAGCTCTCGGATGCGCTCGATTATGCCCGCCGCGAGATCTCCCGCACGGATACCATGCAGAAAGAGCTCATTGCGAATGTCTCGCACGACTTTAAAACCCCGTTGACCATGATCAAGGCCTATGCCTCCATGATCCGCGAGATCTCGGGGGAGGATAAGGCAAAGCGCGAGGCGCATGCCGACGTCATCATCGAGGAGGCCGACCGCTTGACGGCGCTGGTCAACGACGTCTTGGACCTCGGCAAATTGCGGGCAGGCGGGAGCACGGCGCCCGTCGTGTTCAACCTCTCCGAAACGGTGTATAAGATTGTCGCCCGCTTTGATTACCTCTGTGAGACGCAGGGCTTTGTCTTTGAAACGGACATCGCCGAGGATCGGTATGTGCTGGCCGACCGCAACCGTACCGAGCAGGTCATCTATAACCTCATCGGCAATGCCGTCAACTATACGGGAGAGGACAAGCATGTCCGCATTCGCCTCATGGCGGCGGCAGACCGAACGCGTTTGGAGGTCGAGGATACGGGCAAGGGCATCCCCGCGGAGGAGCAGGCCACCATTTGGGACAGATACTATCGCAGCAGCGAGGCGCATCGGCGGCCCGTACAGGGCACCGGGCTGGGGCTGTCCATCGTAAAGGAGATTTTATTGCAGCAAAACTGCCCCTTCGGCGTGCAGTCGGAAGAGGGCAAGGGGAGCATTTTTTGGGTGGAATTTTCTCTTCCGCCCGAGGACGGCGAGGAGCTGCTTGGCGTCGAGGGCGCAAAATAGGAGGAAGAAAGTCTATGGGGAAGCGACTGGGCGCGATACTTCTCGCGATTCCACTCTCTTGTGCGGGTATGTTTTGTATCCCGCGCACCCAAGAGGTTTTTGCAGGGACCAAATATCCGGAACGGGCCACGCTCTCGGGGCCCATGTTCTTGCGCGGGGACAGCGTCTCGCTCGAAAGTGAGCGCATCTCCCTTCGGGTCGACGAGCTCCCCGCCCAAGAGGATGCTCCGATTGCGGGCTCCATGGCGAGCGAGTTTGTGTTCTACAACCCCTCAAAAGAGGATGCCGCGCTGTGGCTCGCTTATCCCTGCCGGCAGGATACGGGCATGCCGCGCTTCGAGCTGGGCGGCGAGGAGATCTCGTCCGTCATCTCCATGCAAAATTATATCGGATACTACAATCAGACGTACGATCTCACAAACGGTGTCAAGCAGATCTTGCGCAAACTCGGCGAGCGGGCGGGGGAGACCTCCGAAGAGGATCCCGTGCGGTTCTATTGCGACGATCTCAGCGTCAAGGATTATAAATTCTCCATCCAACTCTCGGAGGAGGCGCTGAGCGGGGTGGAGAAAAAACGCCCGCTGCTCGTCGCCACCTTTGATTGCGACCCCGTAAACACGCGCGTTTTCTCCTGCAACACGATGAGCTATGCGGTCGTCAACGGCCGCCTCGAACTCTCTTTCGAGTTGCAGCAGGGGGAGAATCAAGTCGGATTCTCCGTTGCGGGGGCGGATATCGAGCACCTCGGTTACACCGTCTATGCAGACCTTGCGCACAGCAAAGCCCTGCCTGTGCGTGTGTTTTGCGCGACCTATCCCACGACGTTCGGTCAATATGCGCGCTCCTTTCTGCCCGAGAACAATTTCTCCGTGAGCGAGAAAGATTGGGCAACGGGCCTCGCCGAGATGCTGGCTGGCAGCACGGTGGGGTGCGTGGCATACGGAAAGCCGTGCAATTTGCGCGCGGAGGCCTTTATGGAGTGGGGGATCTATTCCATCACCGTACCCGCGGGCGGCCGTGCCGTCAACACGGTGACGGTGCCCCTGTGCCCCGTCGCGGGGGAAAAGCGCTGGCAATACGATATCCTGCTCTCCCCGCTCTCGGATTGGGGACCATCCTCTTTCGACATCTCTCTCGCGACGCCCTATCATCTTGCTTACAGCAACCTGCTCTTTGAGCAAGACGGGCAGAATTACTCTTTCTCGCGCGACCGCCTGCCCCTCGGCGAACTCACTTTCTCTCTCAGCGAAACAGAGGATAGGGGAGCGGAGACGCCCGATTACAGTCCCATCTCGCCCAGCATGAGGCTTGCCTTTATTCTGCTCGGTGTCCTCGGTGGGCTGGCGGTGCTCGGCGGCACCGTCGCGGCAATCGTCGTGTGGAAGAAGAAGCGCCGCAAATAGAAAATTCATCGAAAAACAACATCGGCGCTCCGCGCAAAGCGGAACGCCGATGTTTTAACTTTTGCGGCAAGCCCACTCCCCAATGTGAGCGCACCGATTTTTCCATGAAAGCGTTCTTATTATAGCTCATTCCCGCGAGTTTGTCAACACTTCGTCCAAAAATATCTCCTAAAAAATTCCCGCGTTTTGGCAAAAAAATTATTTCCCGAAAATGGGGCGGAATGCTTGCCAAAGTGTACGACTTATGCTATAATACACTCACCTAAACGGGAAGAGCGATCTGACCGCAAAGGGCACAAACGAAGATCTTTCGCGGCACCGCGGCCGCACTGTCTCCTTTTGCCCTTTGGGTGAAAGGAGTTTTTTATGGAAGAAAAGCGCATCTGTGTCCTGTCCGTCATCATAGAAGATCGCAACATTGCGCCTCGCGTCAATGGCTATCTCTCGGAATACGGAGAATACATTGTGGGGAGAATGGGCATCCCATATCATGAGAAGCATGTCTCGGTGCTCGCCGTTGTCTTGGATGCGCCGCCCTCCGTCGTCAATGCTCTAACGGGCAAACTCGGAAATCTCGATGGCGTCTCCGCCCGGTCGCTCTTCGGCAAAGTTTAAGGCCTATGAGCGAAAACGGGCATACCATGTCCGCAAATGCACGTTATAAAACTTTTTTTCAAAGGAGTAAATATATGAAAAGATCGTTTGCTGTTTTCACGGCCGCGCTTCTCGCCGCGGCAACGCTGTCGCTCGGGGCATGCGAGCTCACGCTCCCCGATGCGCCCACCTCCGACGGTCCCGCGCCCGAGGCCGTCACCCTGAGCGTTTATGCGCCCGACGGTGCTCCCGCGCTCGCCCTTGCGAACTTCATTGAGGACAAGGGGGCTGCCGCACGTTCCGCCGACCCTCAGCCCACGCACACTTTCACCTATGATATTCACGTCGTTGACGCGAATCAGATCGTGAGCTTTGTGACGGGGGAGGCTCCCAAGGCCGACTTCTGCATCCTGCCCCTCAACGCGGCCTCCCTCCAACTCGGCACGGGCGAGGCCTACAAGATGGCGGGAACGGTCACCAACGGCAATCTGTATTTTATCACGACGGGCGAAAACCCCGCGCTCACCGAGGAAAATCTTGATACCCTCGTCGGCAAAAAACTCGGCGTCGTCCAACTTCCCAATGTGCCCGGGCTCACCCTCCGCGCAACGCTCAAAGACCATGATATTCCCTTTCAAGTGATCGAGAGCGCGCAGGCACAAGCCGATGCAGCCAAGGTCAATCTCGTGCCCTTTGCCCCCGATAATGTGACGCCGACGGGCGGATGCGACTACTATCTCGTTCCCGAGCCCGCGGCAAGCGCCAAGATAAAGGGGACGGCCTCCACGGCCAAGCCTTTCAAGGCGGCGGGGGATTTGCAGGCCATCTATGGCGAGGGGGGCTATCCGCAGGCCGTGCTCGTCGTCAAAAACAGCGTCGTCGAACAGTACGCGGATGCGGTGGACGAAGTCGGGATCGCGCTTTCCCGCAGTGAAGATTACCTCAAAAATGCCGAGCCCGCCAAGCTCATCGACCTGCTCGCATCCAAGCGCACCGAGGGGCTCACGCCCTCCTTTAACGCCAACAATCTCACCAAGGAAGTCGTGGCGCATTGCTCCGTCCGCTATACGCCCGCAAAGGACTGCAAGGCGGCCGTGCTCGCTTTCCTGCAAAAACTCATGGAAGTCGACGCGACATCTGCCAAGGTACCCGCAGATAAATTCTTTCTTTGAGGGATGATTTGAAGCGCGCATTGTTGAAAAATTTCGCACTTTCCGTGGCGGCGGTCCTCACCATGCTCTTGGTGTGGGTCGTCGCCTACTTTGTCGTGCGCAACGACTATGTGTTGCCCTCGCTTTCGGAGACATGCCGCGAAGTGGGCAGACTATTTTCCGAGGCCGACTTTTGGATGGCATTTTCGAACACGCTCCTCCGCACGGCCGTGGCCTTTTTGGTTGCGCTCGTCTTGGGGATCGTACTCGCTCTGATCGCCAACCTTTGGACATGGGTACGGGCTTTTCTGTCTCCCATCGTCTCTGTGCTCCGCACCGTCCCCACGATGGCGGTCATTCTGATGCTGCTTCTGTGGACAACGCCGCGCGTCGCACCCGTCATCGTCTCTCTGTTGGTGCTCATGCCGGCCGTCTATGCTACAACGCTTTCGAGCCTCAACGAGGTCACGGCGGAATACGGCGTTCTCGCGCAGACCTTTCGCATCCCGGCATGGAAACGCGCATGGAAGATGTATCTTCCCCTCGTTGCGCCCCCCGTTTTCGGACAGGCCGGTTCCATTTTCTCAATGGGGCTCAAAATCACCGTATCGGGAGAAGTGCTTTCCAACACATTCCAAAGTCTCGGCGGCATGATGCAGGAGGCCAAGATGTTTGTGATGATGCCCCGTTTGATGGCGCTCACGCTCAGCACGGTCGTGGTCGGCTTTTTGCTTGAAGCCGTTTGCCTGCTTATCTATAAGCTCATCGTGAGGTGGAGAGGATGAAACTCGAAAATGTTTGCAAGCGTTACGGCGAAAAACTTGCCCTCGATGGGATCACCTTGGAGATCGAAAGGGGAAGAATTACCGCCGTCCTCGGGGAAAGCGGAGCGGGAAAGACCACGCTTCTCAACGTGCTCGCCGATTTGGTGCCTTTCGACGGCAGTAAGAAAGATTTTCCCGCCGTTTCCTATCTCTTTCAGGACGACAAACTTTTGCCCAATCTTACGGTGGAAAAGAACTTGCGCCTTGTTTTGGACAAAAGCCGGTGGGGGGAGATTGGCCCCATGCTCGGGAAAGTGGGGCTTGCGGGCAAAGAAAAACGCTACCCCAATTCTCTATCGGGCGGCGAGCGGCGGCGCGTGGCCATTGCCCGTGCCTTTCTCTATCCGCACGGACTTCTTTTGATGGACGAACCATTCTCTTCCCTCGACCTCTCCCTCAAAAAGACGCTCATCGAGCTCGTCGCCTCCCTCTGGCGGGAGCGTGGGGATACCGTCGTATTCGTGACCCACGATGTCCGCGAAGCCACGCTTCTCTCGCATCGCGCGGTTGTTCTCAAAGGGGGGCGGATCGTTGCAGACCACAGGATCTCGGGAGAACCCCCGCGGGATTTCTATGCCGAATGCCCGGAAACCCAATGGCTGATCCGCTCTCTGATGAATTCCTGAAATACCCCCGATCTGTTTTTTGGGTCCTCATTTTTGTCCGGGAAAGCGTATCGCCCCAACATCGTCGCAAAGCCCCCGCAGAGGGGTAGTTTGGATATTTTTGAGCAACGGAAAATCTGTTGCTCTTTCTCTGAGGAAATCGAGAAAGCGAAGAACACACACGCAAGGGCAGCCGCAGAACACGAGAGACCGCAAGTTGACGTGGCGGAAAGTTTGAAAAAATTTGCCGAGTTGCGCGATTCCGGCATCATCACCGAGGAAGAGTTTCAGCAGAAAAAGAACGAGCTTTTGGGAAAAATATAGCAAAAAAACTTTGGCGTACAGCACGCTTTATTAGGAATGCGAATTTAAGGGAGACAGGTGTCTCCCTTGTTTTTCTCTATGATACACCGAGGGTTCTTTCTGTTTTTTGGAACGAATGTTTGACAAACAGTTGGGCATGTTGTATAATAGATGAGGGAGGACCGCATGGAAAACAGGACTTATATTGCCATTGATTTAAAGTCTTTTTACGCTTCCGTCGAGTGTGTGGCACGCCATCTCGATCCTCTCACGACGCACCTCGTCGTCGCCGATGAAAGCAGAACGGACAAGACGATCTGTCTCGCCGTTTCCCCCGCGTTGAAAGAGTATGGCATCCCCGGCCGCCCCCGCCTCTTCGAAGTCGTCCAAAGGGTGCAGAAGATCAATCAAGAGCGGAGGCAGCGCGCACCGGGGCATAGGCTCGCAGGCAGCTCCTTTCGGAAAGCGGAATTACAGAACGATCCCGCGCTGGCGCTCGATTATATCGTTGCCAAGCCTCAGATGGGCGTCTATGAGAAGATCAGTGCGCACGTCTTTGATATTTACCAACAGTATATCGCGCCCGAGGACATCCATGTCTATTCGATAGACGAGGTATTCATAGACGTCACGGGATATCTCAAAACGTATGGCATGACCGCGCATGAGCTGGGCATGAAGATGATCCGAGAAGTGCTCTCTCAGACGGGCATCACCGCAACGGCCGGGATCGGCACCAATCTATACCTCTGCAAGGTGGCAATGGATATTGTCGCTAAGCACATTCCGCCCGACAAGGATGGTGTACGAATTGCCGAATTGGACGAGATGAGCTACCGCAAACTGCTCTGGTCGCACCTTCCTCTCACGGATTTTTGGCGCGTCGGCCATGGCTATGCGAGGAAGTTGGAGGAACACGGATTGTATACGATGGGGGACGTTGCCCGCTGTTCGCTCACAAACGAGAAGCTGCTCTACAAGCTCTTCGGGGTCAATGCGGAATTGCTCATCGATCATGCCTGGGGCTGGGAGCCCTGTACCATGTCCGCGATCAAGGCTTACAGAGCGAGTTCAAACAGCCTCGGCTCGGGGCAGGTGTTGCAGTGCCCGTATCCCTTTGAAAAGGGAAAACTCGTGGTGCGCGAAATGACGGATCTGCTCGTTCTCGAAATGGCCGAGAAGCGCCTTGTGACCAATCAAATGACCTTGGGGATCTACTATGACGTCGAAAGCCTTCGGGATTCCGCGATCCGAAAAAACTACCGCGGCGAGGTCGTCACGGATGGCTATGGGCGCCAAGTGCCGAAGCCCGTCCGCGGCTCTGTCCACTTAAAGAGCTACACCTGTTCCGCGCGCATTATCATGGACGAGATGTCAAATCTATATGATCGGATCGTCAACAGAGATCTTCTCATCAGAAAAATTTATGTGACGGCGGCCCGCGTGATCGACCGCGACGAGATCCCCATGGAGAAGCCGCAGCAGATGGACCTCTTCACCGATTATGCGGCGGAGGCGGAGCAGGCCAAGCAAGAGGAGGAGGCCATCGAACGGGAGAAGCGGGTGCAGGAGGCTGTCTTGTCGGTGCATAAGAAATTCGGAAAGAACGCACTCATCCGCGGCATGGACCTTGAAGAGGGGGCCACCACCTTGGAGCGGAACAACCAGATAGGAGGGCATAAGAAATGAGCGATACCGACCGCTACCGTGATATCATCGGCTTGCCTCACCACCGGTCCGATCAATTCCCGCACATGCCCCTTGCGCAGCGCGCGGCGCAGTTTTCTCCCTTTGCCGCATTGAGGGGGTATGAAGATGAGATCGAGGAGACGAAGCGGTCCACGGAGGCAAGGCGAGATCCCGATGAAACAGACGCGGAAGAGCTCAACGGGAAGTTGCTTTCCCTAAAAGCGCGGCTTAACGAACGTCCGCGCATCAAAGTTGTTTATTTTCAAGCGGACGAACGCAAGGAGGGGGGCGCCTACATCACATTCGAGGGTGACCTGAAAAAAATCGATGAATACGCCGAGCGGCTGATCATGTCGGACGGCATCACGATATCGTTCGGAGATATTGTCAAAATAGAGGATATTTGAATCGACCGTGGGCGCGCGGGGATGGGGCAGAGCGCACGGCCGTTTGAAATGCAGCGTGTAAAATGTAAAATAAGGGACAGCTTCAAAAGCTGTCCCTTTGCAATGTCGCTATCTTGCGACGATGGAGCTGATGAGCGGACTCGGACCGCCGACCTCGTCCTTACCAAGGACGCGCTCTACCTGCTGAGCTACACCAGCAACTCATGTTACCTATATAGTATAGTAAAATCCGCGCGCTCCGTCAAGCGATAATGCACGGTTTTTTGCAAATTTCGATGAACTTTTTTGCTCTATCCGAGAATACTGCCGAGCATATCCTGCATTCCGTATAGTCCTGCCGGCATGGTCAAAAGCCAACGCGCCGCTCTCAGCGCGCCCACGGCAAACACTTTCCTCGACCGCGCGGAGTGGCTCACCGTTAAGATCTCGTCCTCGCCCGCAAACATCACTTCATGCTCGCCGACGATGTTCCCGCCTCTCACGGCGTGGATGCCGATCTCCGATCTCTTTCTTGCGCCCACCATGCCGTGGCGCCCATAGACGAGTTTCGCATCGCGCACTTCTTTCACGCTCTCCGCAAGCATGAGCGCCGTTCCGGAGGGGGCGTCTTTTTTCTGATTGTGGTGACGTTCGACGATCTCCACATCGAACTCTTCAAGCACCGCCGCTGCCTCCTTGATGAGTTTTTGCAGCAGATTGACGCCCACGGACATGTTTCCCGATTGAAAGACGGGTAGAACCTCCGCATAGCGTTTGATCGTCTCCTTGTCCGCCTCCGTATACCCGGTCGCGCCGAGTACGATGGGGGTGTTGTGCGCTTGGGCAAAGCGGAGGCGCTCTTCGAGCCCGCGATTAGAGGAAAAATCAATGATGACGTCGAAGGTCTCTTTCACCTCGTCAAAACGCGAATAGATGGGGTAGCTTGCGGACATGGGTGCCACATCGACGCCGCATGCGACGATCTCTCCCGCCTCGGCGGCGCATTCCGCGATCATCTTTCCCATTCGGCCCGCTGCCCCGCAAATCAATATTTTCATGCCTTGACCTCCAACCCGAACTTCTTCATTTCCCCGAGGAGCAGGGCGCGGTGCCCTTCTTCGAGCGGTGTGAGCGGGGCGCGCGGCGTCCCTGCCCGAAATCCGAGGAGATTCATGCCCTCCTTGACGGGGATGGGATTGACTTCCGAAAAACAGGCCTGTGCAAGCGGGAAAAGCGCGTCGGCGAGCTTGTTTGCCGCACACAGATCCCCTGCAAAGACGGCCTCCGTGAGCGTCTTTACGGCCCGCGGCGCGAGGTTGGAGACCACGGAGATGACGGCAGAGCCGCCCGCGCACAGGATGGGGAGGTTGAGCGCATCCTCGCCGGAGTAGATGTCGATCTTCCCGCGCGTGCGCCGCATGATATCCAAGACTTGCGCCATATTCCCGCTCGCCTCTTTGATCCCCGCGAGGTTGTCAATGGCGGCAAGTTTTTCTGCCGTCTCGGGGGTGAGATTCACGCCCGTGCGCGAGGGAACGTTGTAGGCAATGACGGGGATGCCGACCGCTCCGCAAATTTGTCTGTAATACTCCGCGAGCCCCGCTTGCGTGCATTTATTGTAGTAGGGCGTCACGGCAAGCACGCCGTCGGCGCCGAGCGCCTCGGCTCTTTTTGCTGCCTCTACGGCATGCGCGGTGCAATTGCTCCCCGCTCCGACGATGATCTTTGTGCGCCCTTTTGCTTTCTCTATGGCATATTTTATGGTTTCCGAGCGCTCTGTCTCGGACATGGTGGCAGGCTCTCCCGTCGTGCCGAGCACAACGAGCGCATCCGTTCCGCCCGCGATCTGGAATTCGATCATTTCGCCGAAGCTCTCGAAATCGACGCCGTCTCCCGTAAACGGAGTGATCATCGCCGTGGCGCTTCCCCTCAAAAATCCTGTCATTTTTTACCTCATTGAACGATATGGTTTCAATTTTTATGCTCTCCGATCAAAGTATCCCTTGACCGCGAGGAGTTCGGCGAGGAGCACCGCCCCGCCCGCCGCGCCGCGCAAGGTGTTGTGGGAGCAGCCGATGAACTTCCAATCAAAGACGCTGTCCTCCCGCAGTCTGCCGGCGGTCACGGCCATGCCGTTTTCGCACATTCTGTCGAGACGGGGTTGCGGACGGTCGTTTTCATCGAGATAGTGGATGAATTTTTTGGGGGCGGAGGGGAGTCCCAGCCGCTGGGGTTCCCCCGCGTAATGCTCCCAAGCTGTGAGGATCTGCTCGCGGGAGGGGACCCTGTCAAAGGAGGCGAACACGGCCGCGGTGTGGCCGTCGCTGACGGGCACGCGCACGCATTGCGCCGTGATGCGAGGGGATGTCGCGGGGTGGATGGTTTCGCCGTCGAATGTCCCCCAAAGTTTGAGGGGCTCCTGCTCGCTCTTCTCCTCTTCGCCGCCGATATAGGGGATCACGTTGTCCTCGATTTCCGGCATGGATGACAAAGTTTTCCCCGCCCCGGAGACGGCTTGGTAGGTGCAGACGACGATATCTTTCAGGCCAAATTCCCGCATCGGGTGCAGGAGGGGGACATAGGATTGCAGCGAACAGTTACTCTTGACGGCGATGAAGCCGTATTGGGTCCCGAGCCGCTTTTTTTGTGCTTGGATGGCGGCGAGATGTTCGTGGTTGATCTCGGGGATCACCATGGGCACGTCGGGCGTGAAGCGGTGGGCGGAATTGTTGGATACGACGGGGATCTCCGCTCTTGCATAGCGCTCTTCGAGTGCGGCGATCTCGGCCTTGGGCATGTTGACCGCGCAAAAGACAAAGTCCACCTTGCCCTTTAACGCCTCGGGACGGGAGGCGTCGAGCACGGTCATCTCCCTTGCATAGGCGGGGATGGCGTCGGCATGTTCGCGCCCCCCGAGCGCTTCAAGATATGATTTTCCCGCACTTTTGGGACTTGCGAGAAGAGCGGTGGGGACGAACCATGGGTGGTTTTCGAGCAGTGAGACAAATCTTCTGCCGACCATACCCGTCGCGCCGACAATGCCGACCCTGTATTTTTCTTGCATGATGACCTCCGGATAATAAGGAAACGGACGGCATGCGCCGTCCGTTCAAGCATCGAGCTTGTCGAAAGCGCTCCACCGAAAGGTGACAGGGATACGGATCTTCTCGCATACCCCCAACGCGCCCGTGGGGAGGGGCACATTTCGGCGGCCGGGCCCTTTTCTCATGCGTTCTTCGGAATTCCCCGTTCCTCGCGCAGAGTACTCATGCAGGGCCGCTCCTCTTTTGACGCAAATATTTTATCACAGCGCACCCGAAAAGTAAAGAAAAATCGTAATTTTTCATTGAAATATTTTTGCGTTTGTGTTACAATAGGATAAGGTGGAATTTCCACCTCGGAATTTATACGCATCGGAGTGAAAATTATGGCGGATAGAGAACATAAGGGGCTGGTGGCTCGTTGGTTGGAGGGAAAGGAGCGCGATGAGGAATACGCGCGCAGTACGCTTCCCACCAATCGCTGGTCTCTGTTTTGGGATATTTTGAAAGGGAGATTCGGGCGCCTCATGCTCGTAAATCTTCTGATGCTTCTCACGTTTCTCCCGGCAATTGCCGTGATCGTGTGGCGGTATCTGTGGCTTTGGTCGGAGGGGATCATGGGTCCTTTTGCGGGCGGCCTCGGCGTGGGCGCCTCCGCAGTTCCCCCCGATCAACTCATCGGCGTGGCCGAACTCATGGTCTTTCAGGCCGACCTCATGTTCTTCGGCCTGCTCATCCCCTGTCTCGCAATTGCCGCCATCGGCATTTCGGGCGGTGCCTACATCATCCGGAATTTGATCTGGACGGAGGGGATCTTCGTCGCCAATGACTTTGTGCGCGGGATCAAGCGCAACTATTGGAATGTGTTGGAGGCCGTTCTGATCTTCGGTGTGGCGCTCTTCATGGTGCGCACCATGGCAAACCTTGCCGAGCTGTTCATTGCCCAAAACCTCGCATCCCGCGGCTGGATGATCGCCTCGGAGACGGTCGGATACGTCCTCATCGTGTTCCTGCTGTTGGTGTGCATGTGGATGATCTCCCTCGGGATCAACTATAAGCAGGGCCCGTGGACGCTCTTCCGCAACGCGATTGTCATGACCGTGGGGACCATTCTCCAAACTGTTTTCTTTGCGGCACTCGCGAGCATTCCCTTTGTCCTTTCGCTCTTCGGCGGCACTTTCTTTGCCGTGATCGGGGTCGTCATCCTCGCATTGTTCGGCATCTCCTATGCTTTCCTCGTCTGGATGGATTTCAGCCAGTGGGCATTCGATAAATTTGTCAATCCCAACTTCGGCATTGCAACCGGCCGCGGGCTCTATAATAAGGAGAGCGGAAAGATGGGCGGCAAGGAAAAGGAGGACGAGCCGCAGGAAGAGAGCGAGGCGATGCGGGAATACCGCCGCATGATCGTGGCGCAAGGCAAGTCCATGCTCGTCTCCCGTCCCATCAAGCCCATCGATGACGACATCGAGATCTATCAACTTCCGGAGTCCTTTTCGCGTGAGGACCTCCAAAAACTTCGCGAGAGCAAGGAGTTTATGGAAGAGGACGTCAAGGCCTATGAAGAGGCGCACAAGAACGATGCCCAATACGTCGAATACAACAAGGAATTCGAGGAGCGGGAGCGCGCCATTCAGGAGGACGACGGAAAGGGCAAGAAGAAGCCCGTCAAAAAACCCAAGATGTTGAATAAGCGCAAATAGAGTATGGGATCGCTGGCTTACGATTTTCTCGCCGAATGGTTTGAATACTTGAATGACGACTGCGGCTATCCCCAATGGTCGCAGTATTTTATTGATGGGCTTGCCGCGCTCGGAGCGGGAAAAAACGGGCTCGAACTCGGTTGCGGGAGCGGCGCCTTTTCTCGCGCTTTGACAAAAGCAGGGTATACCATGTCCGCGATGGACTGTTCCGCACCCATGCTCTCCAAGGCGGCGCGCCTTGCGCGGGAGGAGGGCGTCTCCATCAATTTCCTGCAAGGCGATGCGCGCACGTTTGCCCTCCCGCAACGGGTGGATTTTATTGTTTCTCCCAACGATTGCTTCAACTATATCGGCCAAAGGCAATTAAAGGGAGCCTTTCAACATGCCCGTAAGGCGCTCGTGAAAGGCGGCTGTTTTTGGTTTGATATCAGTTCTCCCTGCAAGCTTCGCACCAAGTTTGCAAATACTGTGTTTGCGGATGACCGCGACGACATCACCTATCTCTCTTTCAACCGGCTGTATGAGGACCGCGTCGAGATGAACGTGACGCTCTTTGTCAAGGAGCGCGACGGCCGTTTTTCCCGTTACGACGAACTTCATACCCAGTATATTCACGAAGAAGAGGCGGTTGTTCGGGCGTTGGAGGAGTCCGGGTTTCAAGTGTTGAAAGTGGAGGGGCATCTGGGGGAGCCCAAAGAGAGGAGCGACAGGCTGAATTTTCTATGCAAAAGAGTATAATTTATAAGGCATTGATTTGGAACGGAACGGTCTCGATGGCCGTCCTCGACACGACGGCGCTTGTCAATGAGGCCATCCGTCACCATGCGCTCACGCCCGTTGCGGCGGCCGCATTGGGCCGTACCATGACCGCGACGGCCTACCTATGCAGCTGGCTCAAAGAGGAGGAAAGTTCTCTCTCCGTCACCATTGCAGGCAACGGCCCGGGGGGCAAGATCTGTGTCGCGGGGGACGGCCGTCTCTTCATGCGCGGATTCGTGGAACATCCCGAGCTCGATCTGCCTCCCCGCAGCGACGGGAAGCTCGACGTGGGAGGATTTACGGGATCGGAGGGCACGCTCACGGTGATCCGGGACGACGGTGAGGGCATCCCCTTTGTGGGGACGAGCGCGCTTGTATCCGGGGAGATCGCGGAGGATTTCTCTGCTTACTTTTTGTCCAGCGAGCAGAGGCCCACGGGCATTGCGCTCGGCGTGCGCATCGATACGGATTGTAGCTGCATGGCCGCAGGCGGGCTGTTCTTGCAGCCACTCCCCGGGGCTGGAGAGGAAGTTTTGGATCGGATCGAAGAGGCCATGCGCGGCTATGGCAGCATCTCCTCCCTGCTCGCAACGGAGGGGGCCAACGGCATCTTTGCGCGCTTCGGGTTGCCCGTTCCCCAAGGGAGGGAGATCTTCTTCCGCTGCCATTGTTCGCGGGAGCGCGTCGAGAACTTGATCCTTTCCCTCGGCAAAGAAGAGGCGGAGGCAATTTTGAGAGACGAGGGAGAGGTCTCCGTCTACTGTCATTACTGCAATACGACATACCGATTCGGGCAAGAAGAGATACAGGCCCTTTTCAAAGGGGAGAATGAGGCATGAGAGGCGAGATAAAACTTGAATTCAACGATGAGTTCTTGCTCGACAGCGCACAAAAGCGCCTTGAAAACGGCGATTATTTGGGTGCGCTTAAAATATTGAATAAGCGTGAGTTCATGAACGAGCCCATTGCCGACGCATACGAGCTCTATGCGGATATCTATGAAGCGCTCGAACTGTGGCCTCTTTCTGCCGACGCCTGGTTTCGCTTTTTGGATACTTGCGCGCGCGAAGAATTCCCCGACGGATTCGAGGGGCTTGCGATTGCCTTTATGAACATGGGCAACGATTTGCAGTCGGCCTACTACTATCACCGCGCGATTTTCGGCGATGAAGAGGAGGGGGGACAGGCATTTGACGGCCCTCCGGAGCCGCACACTCCCGAGCTTCGGCTCGTGCACGATGCGGACGAGGGGCTCAGAAGTCCCGAGTTGATCGCCGAGGGGCTAAGTCTTTTGAAAGCCGGCGATCTCGAAGCGGCGCGGGCGGTGTTTGCGGATATCCCGGAAACGAGCATGGACTATGCGTCGGGTGCGGGGCTTTCCGCGATGTGCACCCTCATGATGGGCGACGATGCGGGAGCTGAGGAAGAATGCAAGCAGCTCATGGAGCGCTTCCCCGAGAACGTGCAGGTGCTCACCACATACTGTGCGGTGCTTGGAACGTTGGAGAAGAAAGAGGAGGCAAAGGACGTTGCGCGCCGTCTCGCCTCGCTGGAAACCGAGGGGACGGAGGACCTTTACCGCGTCGCCACGGCCCTGTGCGAAACGGAGCTTCACGCCGAGGCCTATGAAAAATTGGGGCAGCTTCGGGACAGATTGCCCAATGATGACAACGTGCTCTGGTTTTATTCCGTGGCGGCCTACAAAACGGGCCATATCGACAATGCCGTCGAGGCGCTCGAACTGTTGACGCTCCTCTATCCGCGCAAGTTTGTGGCGGCTTGGTATCTCTCCCGCCTGCGGCTGTTAAAAGAGGGCGGCGATTCGGTCCCGATGACCTATTACTATCGCATTCCGGAGGCGGAATACCGGCGGATAGCCACCTATTTTTTGGAGATCAGCAGTTGCGATGAGGCCGAGCGCGAAATCGAGATCACGACGGACCGCTTCCGCGAGAGCTTTCGGCTCGCCTTTGACGAGATGGAGGGGCGGGACGAGAAGTTGCAGCTCCTCGCCTCGAAAGTCGCCGTGCGTTGCCGTGCGGACAATCTTTTGCGCGCCGTGTTGCTTGACCGCGAGGGGGACGACATCGTCAAACTTTCCATTCTGCACGATCTCGTATGCAGGAACGAGGAGAACTCTTTCGGGACGGTCATATGCGACCTCTACCGCGAGCTCTTCATGCACAAGATCGATGTGGGGAAACGGAACGGCGGGGCATTCATGCTTGCCTTTGCCGATGTCTATGCCAAGTATGCGCTCATTGGCGAGACGTGCGAATCCAAGATCTGCAATGCGGGAGAAGATGTCTATTCCTCTCTCGCGATGGTGGGCGCATGGGAACTCATGATGGACCGCGCTGCCCTTGCCGCCGCGATCTATCGGGAATCACGCCTCCCGGGCGGTGAGCGCTCCATCGGGGAGATCTGCAAAATGTTCGATGCGGATGAAAAGATCACAAAGAGAATTCTTGATTTGATGATGTGAGGAGAATGCCATGGAATTGATTGATTTCGACGGTTTGTTCGATGAAAAACTTGCGGAGTACATGCAGCAAAACAGAGGGAAGTATACGGAAAAGCAATGGGAGGCGCTCATCCCCAAACTCTACAAACAATTCGGCGACACTTTCATCCCCAAAGCGGGCGCAACGCCCAAGGGGTATTATGCCGCGATGACGGATGAGGCGTTGGTCGAGGCACTTGTCCGCCACATCGAGGAGGGGGTTCCCGTCTCCGATTTTCTGTGCCGCGAACTCGAAGGGCGAGATTGCCCCGATGCGCTCTTGACTCTTCTTCAAGAGACGGACTCCGAGCTCATCACGTTGGCGGTCAACCTCATCGGCTCGCATCCCAAGGCTTTCGGACCCTATTTCCGATTGCTTGCGCTGCCGGATTGCGACGAGGATGTGGCGGAGACGATCTGTGAACAGCTCAAAATGAGCGCGGACCGCGTCAAAGCGCTTGCCCTCGAAGATTATAAAAAGGACATCCGTTCGGAGATGATGCTGGAAATTTTATCCCGTTGCAAGGAGCGCGACGATGCCGTCTTTGAGGTCCTGCTCAACGCTTTCAGAACGAGCGGGGAGGAGTTGCCCATGCGCGCAAGCTATCTCGCGGCATACGGAGATGTCCGCGCGCTTCCCACGCTTCTCGAAGCCATCGACCGCGACGACATCAATTTTCTCGAATATCAGGAGCTGAAATACGCCATCGAGGCGCTCGGCGGGGAATACACGCGTCCGCGTGATTTTACAAACGATGCCTATTTTCAGGAGATCGCTTCGCAGCAGGCGGGCGCTTTGGATATTCTCGCATCCAACAATAAAAAATCGGACGCTTGACGGGGAGGAGGAACCATGAAAGTATTATTGTTTAACGGAAGCCCGCGGCCGAACGGCTGTACATACACCGCTTTGTCGGAGATCGCAGAGGTTCTTCGGGCAGAGGGGATCCAAGCGGAGATCTTGCAGATCGGCAACAAGCCCGTGCAAGATTGCATCGGTTGCGGCGGCTGTGCCGAGACTTCGAGGTGCGTGTTCAAATCCGATTGCGTCAATGCGTGGTTGGATCTCGCGGAGACCGCCGATGGCTTTGTCTTTGGCACGCCCGTCTATTATTCTCACCCCTCGGGCCGCATCTTGTCTGCCATGGATAGGCTGTTCTATGCGGACAGCAAAGTGTTTGCGCACAAGCCTGCCGCGGTCGTCGTCTCTGCAAGGCGGGCGGGAACCACCTCCTCCATCGATGTGCTCGGCAAACATCTCGGGATCTCCGAAATGCCCGTCGTTTCCTCCACCTATTGGAATATGGTGCACGGGAACTCTCCCGAGGAAACCAAGCAAGACCTTGAAGGCATGCAGACGATGAGAAACATCGGCAAAAATATGGCATGGCTGTTGAAGTGCATCGATGCGGGAAAAAAGGCCGGCATCGAGGTCCCGAAGTCCGAACACGGTGTTTGGACAAACTTCATCCGATAATTCATCCGATAAATTGTTTTTATCCCCATCCAAACCCTATTCACGGATCCCCGAGACGAAAGCCCAAGATCCGTGAATATCTTTTTGTCCTCCGTCATATTGTAATTTAGCAAGAAATTCGCGGAGGCAATCATGAACACATTCGGAGTTTACGAGGACGTGGCCACCCGCACCGGCGGCGATATCTTTATCGGCGTGGTAGGGCCTGTCAGAACGGGGAAGTCCACGTTTATCAAGAGATTTTTGGAAGAGCTGGTGATCCCGTCTGTGACGGGGGCAAAGAAACAGCGCTACACGGATGAACTTCCCCAATCCGCAGCGGGAAAAACGGTGATGACGACGGAACCGAAGTTCATTCCCGAGGAGGCGGCCGAGATCAAAGTGAAAGACGCCGTTGCCCGCGTCAGGCTCATCGATTGCGTCGGCTTCCCCGTCGAGGGAGCGGCGGGCTTCGAGGAGGACGGGGCTCCGCGATATGTCAAGACGCCTTGGAACGAGAGCGCCGTGCCTTTCGATCAGGCGGCGGAAGAGGGGACGCGCCGCGTCGTGCGCGACCATGCGACGATTGCCGTTCTCGTGACGACGGACGGGTCGATTGCCGACCTGCCCCGCGCGGCATACGAGAAAGCGGAGGAGACGGCCGTAAAGGAACTGAAAGACATCGGGAAGCCCTTTGCGATCTTCTTAAATTGCGTGGAGCCCGACCGCTCTCGGGAGCTTGCCGCCTCGCTCGGCGAGAAATACGGTGTTCCGGTGCTCGCGGGAAGTTGCGAACGGCTGGATGCCGAGGGTATCTCGGATATTCTCGAACGCATTCTCTATGAATTCCCCGTGGCATCCATCGATTTCAACATCCCGGAATGGATGCGCATCCTCGACGCGGATACACCCATCATCTCGGAGTTGCTCCAAGGGATCCGCGAACTCGCGCCCAAGCTCACCAAGCTCTCCGATTGCGCCCTGCTCGACACGCTTTTTTCAGACAGCGCGCGGTTGAAGCCGCCCGTTTCCATGCAGCTGGATGCGGCCACGGGCACGGCGGTCTGCAACATCGAACCGCAGGCGGGGGCTTTCTATGAAGTACTCGGGCAGCAGTGCGGGGAAGAGATCGGCGATGAATACGCGCTCATGCGGTATGTCGTCGAGCTGAAAGAGGCCAAGAAGGTCTATGAACGCATCGGGCAGGCCTTTTCCGACGCGCAAGAATTCGGATACGGGATCGTTCCGCCCGACGAAGAGGAGATGAGCCTTTCCGAGCCCAAACTTGTCAAAAAGAGCGGGCGGGTTGACGTCAATCTTCATGCCGATGCGCCCAGCTATCACATCATCCGTGTAGACGTGAGTGGGGAAGTGCATCCCGCACTCGGCACGATGGAGCAGAGCGAGGCGTTCGTCAAATCGTTGGCGGAGAGCATGGCGACCGCTCCCGAGCGGGCGTGGAACACGAGCATGTTCGGCCGCACCCTCAAAGATATGCTCGGCGAAGAGCTCACCGTCAAGAACCGCGCCATGCGCGACAATGTGCGCAGCAAGATGCGCCGGACGGTCACGCGCATCGTCAATGAGGGCAAGGGCGGCGTCATCTGCATCCTCTTGTAATCAAAACCAACCAAAAAATCCACGGGCTTCCCTGTTGCGGGGAAGCCCTTTTGCATGTTTTTTTCCAAAATGCGTTGACATTTCCAAACGATTTGCTTATAATCTGTTTAGAAAACAAAGGAGTTGCGTTATGGCCAAAGCAGAGTTACAAAAAACCAACAAGCGTGTCGTGGTCGGGATCGTGATCTTGTCTCTGATGGCGGTCCTCACCGTCCTCAGTTTCGTATTTTACGACGAAATTTACACCGTCGGAGGGTGGTTTCATTCCAGCCCCACAGGCGTGGCATTTATCGATGCGATCCTCGGTTGTGCCCCCAGCCTTTTCGGCAGTTTTCAAACGCTCTTCATCACGCTGCTCGTCCTCTACCTTTTGAAATTGATTTTGAAGAAGATTTTCAAGGGAACACCGCGCAGGCTCACGATAGGGGCGCTTGCGCTGAGCATTTCCCGCGTCGTTGTTTGGGTGGTTTGCGTGATCGCGATCCTCGCCATTTGGGGCGTGGATGTGGCGGCCCTCATCGCGGGCGCAGGCGTGCTGACCCTCGTCATAGGCCTCGGCATGCAGAGCCTCATTGCCGATGTCGTTGCGGGCGTCTTTCTCGTGTGCGACGGCACGTTGCAGGTGGGGGACATCGTCACCATCGACGGCTGGCGCGGCACCGTGCAGGAGATCGGCATCCGCAACACCAAGCTCATCAATTACAGCGGCGACATCCGCGTCGCCAACAATTCGACCATCAAGATCTTTGTCAACCAGAGCCGTGAAAATTCCTATCCCACGGTGATCGTCGGCGTTCCCTATGAAGAGAATCTCCAACACGTCAAGGAAGTCTTTGAAGCCAACAAGCAGAGGATCAAGGAGATGTGCCCCGCGGTCGTCAGCGATATTGATTTCAACGGTGTGGATTCCCTGTCCTCGTCGAGCGTCGATCTGCATTTCGGAGCGACCTGTAAAGAGAGTGATTTCTTTGCCGCCCAGCGCCAAATGCGGGGCGCCATCAAGACGGTATTTGAGGAAAACGGGATCTTCGTTCCGTTTCCGCAGGTGGATGTGCACATGCCCGATCAAAAATAACTCCCATCAAAAATCATTTCAAGAGCCGCTCGTATCCCCGAAAAGATGCGGGCGGCTGTTTTGATGCAAAGGGGCGGCGGCTCTCCCGGCGGCTCTCTTGGTAGCTCTCTTTGGGCTGTAAAATTATTGGAAAAAATTTGCTTTTCCCTATTGAATTTTTCCGAAAGATATTTTATAATATATCTGTGCAATTATGTGTACGATTCATCAGGGGGGAGATACTATGGAAGTAAGCAAACAAATCGAACTCGGGAAAACCGCGCTCGGCATCGAGTTCGGTTCCACGCGCATCAAGGCCATTCTTGTGGACGCCGACAATACACCGATTGCGTCGGGAAGCCATGATTGGGAAAACCGTCATATCGGCAACATATGGTCTTATTCCATCGAGGATATCCAAACGGGGCTGCAAAGTGCCTATGCAAGCCTTGTCAAGGATGTCAAAGAAAAATATGGCGTCACATTGACCACGCTCGGTGCCATTGGCATTTCGGCCATGATGCACGGCTATATGGTCTTTGACAAGGAGGACCGCATTCTCGTTCCTTTCCGCACGTGGCGCAACAACACGGCGGCATATGCGGGAGAAAAATTGACCGAGCTGTTCGGGTATCACATCCCCGCGCGCTGGTCCATTGCGCACCTCTACCAGGCGATCTTGGATCAAGAGCCTCACGTAAAGGATATCGTATTCCAGACGACGCTCGAAGGCTATGTCCACTGGAAACTCACGGGGCAAAAGGTCGTGGGGATCGGGGAAGCCTCCGGGATGTTCCCGGTCGACCCGGTCACCAAACAATATCATCCTCACATGTTGCAGCAATTCAACGAGCTCGTCAAGGGGAAAGTTCCTTTCAAGGTGGAGGACATTCTGCCCGGGATCCTTCTCGCGGGGCAAGATGCAGGCCGTCTCACCGAGGAGGGCGCGAAGTTCCTCGATCCCACGGGAAATCTCAAACCGGGGATCCCGCTCTGCCCGCCGGAGGGCGATGCGGGCACGGGGATGGTGGCCACCAACGCCATCAAGAAGCGGACGGGCAATGTCTCGGCCGGCACCTCTGTCTTTGCGATGATCGTACTCGAAAAGGAGCTTTCCAAGCCCTATCCCGAGATCGATCTCGTGACGACGCCCGTGGGGGATCTCGTCGGCATGGTCCACTGCAATAATTGCACCTCCGATCTCAACGGTTGGGTGAATATCTTCGGCGAATTCGCCAAGCTCATCGGCGTGGATATCCCCAAGTGGAAACTCTATGACATGCTGTACTTCGCATCCGAGGAGGGCGATAGCGATTGCGGCGGTCTGCTCTCCTATAACTATATCTCCAACGAGCACGTCACCAATGTCGAGCATGGCCGTCCGCTCTTTGTGAGAAAGGCAGACAGCAATTTCAATCTTGCCAATCTGATGCGCTGCCACCTCTATTCGGCATTCGGCGCGTTAAAGGTGGGGTGCGACATCATGCTCAAAGAGGAGGGCGTGAAGCTGGACCGCATCACCGGCCACGGCGGCCTCTTCAAGACCGAGCGCGTCGGGCAGAGATATCTTGCCGCGGCGATCAATGCGCCCGTCACCGTCATGAAAACGGCGGGCGAGGGCGGCGCGTGGGGCATGGCGATCCTCGCCAATTACATGATCGACAAAAAAGAGGGCGAGACGCTCGAAGAATATCTCGAAGAGCGCGTCTTTAAGGGGCAGGAGGGCGTCACGCTCGCTCCCGACCCGGAGGACGTTGCCGGGTTCGAAGCGTTCATTGCCCGCTATGTCGATGGGCTTCCCATTGTGAGAGAGGCCGTCAATTCGATGAAGTAAGCAAAGCCGCCGAAGCCTTGACGGGCGGCGGAACAAAATAAAAATTTTTTTGGGAGTTCAAGGGGGAGAATTATGTTAGAAGCATTAAAGGAAAAAGTCTTGAAAGCCAACCTCGATCTCGTCAAACATCATTTGGTGCTGTTTACATGGGGCAATGTCTCCGAGATCGATCGGGAAACGCAGCTTGTCGTCATCAAGCCCTCGGGTGTCAGCTATGATGAGATGAAAGCGAGCGACATGGTCGTTGTGGATCTGAACGGGAACGTGGTGGAGGGTGATTTGCGTCCCTCTTCGGATACGCCCACCCACATTGAGTTTTACAAGGCGTTTCCCGGCATCGGCGGTGTGACCCACACACATTCCACCTTTGCCACGGCATGGGCGCAAGCGGGGCGCGATATTCCTTTCTATGGAACCACGCACGCCGATTATTTCTATGGCGACATTCCCTGTGCGCGTTCTCTGACGCAAGCTGAGATCGAGGGCGAGTATGAGAAGAACACGGGCCTTGTGATCATCGAGCGCTTCCGCAAGGATAACATCGATCCGCTCGCGGTCCCCGGTGTGCTCATCAAGAGCCATGGCGTGTTTGCTTTCGGCAAGGACGGCGACGGGTCTGTCTACAATGCGACCGTCATCGAGGAGGTCGCCAAGATGGCCTACCTCACCGAGGGGATCAATCCCGATGTGCAGCGTGCAGACATGTTCATGATGGAGAAGCACTACATGCGCAAACACGGCAAAAATGCCTATTACGGGCAGAAAAAATAAAAAACAAGGAGACGATGGAATGGGGGCAGACAAAAAAGATGACGACATTCTGAAAGATGACGCCTCGGTCGACGATGACGATGATATCATTACGCTTGTGACGGCAAATGGCGAGCAGATCGATTTTTGCGAGATCGCGGGAATTGCGCATAAGGGTCACTTCTATGCCATTCTCCAACCGGTAGAGTTGCTTGATGGGATGGATGACGACGAGGCCTTGGTATTCAAAGTCACACGCGGCGAGGACGGGCAGGACAAATTCGAAATCGAACTCGACGACGAGATCATTGATGCCGTGTTTGCGGAGTATAACCGCTTGCTCGACAATGCAATGAAAAATTCCGCCGATGCGGATGAATCATGAGAAAATTTTTAAGGAGAAATATTATGAAAGAAAAGGTAGTTTACTGGCTGACCGGTTCCCAGACGCTGTATGGCGAGGATGTCCTCGAACATGTGGCACAGCACTCCAAGGAGATGGCGATCTATGTCAACCGCTTTGTCCCTGTCACGGTGCGTTACCTCACCACCTGCAAGAGCTCGGAAGAAGTCGTTGCGGCCATCAAGCGCGTCAATGCGGATGAGAACTGCATCGGTATCATCACGTGGTGCCACACTTTCTCGCCTGCCAAGATGTGGATCAAGGGGCTCTCCATGCTTCAAAAGCCCATGTGCCACTTCGCAACGCAGTATAACGAAAAGCTCCCTTACGACACCATCGACATGGATTTCATGAACGAAAACCAGGCCGCACACGGAGACAGAGAGTTCGGTTACATTGTTTCTCGGCTTCGCATGGACAACAAGGTCATCGTCGGCTATTACAAGGATCCCGAGGCGCTCAAAGAGCTCGCTTCGTGGTGCCGTGTCGCCGCCGGCTATGCTTTCTCGAAGCAGGTCAAAGTCGCGCGCTTCTCGGACAACATGCGCGATGTCGCCGTCACAGAGGGCGATAAGATCGATGCGCACATCAATCTCGGTTGGCAGGTCGACTACTATCCCATCGGAGACCTCGTCGAATACATCGACAAAGTGACCGAAGAGGATGTGGACAAACTCATGGCCGAATACGGCGAGAAGTACACGATGGGGACCGACCGCATCGAAGTCGTCCGCGAGCAGGCAAAGTATGAGATCGCCATGGACCGTTTCTGCCGTCAAAAGGGCGGATACATCGGCATCGTCGATCACTTCGGTTCGCTGCACGGCCTCAACCAGTTGCCCGGCCTTGCCATTCAAGATCTGCAATCCAAGGGTTACGGATTCGGCGCAGAGGGCGATTGGAAAATCGCGGCGCTTGGTGCGACCATGCAGTACATGGCCGATCAGAAAGGCACCGGTCTCATGGAGGACTACACCTATGATCTCGCCGACGGGCTCTGCCTCGGCGCACACATGCTCGAAGTCAGCCCGCAGTTTGCCGCGACCAAGCCCGAGATCCAGGTCCATCCGCTTGGCATCGGCGGCAAGAGCGATCCTGCCCGTCTCGTTTTTGAGGGCATCGAGGCTCCCGAGGCAATTGCGGTCTCCATGATCGATATGGGCGACAGAATGCGCCTCATCGTGCAGAAGATCGAGCTCGTGAAGTATCCTCATCCCATGCCCAATCTTCCCGTCGGCGGCCTGATGTGGAAATATCAGCCCAACTTCAAGGATGGCGTTGCGGCTTGGATCTATGCAGGCGGCGCACACCACACCGTCGTGTCCTCCGTCGTCACCGCACAGGAAATGGTCGACCTCGGCAACATGTGGGGCGTGGAAGTTGTTCTTATCGACGAGAAAACGGAGATCAACGAGTTCAAGAAGCAACTCATGTGGTCGGATGCCGTTTGGAAAACGAGAAGATAAGTTTGAAAGGAGTATTCGGAGGCGGTACTTAGTACCGCCTCGATTTTTAAAGCGGTGGATCACGAATGCGCCCCCGCGCTGTGTCCGCATGCCGAAAAGCGGCATGCGGGGCAAAGTTTGTCGGCGCAAGTTGAAAGCAATCGAGGTGGATCATGTTTTTGAAAAAGTATACTTTTGGCGATGCGGAAGTCATCTACCGCGAGGTCCCCATCGAGGGGCACGATGGCAAAACAACGGTGGGGCTGGCTGTCTATCCGAAGTCCGCACACGCAGATTCCGACAAGTTGATGATGGACGGCCTCGTGCAGGTCGCTTTCTCGGGCGATGAGGCGCTCGTCGACTACACCGAGGGCGTCACGATGCGGGACCGTTCTTCCACAGTTTTGAAAATGGTGAGCCAATCCTCGGACATGGGTGGGGTCAACACGCTCCTCGCCGACGAAGAGGGCAATCTGTATACGCACATTCTCCGCTATGATCGGAAGAGCAAAGTCTTTGCTTCCAAGGTCATCTATGAGAATTGCACGGGAAAAATACAGACCTTGGAACGGCTCGACAGCTTCTCCCTCTCCGGGATCGGGGATCCCCGCACGGGCAGCACCGAGCAGTTCAAATTGCATCGGATGACGAGCGCTTGGTCGCGGGAATGCCGCGTCAAGACAGAGAATTTTTCCGATCTCGGGCTCGACATGAGCTGGGCGCGTTATGGCGTCAAAGTGGAGGCGTGGGGCCAAAACGGGAGCATGCCCAACCGCGGCTATTTCCCTTTCGGCGCCGTGGAGGGCGCGGGATACTGCCTCGCCGTCATGATCGAGGCGCCCTATTCGTGGCAAATGGAGGTCTACAAGGAGAAAGAGAGCTGTGCGCTCTCGGGCGGACGGGCAGATCATATCCGCGGCCATTGGCGCAAGGAGATCCTCCCGGGCGAGCGCTTCGAAACGGACATGGCATTCTTCACGGTGGCGGCCGACCTTACGGCGGCCTGCAATGCGCTCGTGCATTTTCAGGATGCCCGCCTCGCTGTCCCCGCCTCCGAGGAGAGCATGCCCGTTCTCTTCAACGAGTATTGCACGACGTGGGGGTGTCCCTCCGAGGAGAATATCACAAAGATCCTTGCGGCCATTGAGGGCATGCCCATCGACTATTTTGTGATCGATTGCGGCTGGTATAAGCCGGATGATAAGGGATGGTGCAATGCTATCGGCGATTGGGAAGAGAGCCGGCAGCTCTTCCCCGCGGGGATCAAGCGTGTCGCAAAGAAAATCAGAGAGGCCGGGAAGATCCCCGGAGTTTGGTTTGAATTTGAGAACGTGGGGCGGGACAGCAAGGCCTTCTCCCGCGAGGAGCTGTTGCTTCACCGCGACGGCCGCGTCATCACGAGCAAAAACCGCCGTTTTTTGAATCTGCGCCTGCCCGAGGTGGAGAACTATCTCACCGTGCGCATGCTCAAATTTCTTCGGGAGAACGGATTCGGCTACATCAAGATCGATTACAACGATACCTATGGCATCGGTTGCGACAGTGAGGACGGAGCGGCATTGGGCGAGGGGGGAGCCGAGGTCGCGGAGCAAAGTCTCGCGTGGCTCGAAAAACTGAAAGCGGCCGTCCCCGGTCTCGTCATCGAAAATTGCTCCTCGGGGGGCAGCCGCATCGAACCCAAGCGGATGGGCATGGCCTCCATGTGCTCTTTCTCGGATGCGCACGAGTGCAATGAGATCCCGCTGGTCGCGGCCAATGTCTCCCGCGTGATCCCGGCGAGACAGTCGCAAATTTGGGCGGTCTTACGGGACGGCGAACCGGACAGCCGCACGATCTATTCGCTGACGGCGGCGATGATCGGCCGCATTTGCCTTTCGGGGGACGTGTTGCACCTCACGGAGGCCAAGCGCGCGCTCATCCTCGACGGCCTTGCCTTTTATAACAAGGTCAAGGATATTGTGCGCTATGGCAACATCCTCAAGATCGATAATACCGTTGAATATTACCGTGCGCCCAAGGGAAGGCAGCTCTATGTGAAATCTTACGGCCAAAGACTTCTGGTCCTCGTGCATTTTTTGGACTGCGAAGAGGATATCGTCTGCGCAAAGGGATACCGCCTTGCGGCGGCATTTACAGATCTGGATCATTCCGAATGCCAAGACGGGCTTCACATATCGGGCAGACGTTTTCACGGAGGGGCATTTTTGTTGGAGAAGTGAGAAATGTTTTCGGAGCGACCGCACTCTGAAAATTGCGGAGGAATCTTGACATTTTCGTCGGTTCCTCTTATAATAGAGAAAATGCGCGCCGGCGGGCCCGTCGGCGAGGGGGGATCATGGATTTCAAGGAAGTTCTCGAAGTACACGGACAGACGCAACTTCTTGCGTTGTGCAAAACAGATGCGGAAAGGGAGATGCTCGCAAGGCAATTGCAGACGGTCGATTGGAGCACCCTTGCCTTTCGCCCCAATGAGGATCCCGCGAAAGGGCATATCGCGCCGATCACGGGCTTGCGCCTGCATGAGATCGAGGAAAATAAGAGCAGATACCGTCAAATCGGGATAAAAGCAGTCAAGGAGGGCAAAGTCGCCGCCGTTCTGCTTGCGGGCGGGCAGGGGACCCGCCTTGGCATGGATGCTCCCAAGGGGACTTACGACATCGGCATCACGCGCCCCGTCTACATCTTTGAGCAGCTCATGGATCACCTCAAAGAGACGGTGGCATGTTGCGGCGGCTATGTTCCCTTATTCATCATGACGAGTGAAAAGAACGACGCGCAAACGCGGGCTTTCTTTGCCGAGCATGACTATTTCGGATATCCGGAGCAATTCGTGCGCTTCTTTGTGCAAGAGATGGCACCCTGCGTGGATTTTGAGGGGCGGCTTCTTTTAGAGGCGCCGGGGCGGCTTGCCCTTTCTCCCAACGGCAACGGCGGATGGTATGCCTCCCTCAAACGGGCTGGCGCCGATGCGGATTTTCCAGATGTGGAGTGGTATAACGTCTTTGGCGTGGACAATGTTCTTCAACGCATTGCCGATCCTGTCTTTGTGGGGGCAACCATTGCAAGCGGGTGCATGAGCGGCGCCAAGGTGGTGTGCAAATCGCGCCCGGAGGAGAAAGTGGGTGTGCTGTGTTTGGAGGACGGAAAGCCCTCGGTCATCGAGTATTACGAGCTCACCGAGGAGATGGCAAATTTGCGCGACGAAAAGGGGGACCTTTGCTATCTCTACGGCGTGATCCTCAATTATCTCTTCAATGCACAGATGCTTCGCGAGATCGCCTCGACGCGCATCCCCGTGCATGTCGTAAAGAAGAAAATTCCCTACCTCGGGGCAGACGGAACGCTCATCAAGCCCGAAAAGGAAAACGGCTATAAATTCGAGAGTCTCATTCTCGACATGGTGAAACTTGCAGGGAGCTGTCTCCCTTTCGAAGTCGTGCGGGAAAAGGAATTTGCGCCCATCAAGAATTTAACGGGAGTGGACAGCGTGGAGAGCGCCCGTCTGCTTTTGAAATCCAACGGTGTACAACTTTAAGGAGCAAGGAGGAAGTATGCAACAGGAAGCCAACGAACATCATCTTGCCTTTATCGAACAGCTTGTGCGGCTCAACGGTACGATGGCGGAGCTCTTCAAGAATGCAAATTTGGAGCTGTTCGGGGAGATGAACAAGGCCATCAAGGAAATGTATCGGGAGCAACATGGATCCGACGACGAGGTGTTCAAAGCAATCGATCCGGACTGTGAGATCATCTATGAAAATTTCGATATGATCATTGCCGTCCTCCGCACGACGGAAAACGGCGTGATCGACGAGGGCGCCCGCAAAGCTCTCAACAAATTTTTGCACAACATCGACGAGGCGGTCATCAACATTGCCGCCATGCTCGGCGTGATATAGGAGGAAACCATGAAGAAAACAAAGATTTTTGCCGACGCCAACCTCGCAATCGGAGAAATCGACCCCAATTTATACGGCTCGTTTATCGAACACATCGGGCGTGCCGTCTATGAGGGAATCTATGAACCGGGCCATCCCGCGGCAGACAAAGAGGGCTTCCGCGGCGATGTGATTGAGCTGATCCGAGAGCTCGGTGTTCCCATTGTGCGCTACCCGGGCGGCAATTTTCTCTCGGGCTATGACTGGATGGACGGGATCGGCCCCAAGGAAAAGCGCCCCACGCGGTTGGATCTTGCATGGTTTTCGACGGAGACGAATGAATTCGGCACGGATGAATTCATGAAATGGTGTAAAAAGGCGGAGGTCACGCCCATGATGGCCGTCAATATGGGCACGGGGACCATCCGCGACGCCGCGCGTCTCGTGGAGTATTGCAACCATGAAGGCGGGACCGATCTCTCTGAAATGCGGAAAGCCAATGGCGCAAAAGAGCCATACCATGTCCGCTATTGGTGCATCGGAAACGAGATGGACGGCCCGTGGCAGATAGGGCACCTCACGGCGGACGAGTACGGAAAGAAAGCGCTCGAAGCCGCGAAAGTGATGCGCTGGGCCAACGGAGAATTCAAGGGCGACGATGGGTCCGATTGGGCAACGGATCCCTTAAAACTCATCGTCTCGGGCTCTTCGAACCATGAAATGAAAACATTCCCCGAGTGGGACCGCGTCGTGTTGGAGCATACATACCGCCATGTCGATTATCTCTCCATGCACCGCTATTACATGTATGATGCGGGCCGCGAGCGCCCCTTGGAGGATTTCCTCGGCAGTGCCGACGATATGAACGAATACATCGGGACATTAAAGGCGACCATCGAATATGTCCGCGCCAAGGTGCGTTCCAAAAAGCGGTTGCATATTTCATTCGACGAGTGGAACATTTGGTCCGTCACGGCGCCCCGCACCGAGCCGCTTTGGAAGAAGGCGCCGCATCTCTTGGAGGATGTTTACACCTTCCAGGATGCGCTTGTCTTTGCCGGCTTGATGAATACGCTCCTCAACAACTGTGACGTCGTCAAACTTGCCTGCCTTGCGCAGCTTGTCAACGTCATTGCACCCATTATGACGAAGAAGCAGGGCGGCGTATTCAAGCAGACCACTTTCTATCCTTTCCGGTACATCTCGCATGCGGCACGCGGTGAGACGCTCCGCACTTTCTCCGATTCGGACGTCTTTGAGAACATGTACGGCACGGCGCGCTATATCAATGAGGCGGTAAGCCATGATAAAAACACGCGTTCGGTGAGCGTATCCCTGTGCAATTATGCGCAAGAGGCGCGCGAGGTGGAGCTGGAACTTCGCTCTTTCGGCGATCTCCATGCGGCTCAGTATCTGGAAATGACAAACAGCGATCTCCTTGCGACCAACGGCTTCGACCATCCCGACGAAGTCAAGCCGCATGAAAACGAGCTACCGTGCGTGAAAGACGGTAAGGTGACCCTGAAACTTCCCGCCATGAGTTGGAGTTTGGTCACTTTCAAGTACTAAGCTATGGCAAAAAAACGTAAAAAACCTTTTCGGCGGTTCCTGTTCACGGTCGCCGTTGTCCTCATTGTGATCATTGTCGCAGTTGCCGTCTGGTATTTCTATTTGCGCGACGGAGCGCCACTCAAAGAACCGGAGACCTCAACGCCTCCGCCCGCCGAGCTCCAATCGGGTGAGCTGTCCATTCATTTTTTGGAACTCGGGAACAAGTATGCAGGGGATTCCACGCTCGTCAAGTGCGGCGACACGGAACTTCTCATCGATGCGGGGTCTCGGTCGGGCTCGGCTCAAACCATCGGCGACTATATCGACGATTACTGCACGGACGGCGTATTGGAGTATGTCATTGCGACCCATGCGCATCAGGATCACATTGCCGCTTTCGTGGGGACGAAGTCCGCTCCCGGAATTTTTGAGCGCTTCGAATGCAAGACGATCATAGATTTTTCCCGCACGAATGCGACCTCCAATATCTACAACGACTATGTCGCCGAGCGGGAGAAAGAGGTGGCGGAGGGCGCAAAGCACTACACGGCGCTCGAATGCTGGAAAGAAGAGAACGGGGCGGCCCGCACCTACACGCTGGGGGAGAACGTTCAGTTCCAAATTCTCTACCAATGCTATTATGAGGAGAGATCCTCCGACGAGAACAACTATTCCGTCTGCATTCTCCTGACGCAGGGCAACTATCACTATCTTTTCACGGGCGACCTTGAAAAGGAGGGAGAGGAGAGCCTTGTCAACTCGAACGACCTCCCCGTATGCAAAGTGTTTAAGGGCGGGCATCACGGCAGTCCGACTTCCACGAACGATATCTTGCTGAAAGAAATTCAGCCGGAGTATGTCTGCATCTGCTGTTGTGCGGGTTCGCCCGAATATACAGAGATCAACGACAACACATTCCCCTCACAGGCGATGATCGACCGCGTGGCGCGGTACACAAAAAACATTTTTGTAACGACATTGGCAACGGAGATCGATCTGAAAGACCAAAAATGGGGATATACCTCGATGAACGGCAACATCGTTGTGCATTCCGACGGGCAGGCGTTTACCGTTGAGGGGAGCAACAATTCCACGATCCTAAAAGACACGGAATGGTTTCGGGAGAACAGAACCTGGCCGTCCTATGGCGTGCAATAGGAGAGCGTAAACGAGGGAGCCTATGTCTGAAATCACTGCAATCGAACCGCAAAAACACGACAAAGCCCGCTGCAATATCTTTGTGGACGGGCGGTTTTGTTGCGGGATGGGGTTGGAGACAGTCATCAAAAACAGGCTGAAAACGGGGAGCGTCGTCACCACCGAGGAACTTGCGCGCTTGCAACTCGATAGTGAAAAGCAGACGGCTTTCGATAAAGCGCTCACCCACATCTCGGCTTCCATGAAGACGGAGCGGGAAGTGCGGGAGTTTCTCGAAAAGAAGGGATATCTTCGGGACGTAAGCGATTACGTGATCGAAAAGATGAAAGGATACGGCTTTTTGGACGATGCGGCCTATGCGCATGGATACACCGAGCAGATGAGCGCGCGCAAGGGCGGGCGGCTCATTGCGGCAGAGCTCAAACGGAAAGGCGTCTCCGAGCAAGCCATTGAGTCGGCGCTCGACGCCATGCAGGGAGAGACGGAGGCGGCAACGCGCATCCTCGAAAAATATTTGAGGGGCAAGGATATTACGGACAAAAAGGTGATCCAAAGGGCGTATGCCCACCTCATCTCCAAGGGCTTTGATTATGACACCGCCCGCGATGCACTGAAAGCCTATGCGGATGCGGGAGATGCGGGGGAGTCATAGTTTTTTATGCGGAAAGTATTTCTCGAAGAGACGGAGTCCACCAACCTCCGGATCAGACAGTTCATGGACGGCGGCGAGGATATTGCCGTCGTTGCGCGTCGCCAGACGGGCGGTCGCGGGACAAAGGGACGCTCCTTTCTATCCAAAGAAGGCGGCGTCTATTGTTCTTTTCTCAGGTTTTATCATGATCTTCCCGCCTCGGAGGCATTTCGCATCATGACGCATGCCGCGGTATCCGTTTGCCGCACCGCGGAGGAATTTGGCATTTCCCCCAAAATCAAATGGCCGAACGACATCTTTGTCGGGACAAGAAAGCTGAGCGGGATTCTCATCGAGAATGTGTTTGCGGGCAGCAGCGTGCGCGCAAGCATTGTCGGGATCGGCATCAATGTGACCAACGATATCTCCTCCCTCGGGGACATCGCGGTCTCCATGCAGGAGCTCCTCGCCGCTCCTCCGTCGGTCGAATGTGTTGCCGATGCGCTCATCCGCCACTATGAGGAGGAGAGCAGTTTCGATGATTACCTGTCGCGCCTCGGATTCATGGGGGAAGTGACCGTCGCAGAGGGAGACAGCGTTTATCCCGCCGTCGCGAGGCGTGTTCTTCCCAATGGCAGTTTGGAGGTTGAAACGGCACAGGGAATACGCTCTCTCGACGCGGCCGAGATCACCATACGGTTTTAAAAGAATTGCTTTTTCGACCGCGGCCGCGGGCAATCGGACGCGGGATGAAGCGGGCGGGAGAAGTTTGGGAGGAAACATGAAGAGAGCATATACATTTCAAGAGATCCGAGAAGCGGAAGCGCGCGCGATTGCACAGGGCACAACCGCTTCCGCCCTCATGGAACGCGCGGGGGCAGCTCTCGCGCGCGAGGTTGAGCAGGAAATGCGGGGAGATTGCATCTTCGTTTGCGGAGGGGGCAACAACGGCGGAGACGGATTTGTTGCGGCACGGCTGTTGGCGGAAAAGCATCTCGACGTTGCCGTGCTGTGCCTTGCAGAGCACTTCACGCAAGCATGCGAGGCCGCGAAAGGTGCATATTATGGCGAACTGTTCAACCGGATCCCGAGAAGAAGATATTCTCTTGTCGTCGATTGCCTGTTCGGCATCGGCCTCAACCGTCCCATCGAGGGGGAGAATTTGGACCTCGTCACTTTTATTGAGAGTGCCGACCGCGTCATCGCCTGTGATATTCCGAGCGGACTATCTGAGGGCGGGGTCGCCTTGGGATGCGCTGTACGCGCGGACGTAACGGTCACGATGGGCGCCATGAAGCAAGCTCTCCTGCTCGCCGACGGCGCCGATCTCTGTGGAAAAATTTGCGTTGCGGATATCGGACTTCCCCTCGCGGGCGGGGCGGAAGTTTGGGAGGATGCCGACGTCAGAGCAAGATTCCCGCGGCGCAAGTCGCATTCCAACAAGGGGGACTATGGAAGCGTGTCGATCCTTGCGGGGCACGGCATGCTTGGCGCGCCACTTCTCTCCGTGGGTGCCGCGTTGAAATCCGGCGCGGGCTACACCGAGCTGTGGCTACCCTCCTCCGCCGACGCGGGAATGGATGCGGCACAGAGCGCCGCCGCAAGAGCGGCCGACCAAGCAATTTGCGCCACGGTCACGGCGAAATATCCTGCGTGCATCGTCAACCTTTACGACGGCGAGCCGTTCTTCTGCAAGGCGCTCGCATACGGCATGGGGGCAGGCACGGGGCCGCTTTGCAAAAACACCTTGGAAGAAATTTTTTCGACTTACACTTGCGGAACGCTCGTGCTCGATGCAGACGCCCTGAACACGCTCGCGGCGTGCGGTGTGGACATGCTGAGAAAAAAGCAGTGCTCCGTCATCGTCACGCCGCATCCCAAGGAGATGTCCCGTCTCACAGATCGCCCGGTGGGGGAAGTGCTGTCCGATCCCGTGGGCGTCGCACGGGCTTTCTCCAAGCAGTACGGCGTGGTCGTCGTCTTGAAGAATAACCGCACCGTCATTGCGGAGGGGGACCGTATCGCCATCAACCCGACCGGCTCTCCCGCCCTCGCAAAGGCGGGCAGCGGGGATGCGCTCGCCGGTTTCATCACCGGGCTTGCGGCGCGCCTCTCTCCCTTTGAGGCTGCCGTTGTGGGATGTTTCATTCACGGAAGAGCGGGAGAGATCGCCGCGGAGGAGATGGGGGAATATGCTCCCGATGCAACGGACATCATCGCCCGCCTCTCCTCGGCAATGCTGTCCGTTTGATAGACGGCAGGGAGGTTCTTGAAAACACCGCACAAAAAAAGAAGAAACGGCTTGATGTGCATCGTCAAGCCGCTTTTTTCATAAATTTCCGCTGAAATTTGGCCGATATTTCGCATTTTGCGATGTATTATGTCTGACGTAAATAGAATAGTATGTCACAAATAGTATTTCATTTCAGGCATATCCGAGCGCGCGAACGCAAACAGAAGTGATGAGTAGGAGCGCTCCCGTAAGGAGATAGTAGAGGGGAAAGAATGTAAAGAGACTCATCAGGACGAGAACGCTGCCGCTCACAAAGAAAGGCCGTGCGTTCTTTTTGGAGAAAGTGCGGCGGAGCTTATGTTTCAACGGATGGCGAGGGATCTCTCCGCAAATGAGCGGGGAGGGCGTTGTCCCTGTCCGTTCGAGGAGCGTGTAGATCTCTTCGCTTTCGGCGCTTGCGCGCCCGAAAGAGGAGAGGAGGGAGCGGGCCTGCGGGGTCAAGTCATTGCAGGCGAGGACAAAGTTCTCCTTTCCGTATTTTTTTAACAGCACGGCGACGGCATCGGCGGAAACAGGCTGCATGGTAAAGAGCGGGATGGTTGCGATCCCGTCCACGCTGAGCGTCTCCTCGCCCGTTTCCACCTCTTTCCCCTCTGCGCGGTAGGCCGCGGCAAGTGTCGCAACCGTATCCCCCGTGGGGGCAAGCGTGAGGTGGAGCATGACCGCCTCGCGCTGTTTTTGCGCCTGCTTCGTGCAATGTTTTTTGCGGTGGTCGTGAGCGATGAGAAGCGAGCAGCCTGTCCCGATTGCAAGCGCAATGAGGACCGAAACCGTAAAGACGGCCCATGTCGCGACGCGGAAATACCGCAAGATCCCCACGGAGAGCAAAAAGGAGCAGGCGGTGTAAAAGATGACATCGAGGATGAGGGGGAGGTCGATTTTTTTCATGAAGGTATTTTTGACGGTTTTTTTTAAATTTAATCTTGCAAAGCGGAAGAAAGTATGGTAGAATAAAGGCATGAAGGTGGCCATTTTCGGCGGGTCGTTCGATCCCATCCATTCCCAGCATGTTGCCCTCATCCGCGCCGCAAAGACGGCGCTCGGGCTTGACCGCGTGATCGTCATGCCATCCTTTGTTGCACCGCACAAGCGGAGCGGACCGTCTGCCGACGGACAAAGCCGCCTCGAAATGTGCAAAATTGCCCTCGGCGGATGTGATTTTGCCGAGGTTTCCGACTATGAGATCGGCTCCGGAGGCACGAGTTATACCTATTTGACCTGCCGCGCCTTTGCACAAAAATACCCGGATGCCGCGCGTTTTTTCCTCGTGGGTGCAGACATGCTCTCCGATTTCTTTGCGTGGAGGGAGCCCGAGGACATCCTTGCCAATGTCACGCTCGCCGCATGCGGCAGGGGAACGGAGCTGGACGCGGGCATCCATGAGGAATTCAGGAATAGATTCGGAAAGGACTTTGCGGAGATCCCGTTCACGGGGGAGGCCGTTTCGTCCACGGATATTCGGGTCATGCTCGCTTTCGGGAAGAAGCCCGAGGCGCTCGACGACGGTGTATACAGTTACATTCGCGCGCACGGCCTGTATGCGCATGCCGCCATCGCCCCTGCGCTTTCGTTCGAGAAAGAGGGGAGAAGAGAGCATAGTTTTCGCGTGGCGAAACTTGCCTGTCGGCGGGCGCGCTCGCTCAGGATCGACGAGGGAAAGGCTCTTCTCGCCGCGGCACTCCATGACTGTGCCAAATCCATCCCGGCAGACGATCCCCTCCTTGCGGGATGTGAACTCCCCGCGGATGTCCCCGAGCCCGTGGTGCATCAATATACGGGGGCTTACCTTGCGGAACATCTCTTTGGCATCAACGATGAAGAGATCCTGGATGCGATCCGCTATCACGCAAGCGGTAGGGAGGACATGACGCCGCTCGGGAAACTCATCTATCTCGCCGATCTGCTTGAAGACGGCAGGGATTTTCCGGGTGTGGAGTTTTTGCGCGAGCTCTTTTGGCAGGACTTAGACCGCTGCCTCGTGGAATCTTTGCGGCGTCAGCTTGCCTATCTGGGTGAGAAAGGGGCGCCGATCTATCCGCTCACGAGGAGCGCTTACGAGTGGCTTGAAGCCGAATTAAACAGGAAAAATCGCCTCATGTGAAGTATTATGTGACGCATAATACAAGACAAACGGCGAAAAAAATGATAAAACAGGGGGTAAACAAATGGAAGGATACGATCTCGCGATGGCATGCGCGAAAGCGCTTTCCGAAAAGAAAGCAGAGGACATCGTACTCATCAATGTCTCCGAACAGACGGTCGTGTGCAGCTATTTCGTCATTGCCAGCGGCAAATCGACGACACAGGTGAGGGCGCTCGGGGACAACGTTGAGGAGCAGCTCAAAAAGAAATACGATATTGCGCCCGTGCGCTCGGAGGGGATGCGCGAGGGACGTTGGGGCGTGCTCGATTACGGTGACGTGGTCGTGCAGATCTTCAACGAAGAATCCCGCAAGTTCTATTATCTTGAACGCCTTTGGGATTCGGGCGGCAACATTCAACACTATGAGAATGATGACAAATGAAATTTGCCGCCGCGCAGCATGCTGTGCGGCGGCAAACGTTTCATGAAATGGGCTCGTCCTCGGGGGAGGAGTTTGTCATTTTCCGTCATCTTTAAAGGAGATCCGTCTGGGCTCCGAATAGGTGTTGCGGGTGCGCTTCTTCTTTTTCTCGACGATATAATACACCGGCTCGGGCTCTTTGGGCGCGGGCTTTTCGGGCTTGTCTTTGGGGAGATTTTTTTTGGCTCGGTAACCGTAGCGGGCCAATAAGAAAACATGCACCGCAAAGAAGCAGGCGATCAGGAGGAGAAGAGAATACAGGCCGCCGAGCCATTGGTTTGCAAGAAGATCCATGGCTCCATTGTAGCACGTGCGTTTTGTCATAAATTGGCAAAAAAGGGAATAATTTCCGCGACTTTCGGGAAAGATGTTTCGTATGGAAGGTACGTATCTTTCCGCGGCGGAGGCCGTGGAGTATGGAGAATTCAAGAGGACGCGCAGGGAAGCGGAGATCTCCGTGACCCTGCACAAGCTGACGGTGGATGCCTCCCGCAGGGAGACCGACCGTTTTGCGCTCAAAACGGCATGCGAGAGCGCGAGAAAGTTTTTTGCTTACGGCGTGCTTGTTTCGCCCATCAACGTTGCGGCGGCCAAAAAGCATCTTGCGGGAAGTGAAACTTACGTCATCTGTCTCGTCGGCGGCACGGGGGAGAGCATCTTGCCCGTCAAACGCTTGGAGGCAAAAAAGGCCCTTTCCCAGGGAGCAAAGGAGATTCGGCTTGTCCTCTGCTATTCTGCTTTGCGGGCGGCCAATGCTTCCTACCTCAGGCGGGAGATCAAAAAAATAAAGCGTGCCGTGCGCAAATTGCCTCTCGTGGTGTCTCTCGAAGATCATTCGCTCGGCGAGGAAGAGGTCGCGTTGGGGGCAAAACTTGCGGCAGAGGCCGGTGCGGACGCGGTGTGCGTGCGCGGGGAGACGCAATTTGTCTTGCGCGCCTTGCGGGCAAGCGGCGGGAAAATTCGCGTGGACGCCTCCGAAGTGGAGAATGCGGAACAGCTCCGTGCGCTCATCAAGGCGGGGAGCTCTCTGTTTGGCACTTCCGACCCCGAGCGCATCGCAAAGGAACTCTATGACAGGGCCCGCGAGGAATCCGAGCAGGTTGCGACAGTCCCGATCGGAAAACCCGTTCCCGAGATGCCTCTCGGCGAAAACGAATAACGGCTTCGGCCGTTTTTTGTTTGCGAAAAAGGGCGATCATTCCGATGTGGGCGCATATTTTTTTGTGCGGTCGATGAAAAAATGAGAAAAGGGCCGAAAAACGCTTTGAAATTTCCGTAATTTATAGTAAAATATACAGGTAATATTCTGCACGCATTCCGCGTGCCTTTTTTCGGAGCATATCAGCATGGGATTGATTTCTTTTATCAAGAACAGCGACGGCCGCAAGAGCCTCAAAAAGCTCGATAAGATGGCCTGCATGGTCGAAGCGCTCGAACCGAAATATCAGGCGATGAGCGACGACGAACTCAGAAACCAGACAAATGTCTTGAAAGACCGTCTCGCCAAGGGCGAAACGCTGGACGACATTCTCTTCGATGCGTTTGCGGCATTGCGCGAAGCGAGCTGGCGCGTCCTCGGCATGAAGCACTTCCACGTTCAGATCGTGGGCGGCATCTGCCTCTTCCAGGGCCGTATCGCCGAGATGAAGACGGGTGAGGGCAAAACCCTCGTCGCAACGCTTCCCTCCTACCTCGAAGCATTGAGCGGTAGGGGCGTGCACATCGTCACTGTCAACGACTACCTCGCCCGCCGCGACGCGGAATGGATGGGGAAGGTCCATCGCTTCATGGGGCTTAAAGTGGGCGTCGTCGTCCCCGGGATGTCACAGGAGGACAAGCGCGAGGCATATAAGGCCGATATCACATACGGCACCAACAACGAGTTCGGATTTGATTACCTCCGCGACAATCTCACTTATAGTTTGGGCGATATGGTCCAGCGCGATCTCAACTTTGCCATCGTGGACGAGGTCGACTCCATCTTGATCGATGAAGCGCGTACCCCGCTCATTATCTCTCACAAGGGGGCGCAGTCCTCCGACCTCTATGAGCGCGCCGATAAATTTGTCCGTTCCTTGAAAGGCGGCTATGACGACGAGCTCGACCGCATCTATGAGGAAACGATGAACGAGGCCCCCGAGGACGAGAAAGGGCATAAAAAGCGCAACCTTACGGAGAGCAAGCTGGATAAGTCGGAACAGCTCGGCTGGGATTATCTCATCGAGCGCAAGGACCGCGAGGTCCACCTCCTCGCGCTGGGTGCGGAAAAGGCAGAGCGTGTGTTCGGCATCGACGATTGGGATGGCATCGAGGCCGCCAAAATCAACCATCACATCCAGCAGGCCTTAAAGGCGCATCATCTCTTCCACTTGGGCGAGCAATATATCATTGCCGACGAAAAGGATCCGGAGGGCGGCACGCGCAAAGGGATCGTGATCGTGGACGAGTTCACGGGACGTCTCATGATCGGGCGCCGCTATTCGGAGGGATTGCACCAGGCGATTGAAGCCAAGGAGGGCATCTCCGTCCGCGAAGAGAACAAGACGGTCGCGACGATCACGTTCCAGAATTACTTCCGTCTCTACAAGAAACTTTCGGGCATGACGGGTACCGCCAAGACGGAGGAGGGGGAATTCCGCACGATCTATTCGCTCGACGTCATCGAGATCCCCACCAACCGTCCGGTCGCGCGGAACGATCTGCATGACCGCGTTTACTCCACGGAGACGGGGAAAAAGAAAGCAATCGTGCGGGAGATCATGGAGCGTCACGCAAAGGGCCAGCCTCTTCTCGTCGGTACCGTTTCCGTCGAGAAGTCGGAAGAGATCTCCAAGCTCCTCCGCGTCAACGGGATCAAACATAACATCTTGAACGCCAAGAACCATGAGCGTGAAGCGGAGATCGTTGCACAGGCGGGCCGCTTTGGCGCCGTGACCATCGCCACCAACATGGCCGGCCGCGGCACGGATATTCTGCTCGGAGGCAATCCCGAGTACCTTGCCAAAAAGCAACTTCGCGGCGAGGGCGTGGAGCATGACGTCATCGAGCGCGCCACGAGTTATGCGGCGGAACTCGATGAGGAGGCTGCCGCGGTGCGCGAGCGCTACAAGGCGCTGTATGACCAGTACAAGCAGCAGACGGACGAGGAAAAGAAGAAAGTCATCGAGGCCGGAGGTCTCTGCATCATCGGCACCGAGCGCCATGAGAGCAGGCGTATCGACAACCAGCTTCGCGGCCGTTCGGGACGTCAGGGCGACGTGGGCGCTTCCATCTTCTTCCTGTCGTTGGAAGACGATCTCATGAAGCGTTTCGGCGGCGAGCGCATGCAGGCCATTTACGAGCGCAGCAAGATGCAGGAGGATGAGAGCCTCGAAAGCGGGCTCCTGACGCGTTTGATCGAGTATGCGCAAAAGCAGATCGAGGGTCGCAACTTCGGCATCCGGAAAAACGTCCTCCAATACGACGACGTCATGAACAAGCAACGCATGCTCATATACGATCAGCGCATGAAAGTGCTCAAAGGCGAGGACGTGCACGAACAGATCCTGAAATACATTCCCGACCTCGTAGAGGATGTCGTGCGGCATACCGTGGATAACGACGCCATTCCCGCAAAGTGGAATGAGGATGACCTCAACGAGGCGCTCGAAAAGGGATATCTCCCGGCCGGAACGCATTTCGTCACGCGCGAAAAGCTGGAAAAATGGGATTTTGCAAAGGCCATCGAAAAGATCTCCGCCAAGGTTGCGGAAGTCTATGAGGCAAAGGTCGCCGATATCAACGCGGTGCTCCAAGAAAACGGCCGCGGAACGTTCGGGGATTATGAGCGCACGGTGCTCCTCCGATATGTTACGGATGAATGGGTAGACCACATCGACTCGATGGACCAGCTCCGCAAGGGCATCGGGTTGCGTTCCTATGCACAGGTCGACCCCGTGATCGCTTACAAGCAAGAGGGCTCCGCCATGTTCAATGAGATGATCGAGCGCATCCAAAACCGCACGATCGATCACCTCCTCCGCGTGCGTCTCCAACGCCAGCCCGCAGAGGCCCGTCCGCAACCGCAACCTCAGCAGCAGCCCGAGGTCAGGCCCCAACAGGCCATCCAGCGCATTTATCCCTCCGCGCCCAAGGCCGAACCGCAGGCTCCGGAGGTGCAGCGTGTCTATCCGTCGGCGCCGCAGGGAGAGGGGGTCGCCTCCGTGCAGATGGGGGCGCGCTCGGGCGAGACGCTTGTAGACCGGGGCGTGCCGGAAAAAATCGATCTCTCCAAATTGCAGACGAGCGGGTCGGAGAAATTCAATCCCGCCACGATGAAGAAGCAAAAAAAGCCCGGCGCCAACGATCCCTGCTGGTGCGGGAGCGGCTTGAAGTATAAGAAGTGTCACATGCTCTCCGATGAGCAAAAATCCCGCAATTGAGAGAAATTATGTTCAAAGCTGATGATTACAGACTGAAATTAAAGGCGCTCGAAGAGACTTTGGGCGAAGCAAAATATGCTTTGGATATCGACCATAGGTATGACAAAGTAAAAGAGCTCAAAGCGGAACAGGAGGACCCGGCCGTTTGGCAGGATCTGGAACGCTCGGCCAAGATCGGCAGAGAGATCTCTTCCCATGAATCCAAGATCGCATCCTATGAGAGGGGCAGAAAGGCGCTCGACGATGCGTATGAGATCATCGACCTCATCGAGGAAACGGGGGAGGAGGACCTCATCCCCGAACTCGACAAGATGATGGCGGCGGCGGATACGGACATCGAGGAGATGCGTGTGCGCGCGCTTCTCCGCGGCAAATACGACAGCTGCAACGCTCTTCTCTCCATCCATGCGGGCGCAGGCGGAACGGAGGCGTGCGATTGGGTCTCCATGCTCTACCGCATGTATTGCCGCTATGCCGAGATGAACGGATACAAGGTCACGGAAATAGACCGGCTTGCCGGAGATGCGGCGGGGCTCAAATCGGTGGACTTCAAAGTGGAGGGGGAGAATGCCTATGGGTATTTAAAGGCCGAGATTGGTGTTCACCGCCTTGTGCGGATCTCGCCCTTTGATGCCAACAAGCGCCGCCAAACTTCTTTCGCCTCCCTCGAAGTTATGCCGGAAGTGGACGATGACGATGAAGTGGAGATCAAGGACGAGGATATCCGGATCGATGTATACAGATCGTCGGGTGCGGGCGGACAAAAGGTCAACAAGACCGAGACGGCTATCCGCATCACGCACTTCCCGACGGGCATCGTCGTCACCTGCCAAAATGAGAGGAGCCAACTTCAAAACAAGGAGATGGCGTTCAAGTATCTTCGCTCAAAACTCATCGAAAAGCAGATCGAGGAGCGCATGGCGGCCGAGGCTGCCTTGAAAGGCGAGACCAAGAAGATCGAGTGGGGATCCCAGATCCGTTCCTATGTTTTCTGCCCGTACACGCTCGTCAAGGATCACAGAACGGGCTATGAGATGGGCGACGTGCAGGCCGTCATGGACGGCAATATCCAGGGCTTTATCATCGATTTTCTGAAAAAGTCCTAATCGGTTTTAGGCAGACAGACGGTATCTGCATTGTTTGAAAGATGAAAGAACCATTGATTTTAGGGATAGAGTCCTCTTGCGACGAGACGGCGGCGGCGGTCATCCGCGGCCGCTCTCTTTTGTCCGATGAGATTATTTCTTCCGCACAGCTGCAAGCCAAGTTTGGAGGCGTGGTGCCCGAGCTCGCTTCGCGGGCGCACACCGATGCCGTGGATGAAGTCACCTCACGCGCTCTGAGGAGTGCGGGCGTAAAGAAAGAGGAGTTGGATGCGGTCGCCGTCACCTATGGTGCCGGGCTTCTCGGCGCGCTTCTCGTGGGGCTCTCGTTTGCGAAAGGGCTTGCTTACGCTCTGAATATTCCGCTCATCGGCGTCAATCACATCCGTGGGCACCTTGCGGCGGCCTATCTCGAAGATGCCGCGCTGGAACCTCCTTTCGTCACCTTACTTGCAAGCGGCGGACACACGGCCATCCTCTATGCCAAGACTGAGACGCAATTTGAGATCCTCGGCGGAACGCTGGACGATGCGGCGGGGGAGGCGTTTGATAAAATTGCCCGCGTGCTCGGGCTTCCCTATCCGGGCGGACCGCATATCGAGGCGCTGGCGCGGGAGGGGAACCCCGTGATCCCCATGCCCCGCATGCTTAAAGGAACGGGAGGATATAATTTTTCTTACAGCGGACTGAAAACTTACATCATCAACTATGTGCATACGGCGGAACAGCGGGGAGAGGCTTTCAGCCGTGCCGATGTCGCCTGCTCCTTTCAACATGCGGCGCTGGACATTCTCATCCAAAAGACGGTGGAGGCCGCCTCAGAGAAAAAGACGGACACCGTGACGGCGGGCGGCGGGGTCATTGCCAACGGATACTTGCGCGAAAAACTCGCCGAGGCGTGTCGCAGAGCGGGGCTCAAACTCGTGATACCCGTGAAGAGACGCTGTACGGACAATGCCGCCATGATCGCGGCGGAGGGGTTGATCCAATACCGTGCGGGGAATTTTTCTCCGTTCACAATCAATGCGGTCCCGAGCATTCCGCTCCATATGAATTGAAACAAGGACGTCTGTGGAGGACGTCTTTTATTTTTTCAAATTATTTCCCGCGGGCTCTTGCGTTTTATGACAAGATATGTTATACTATTTTATAGGTGCGCCCATATGATGTAAGAGCTTGTGTGCGCATCCGGAGACCGGATTGCCATGTCGCCCACTGTATTCTGTACGCTATTTTTATTTCTATCGATCGGAGCCATGGGGGTCTCGCTCTATCTCTGGATCAGGGCCATCCGCATGGCGCGCAGACGTGCGGCGCCCCCGAGCAGGGCATATAAGTTTTCGATCACGCCGTTCCAGATCTTCGTGATCGGGTTCTTCATTGCGGCGGTCATTGCTTTCTATCCCGCCTACTATCTCTCGGCCACAGAGGTTGCGGACGGCGCATTCATCCGATTTTTACAGGCGCTTTTGTATTCCTTGCGGAATGTGTTGCAGCTCTTCGCGCTCGACGGGGACCTCGAATGTATTTCCCTTGCCTTTTCCGCCATCGAGGGCGCGCATTGGCTGGATGTCGTCTATCACCTCTATGTTGCGGCGCTTGCAGTCGCAGCGCCCGTCATGACTGCCGGCTTTGTGCTCTCTTTCTTCCGAGAGTTCTCGTCGCTGGTCCACTATTACAGCATCTTCAACCACAGGGCAGACATCTTTTTGATCTCCGAATTGAATGAGAGAAGCATTGCCCTTGCGCGCGACTTGCTGTCGGATCGGAAAGCGCGGCGGCTGGTCGTGTTTGCCGATGTCTATGAGCGGGAAGAGGAGGAGAGCTTCGAGCTCATTGCCGAAGCCAAGCAATTGGGTGCGATCTGCCTTCGCCGCGACATCACGGAGATCGGCTTAAAACGCACAAAGGATATTTTCAGAAAGCTGTATTTCATCTCCGACAATGAGGATGAGAACGTTGAGCAGGCGCTCCGCATCATCAACCGTTGCCGGCGAGCGGGGCAAGAGGGGGAATCTATCTATGATACCCCCAAAACGCAGCTGTATGTCTTTGCGACTTCGGCAGAGAGCGAAGCGCTTTTGGACTCTGTCGACAAGGGAAATATGAAAGTGCGGCGCATCAACGAGAACAGAAATCTTGCCATCGATACGCTTGCGCGGCATCCCATCTTTCTCGACGCAGAGGGCCCGTTGTCCGATTATTCGGTGCAAAAGCAGCTCAATATCGTCATTGTCGGGCTTGGCGGCTATGGAAAAGAACTCTTAAAGGCGGTGAGTTGGAGTTCGCAGATGCCAGGATTTTCTCCCACCATCCACGTCTTTGATAACGACGAATATGCCCGTGACCGCATCATGGCCGATGCGCCCGAATTGCTTTCCATGAGCGACTGTCACCGTGCGGGCGAGGCGCAATACAGCATCCGCTTCCACAAGACCGATGTAACATTGCAGGGTTTTCTCGAAGAGCTCTCGTCCGTCGGGAAGATCACCACGGTATTTGTCACGCTCGGCAACGACGAGAAAAATATCAAAACGGCAATGCGCATCCGCATGCACCTCGGCCGTTTGCAGATCGAGCGTGGAGGAGCGATCCCGCCCATCTATGCCGTTGTATACAGTCCGTCCAAGTCTCGCACCGTCCTCCAAAACGGCGGGTTGAAGAATATGCGCGGCGAGAGCTATGGGATCACGTTTGTGGGAGATCTCCGCTCGCGCTATTCGCTTGAAAGCATTGAGATGCCAGCGCTTGAACAGGACGGGTTCCGTCTGCATCGGGAGTGGGTCAATTCCGAACGCCTCGATGCGCGGTATTTGGAGAGCTACAACAAATTCGAATATTTTCGCCGTTCTTCCATGTCGAAGGCCTTCTATCAAAACCTTTGCGCAAGCATAGGGCTGGAAAAATTCCCCGCGGATACGTCCGATCCGAATGAGTTGGCGCACAATGAACTCATGGAGGGATATGAGCATATTCGTTGGAGCACTTTCATGCGGGCGGAGGGATATGTTCACACAGCCCTTGAAAAGAATCGGAACGATATTGCCAAGACGCACTATGACCTCGGGCCATATGCCGCCTTGGCGGATGAAAACAAATTAAAAAAGTTAATTGACCAAGGCACAAAAGCCAAGAACAGACAAGGAGATTCAACATGAAATTACAAGTAACCATCGAGTTCAGCGGTCCGTGGTTGCTCACGCACAGAGACGACGACGTCTTTCCCGTGACATACCTCATCAATTCGCTCAGAGATGCCTTTCCGCAGGATCTCACTGTCAAGACGCACACATTGAGCGAGATCACGTTGGTGCTGAATGCAGACAAAGTGCGGGAAGAAGTATTCAATGCCAAACTCCGCGAACTCTTCGGGGCAAAGTATCCCATCGAAGATATCGCAAGTCTCACGGTCTACTCCGAGCAATTTCCCGACGAGGCCGCGCCCGCCAAACCGACCGAAGAAAAACCCGAGGAAAAGGCAGAGGCAAAGCCCGAGGAAAAACCGCAAGAAAAAGCTCCGGAGCAAAAACCCGAGCCCGAGAGACGGGAGCCCAAGCGCCTTTTCGACCGCACGTTACCCGCTTTCTCCGGGAGGCAGGCTTCCAAATCCGAACAGGAACAGCTCGGGTTGGATGGCGTGATGGCGGAGATTGAAGGGCAGGTGGGGGCGGATGAGTATAAAGCCATTGCGCGCGAGCTCGCGCAGGTTGCGCCGCAGATCATCAAAAACAAGACTTACGATACCTTTACTTACCAAAGCTACCTCTACTCCATCAATGACGGCTATGGATTAAAGACATACCTCGAATTGTTTGCCGGGCTGTGCACCGCACTCAATGTCAAGCCCGTTGCGAGTTCGAGAAAGGTCATTATGCACGTCTTGCCTCCCGAGTCTCCGGACCCCAACCGCGATGCTTTCTCTGGCATCCGCCGCATTCTCGATGAGGGCAGCCAAAATGCAGTCCGCATCCTTTGCGTGGATATCAGCGAGTGGATGAATAAAACCGACAGCAAGCAGTTCAAAGATTTCTTGCGGCACGTGGAGGAATCTTTGGATTGTTATATCGTTGTATTTCGGATCCCCTTTGTGGAAAAGGACGTGTTGGACCGCCTGAGATTTTCGCTCAACGACCTCATGACGGTGCGAACGGTCTCTTTCCCGCCTCTTACGCAAGAGGAGATCAAGAAGTGCGCCGAGCGCAGCCTCAAAAAGTATGGGTTTACCATTTCCCGGAATGCGTGGGAAAACTTCCACGAGCGCATCTCCGAGGAAAAGAGCGACGGCAGGTTTTACGGCTTGAACACGGTTGAGAAAGTCGTGCGCGAACTTCTGTACAAAAAACAGCTCGCAAATGCCAAAACGGGAAAGAGCGACACGCACATCACCAAGCGGGACACGGCTGCAATATGCGCAACGCAGGATGAAAACATTTCCGGCTTCGAGATGCTCGAACAGCTCGTCGGGAGCAAGGAGATCAAGGCGCGCGTGCAGGAGATCATTGCCCAGATCGAGATGTCCATGAAGAACGATAATCTCAAACATCCGTGCATCCACATGCGCTTTTTGGGCAGCCCCGGAACGGGCAAGACGACGGTGGCACGCATCATCGGGAAGATCTTGCGCGAAAAGGGCGTGCTTCGCGTCGGCGGGTTCTATGAATATTCGGGGCGCGATTTTTGCGGCAGATACATCGGTGAGACGGCGCCCAAGACCGCGGGAATGTGCCGCGATGCTTACGGTTCGGTGCTCTTCATCGACGAGGCATATTCGCTCTATCATGAGGGGGCTTCCACCGTGGATTACGGCAGGGAAGCCTTGGATACGCTCATCGCGGAGATGGAGAACCACCGTTCGGACTTTGTGGTCATCATGGCGGGCTACACCGACGATATGGAACACCTCATGGAGGGCAACCGCGGGCTTGCAAGCAGAATGCCCTATGTGATCGAGTTCCCCAATTTCACGCGCGATCAACTGTTCGATGTCTTTATTTCGATGGTGGAGAAGAGCCATTTGCAATACGACGCATCCCTGATCGATGCCGCGCGCGAGTATTTCCTTGCGCTTCCCGAGGAGTTTATTTCCTCGAAAGAATTCAGCAATGCGCGCTTCGTGCGCAACCTCTTCGAGCGTACATGGGCAAAGGCGACCATGCGCTGCCAGCTCGACAAAAAGAGCACCATAACGCTCACGCGCGATGATTTGGAGCGCTCCGCAAGCGAGAAAGAGTTTAAAGTCATCAATGAAAAGAAATCCGCAAGGTTGGGATTTTAAATAAAATTTAGGGAGGAAAAAGAATGGCAGACCAAGGCAAGATCAAACAGGCGCAAGCGACATTCCAAACGCTTTGCAACATGCTTGATTCAATCAACTGGAACTACGAAAAAGACGAGGAAGAGCTCAAAATCCGCACGCATGCGCGTGGGGACGATCTTCCCATGGATGTGCGGATCACCGTGGATCCGGATCGGGAACTTGTAATTTTACTCTCGCCGCTTCCTTTCTCCATCGGGGAAGAGAAACGCTCGGAAGTCGCGGTTGCGATCAGTTGCATCAACCTCGGCATTGTGAACGGCAGTTTTGACTATAACTATCTGACGGGGGATGTTTTCTTCCGCATCACGTCAAGTTTTATGGAAAGCCTGATCGGTCCGGAAATGTTCCATTACTTAATGGGCGTTTCGTTTCAGACGATCGATGAGTATAACGACAAAATCCTGATGGTCTCAAAGGGCAACATGTCGATCCCCGAGATCATCCAATATATGAAGAATTGAGGAGGAAACGATCATGGATGAAATGCAAAAAAGAAGGGCTCAGGAGGTCTATTCGACATTACAAGAGGCGCTTGACGCGCAAAATTGGCACTATCAGACGCACGCGGACTCTCTTGCGATCACACTCGAAGTCAATGGCGACGATATTCCCATGGATTTCGTTCTCCTCGTGGACGGGGAGCGCGAAATCGTGCGCATGATCTCCCTGTTGCCTTTCAAGGCAACGGAGGATAAGCGCATCGAGCTTGCAATCGCCACCTCACAGGCAAACTTTGCGCTCGCCGACGGATGCTTTGTCTATGACGTTGAGGATGGCACCATCATGTTCCGCATCACTTCGAGTTATCGGGGAAGCATCATTTCCATCGATCTTTTGCGATACATGATCAACATGGCTTGTGCCATTGTGGATGAATACAATGATAAATTCCTCGCGATCTCGACGGGGGCTCTTTCTCTCAAAGAATTTTTGGACGAATAATTTTCCGTTGCGCTTGCCCATTCCGGGCAGGATCCATGGATTTAAAGGTAGGTGAATAAATATGCAAATTGTTTTGAAAGTGGAAGGAATGCACTGCGGCATGTGCGAGGCGCATGTCAACGACGCCGTCCGCAAGGCGGTCCCGGAAGTCAAATCCGTCAAATCTTCGCACGAGAAAGGGGAGACGGTCGTCGTTTCCGAAAGCGATTGCTCCGAAGCTGCCCGCAATGCGATAGAGGCGGAGGGCTATCACGTGCTCGATGTGGCGGTCTCTGAGTCCGAAAAGAAAGGATTTTTCTCAAAATTGTTCAAGAAGTAGATAAAAATTTTGGTTTTGGTCTTTACAAATTCCAAACTATCCGTTATAATTGTGATAGAGAATTTGATGGGGGAAGCCATGAAGTCGCACGAATCGGAAGAAATGTATCTTGAAACAATTCTTCTTCTTCAAGAGAGAGGATCGAGCGTCCACGCCATAGATATCGCGGGAGAGCTCGGATATGCAAAATCCAGCGTCTCGCGCGCCATGGGGCTTCTTCTCAAAAAAGGCTATATCGAAATCGGCGAAAATGATGAAATAAGGCTGACCAAAGTCGGTTATGCCAAGGCTTCGGATATCTATGAGAGACATCGCGTGATTACGGCGCTCCTCGTCCATATGGGTGCGGATGAGCAGATGGCGGAAGAAAATGCCTGCCGCATCGAACATGTGATAACGCCCGATCTCTTTGAGATCATGAAGCAGTTCATCAAGGGGAATTAGGGAATGGGGAACGCGGCCCGAGACATCGTCTCGGGCCGCGTTCCTATTTTATGGATCTTTTCGCTCATTCTTTCTTGGGGCGTTGACGGATGCTTTTCACGATCAAGATCACGAGGGATACGATGAGGAAAATGCCGTAGACCGCGAGCATTGCCGGCATGTATCCTTGGCAATCGATGATGACATCGGAGAATGCGGCCGCTCGCCCGTTGGTGAAAAGTTCTGTCTGCAAAAGTTCGGTGAAGCAGGCAAATGTGAATCCGAAAACGATCAGCATGGCGAGGAACAATAGGCGGCGCTTCCACGAACCATTATCGAAGAGGATGGCCGTAACGGCGGCCGTCACCCCCACGGCGAGAAAAGCTCCGAAGTGTCCGAACAGTTTTCGGACGAGCAGCCCCCAACCGTCCACACTGTCGCTGAAATCCTGCCTTTCCACGGTGACAATGAGGGAATAGGTCTTTGCGAGGTTGCCGTTTTCACTGCTGAATTCGCTGTTGTCTGCCACCGTGACCGTGATGGATACCGTTCCGTTTTCGGCGCTTGCCGAGGAGCGGAGGGCCGCAAGCGTGCCGTCCTTGTAGACCCGGGCGATCTTATTGTCCGAAGTGTCATATTTTACAAAGATCTGTTTTTCATCCTCGCATGATAACGAGAAAGCCACATCCCGGGCGCCTGCCTTCAAGGCGAGCGTGAAAGTGTCCGGATCGGAGGAAGAGGGGGTCAGTTCTCCTCCCGTCATCTCCAACGTCACGCCGAGCGTGCGGTTTCGCACCTCGAGGGTGCACTGTGCGCGAATGGCGGAATTGTCGGCGGAGATTGCAGTCAAAGTCGCGCTTCCCTTTGCGCGCGCCTCGAATTCTCCTGCGGCATTGACGAACAGAACGTCTTTATTCGAAGTTTTCCAAATGACTGCGTTTTCGGTGGTGTCCTCCGGGAACAGAGAGAGCTGAAAACTGCCGACATCTCCCGCATAGAGGTAGGGGGCTTCTGCATCGGAGCGGACGGCGGGCGTTTTTTGCAGATCGATGAGAAGATTTTCAATGGGGATCTTGGGGTGCGTGCGCGCATTGACGGCAACACGCACTTCACATACGAGCGCTTTTTCGGGATCGGTGACGGGAGTATATTTTCCCCGTATGACAGTCTCTCCGACGCCGACCGCCTCAACCGCTCCGTCGACAACAGTCGCAACTTCGGGATCCCCGCTTTCGTATTCAATCAAATTTTGGTCGGCGGCAGGCGTCAATGTGGGAAGAAGCGCCGCCTTGTCGCCCACTTCGAGGGTGATTTTGGTGTCGCCGTCTCCAAAGCAAAGCGTAAATTCTTCTGCAATGACTTCGGTAACTTGTACCGACAGTTGCGCTTTGATTTGGGGGAAAGCCATGAGGGAGGCCGTGATGACCGTTTCGCCTATGCCCGTGGCAAAGACCTTTCCATTGCCGTTGACCCGCGCAATCGTTTCGTCCTCCGAACTCCATTCCACATCTCTGTAATTGACGGAGGAGGTGGAGGGGGAATAGCCAACGGAAAGCCGAGCGCTTGCACCATGTTTCAGCGTGAGCGACTCGATGGTTTTCCCGTTGCGTTTGAGCATGATCTCCTCGGGACGCACGTCACGGATCACATCCTCCGAGGCATTCGTCACAATATCGTCCACGGCATCTCCAAAGGCGCCGCTGCTCTGGGATGAGGCGTCCCCCGGCAAGAGCGCTTCCACGGACAGGAGCAGCATTTCGAGGATGAGCGCGACGAGAAAAAGATATTTAAATATATTTTTTACTCGGTTTTTGGTTTCCGTTTTCATGGTTTTCAGAAAATTATTTCTTTTCCTTGCGACGTTTGTCATTGATGATTTTGAGCGTGTCCGGGTCGATCACGGAGATCCCCTCGGCTTTTGCGATGTCCACCATTTGGGTGAGCGCCGCCTTTAAAAAGACGCGGGGGATCTTCACGAGCTGTGCGCATGCCTCTTCGGTAAAGGTGACGTTGGGATCGATGCGCTTTGCGGCATAGATGACCGACTGCACATCTCCCTCCTTTGCGGGGATTTTTTCGGGGTACGGACGCTTGAACTTGGAGCACCAAAAGTTGGTGCTGTCGCGGTAGCCGTAATCCACGGGCACGGGCGGGAAATTCCCCGCTTTCACGCCGTTGACGATGGAGGACCAATATTTCTCTTTCATCAAGATCTTGTCGATGTTCAGGATGAAGTGGGCGCCGAATTTGCTCGTAATGCCGTTGAAAGAGCGATAGGGCGGTTCGTATCCTTCGAGGCAGCCCGCCTTGTCGAGATAGGCATTTTCGAGCGAGGAATCCCAAGTGCATTCAAAGACTTGAAATGCCTCCTTGATGACGAGGGGGCGTTCTCCCTCCGCCAGTCCCTTTTCGAGGGTAAAGAGGCAATTCTTCATTTTCTCTTCCGTCGTCTCCCCGGGGAATCCGAGCCGCACCGCTTCCTTAAAATATTTCCTGTCATCGGGGATAAAGTTGAGTGAAACCTTGCTCCCGCGCAAAATGTTTTGGCAGGTATTGGAGCTGTTGCGGCATTCGAGGAGCATTGCATAGTGTTCCTTTCCCGCAATGTAATAGGGAAAACAGAGCGAGTAGGCGCCGAGGTTTGTCTTTCCGTTTTCCGAGACCGTGCCGATGAGAATGGTCGGCATGGGGAAGAAAGAAGAGGTTTGGTAAAAATTGTCTACAATGCGAAGGTCCTTAAAGCTGCTCATGGTTTGTATCTCCTTACAAATATTATATATCGGACCGCCGAAATTGTCAACACTTTGAATATAAATGAAAATTTCTAAAATGCTTGACAAGATTTTGTACAAAAGGTATAATATAGAAAAAATCCCGCAAAAGCGGAACAGGGGGGAAGAAATGAACAAAAAGATCATGCTCAGCGTCGGTGCGGTCGTGATGGCACTTACGATCGGCCTTGCGGCTTGCAATGGCGAAGGGGGCGCCAGCCAGCTCGAAGCGGCGCGGCTTCCGAGAACGCCGAACTATGGTTCGGAGGTGGCGGTGCACGACCCGTCTATCTTTAAGGATGACGACGGCACCTACTATGCTTTCGGCACGCACTATGCCGTGGCGAAGTCCACAGACCTCATGAGCTGGACGCAGTATGCGAGCGACGGACAGTGGCAAAAGCTCTATGACGCTACCACTCCTTACACGCATCTTGGCAGGCAATGGCCCAAGGCGATTGAGGATACGGTAAAGGCCGTAAACCCGAAAGATAAGGGGAATGACACCATCGGGACGACGTGGGCGCCCGACGTCATCAAGCTCGGTTCCAAATATTATATGTACTATTCGCTCACCGATGCGTTCGGGAGCAGGGGCTCTGCAATTGCCCGCGTTGAAGCATCGAGCGTGACGGGGCCCTATTCCGACAATGTCGTTCTCTTCAAGACGGGGAAAGAGGGCGATCCGAACGGCATCGATCCCACCGTATTCTATGATAAAGAGGGGAAACTGTGGATGGTATTCGGCTCGGCTTTCGGCGGCATCAATATCATCGAATTGAATGCTTCCGGCAAGGATATCGGTCTCCCCACCGAAGAGGAGCAGGCATTGATCGATAGCGGCTTGTATGGGGAAACCATTTGGCAGGCAAGCGACAACAACGCCGAGGGTCCGTATATTTTCTATAACGAGCAGCTCGATTATTACTATCTGATGTGCTCGTACGGCGACCTCAATACGACCTACAACATGCGGGTCGCGCGTAGCAAGAATCCCAACGGCCCCTATGAGGATATCGACGGGACAGACGTCTCTTCCGACAGCACGGCAGGGAACAAACTTGCGGGCAACTATCAGTTCAACGGCGGTGAAGTGCGCGTCGGCCTCGGGCACAATTCCGTGCTTGTCGAGGACGGGAAGTATCTCGTCGTCTCCCATGTGAGGAATGCGTTGTCCGGTATGCACCATCTTGAAGTCCATCAGCTCTTCTTCAACGAGGACGGATGGCCCGTGCTCTCCCCCAACCGCTATGCGGGCGAGGAACTCGGACGGATCGATGCAGACGATGTCGCCGGGAAATACGATCTCATCCTCCACTCCGAGGGGATCACGACGGAGATCGTTGCATCCGAGGAATACACCTTTATGGCAGACGGAAGCGTGATGAAGAGTGCCGACAATGTGGGCACATGGGAACTGTCGGGAGATTACTATATCACCGTCACGATTGGAGAAAATGAGTATAAGGGCGTCATCGCTCCCTCCTATATCGACTACAATTCCGAGGCGGGCTATACGATCACGGCAATGGCGACCAAACTCGATTACCGTAATGCACTCTGGGCCAATCCCGTAAAGGGCGGCTAATAGCACATATCTATGCGATCCCAAAAGCCGGCGGTTTCCGTCGGCTTTTTCATGCGCCTTTTTGCTTGGGGAGCGCTTTGACGGGAAGCGGGGGATAGGGTGCAAAAGGTGCGCATATCTTGACAAAAAACACTTTACAAAGCCCATATTTTGTGTTATAATGGTTGCAAAATAAGGAGACAAAAGAATGCGCTGTTTATATTGCAACTGTACGGAAAGCAAGGTCATCGACTCTCGTTCGGCAGACGACGACAGAACCATTCGCCGCCGCAGGGAATGTATCGGTTGCGGAAGGCGGTTTACGACATATGAGACGATTGAGGTCGCGCCGATTTTGGTCGTCAAGTCAGACGGCACCCGGCAGGCATATGATGTAGGGAAGATCAAAAACGGCATCATCAAGGCATGCGAGAAGCGGCCGGTGCCCCTCGAAAAGATCGACGAACTTGCCGACGAGATCACCAAAAAAATCTACAATTCCATGGTGCTCGAAATCTCCTCCAAGAAGATCGGGGAGATGGTCATGGATGGGCTGAAAGAGCTCGACGAAGTGGCCTATGTCCGGTATGCGTCGGTTTACCGTTCCTTTAAGGATATCTCTTCCTTTATGGCAGAGCTTCAACGTATGATGGAAAACAAAGAAAACGAACAGAAGTGAGCCTTGCTTTTGCGGGGAGATGGCATGGAGAGAAAAAAAGTTGATGTAGGCGGCGTTGTGCTTGGCGGCGGAAAAGTTGCCGTGCAAAGTATGACAACTGTAAAAACGAGCGACGTCGAAGAGTGCGTCGCTCAAATTATACGCTTGGAAGAGGCCGGGTGCGATATTGCCCGCGTTGCGGTGTTGGATGAAGCGGACGCGCATTCCATTCGGGCGATCAAGAACGGCGTGCACATTCCCGTTGTGGCCGACATTCACTTTTCACCGCGGCTTGCCGTGCTTGCCGTGGAGGCGGGGGCGGATAAGCTCCGCATCAACCCCGGGAATATCGGCGGACAAAAGGGGATTGCGCAAGTTGCGGATTGCGTCAAGGCGCATGGGATCCCCGTGCGCGTGGGGGCAAATACCGGGAGCATCGAGCCCAACTATCTTCGCACTTACGGAAGAAGCGCCGAGGCGCTCGTCCTCAGCGCTCTCGACAATGTGCATATTTTGGAATCTCTCGGCATTGATGACATTGTCATCTCCGTAAAGGCCTCAGATGTGCCTCTGACGGTCAAGGCCTACCGGATGCTCTCCGAGCGCACGGAATATCCCCTGCATCTTGGCGTCACGGAGGCGGGCGTGGGCGAGAGTGCGCTCATCAAGAGCGGGATCGGCATCGGTTCCCTGCTTTTGGAGGGGATCGGCGACACGATCCGCGTCTCTCTCTCGGACGATCCCGTGCAAGAGGTCCATGCCGCCCATGAAATTTTGCGGGCATGCGGGCTCGAAAAGGATTACGTGGAAGTGGTTGCCTGTCCGACTTGCGGGCGGTGCGAGTATGATTGCATGGGGCTTGCGAAAAGGGTGCATGCGCGCGTTCGAGGCGTAAAAAAATCCTGCAAAGTCGCAGTGATGGGCTGTATCGTGAACGGCCCCGGAGAGGCAAAGGATGCCGACCTCGGGATCGCGGGCGGCAGGGAATATTGCGTTATTTTTCAAAGGGAGAAGATGTTCCGCGTCGCCCGTGCGGATGCGGAGCGCGTATTTTTTGAGTTTTTGGAAGAATTACTGAAATGAAGAGCCAGGCTTATTTACAAGAGATAAGGCAGGCGGCGGGGCTTCCGCGTGCAGTTTTGAAGAAGATCACTGTGGAGGGAAACGTAGCCGTTTTCCACCTCCTGACGGATGTGAATTATACACAGGAAGATATCGCTTATGCGACGGAGGTTTCGCAGCGATATGCGGCGGGGCTGGAAGCCTCTGTGCGGATCATGAAGTCTGTTCCCGGCGAAGAGGGCGTGCGAAAGGCCATTCTCGAAGTTCTTTCGGCGCAGTTTCCCGCCCTTGCGGCTTTTGTCGGGGAGGACTGTGTCGGCGTCGCCCTCGGCAGTGCGGGGGGCACTTTTACGATCACGGTGAATGAAGCGGACAGAAATAAGGAACGAGAGGACAGCGTGCTTGACCAAATTTCCGCAGTGCTCAACCGAAATTTCTGTGGCAATTGGGTGGGGGAGCTGCATTTTGCAGACAAGCCCAAAGGGGAGATCTCTTCCACGCTTCCGCCCGAAGAATATGTCTTTGCGCCGCGATACTTTGACATCACGGAATTTTCTCCCATCGACGGCGGGGAGCAAAAGCGCGCCATCTACATATCCGATCTCTCCAAGGAGATGCAGGGGGTCTCGGTTTGCGGGGAAATTACCTATGCGGCCGAGCGCGCAACAAAGACCGGGAAGCCCTATTTTACTTTCACCGTCTCCGACGCGACGGGAAGCATCCGCATTTCTTACTTCACCAAGCTGAAAACAATAGAAAAAGTGCGGCAGCTTCAACCGGGGGCGCATGTCTGTTTCAAGGGAGACAACGAGCTGTTCAACGGCAATCTCTCTTTCCGAAGCACCACCGTGGACCTTGGGCGTCCGCCGGAAGGGTTTGTGCCCGAGGAACGGCCCTCTCGGCCCGTGCCCGCGCAATACCGTGCCGTTTTCCCCGTCCCGGAGGAGGATTTGGTGCAGGGCAATTTATTCGCGGAGGATCATCTCCCCGAAGATTTCAAGAGAGAGAACTTCGTCGTTTTCGACCTCGAAACGACGGGCCTCTCCAAGGGGGGCGTCATGGACCGCATCATTGAGGTGGGCGCGGTAAAGATCAAGGATGGACGCATTTCGGAGCGCTTTTCCACATTTGTGGAGTGTCCCGTACGACTTCCTCTTGAAATCATCGATCTCACGGGGATTACGGATGAAATGCTGGTCGGCGCGCCGCCCATTGAAGAAGTCATTGCCGATTTCTTCAAGTTCACGGCAGGTTGCAGCCTTGTGGCGCACAATACGGCATTCGATTGCAAACTCATCACCTATTACGGTGGGAAAGAGGGCTTTTTCTTCAACCAAAAGCAATACGACACGCTCTTCCTCGCGCAGGAGCTTCTGCATCTCAAAAATTATAAGCTGAATACCGTGGCGGACCATTTCGGCTTCGAATTCAACCATCATCGCGCCTATGACGACGCCTTTGTCACGGCAAAAATTTTCATAGAGCTCATCCGCATGCGCAAAGGACTTCCTCGGTAAACTTTTTTTGCTAAAATATTGCGGAAATGCTTGCAATTGCGTGAAAACTGTGCTATAATTTGCTTACTTGATCGATGAAAAAGAGATTGAGAGCGGTTTGCCGCTCTCATTTCTTTATGAGGATGGGCGGTCGGCAGGGAAGAGAGAAGATGAAAGTAAAACCCATTTCCGAAGTAATTGAATTTTTGGAACCCATAGCAAGCGAGACGGGCGTCTACATCGTAGATGCAGAGTGGGATATGCGGACCCGTTCGCTCACGGTATACATCGATATGGAGGGCGGATTGGATCTTGTCACCTGTGAAAAGTTTCACCGCGCCATCGATGGCCCGCTCGACGAGTTGGATCCCACCTTTGGGGCGCCCTACACGCTCAACTGCTCTTCGCCGGGGCTGGATCGGCCCTTTAAAAAGGAGGCGGACTTTCTTCACCACATCGGCGAGAAAGTGGAGGTGCATCTCTATGCACCCTTTGATGGGAAAAAATATTATGAAGGCAAACTGACGGGATTTTCAGACGGCAATGTCGTTCTCGACGGAACGTTGCGCATTCCCTTTGAAAAATGTGCGAAGGTCTGTCTGTTCATCGAAGTTTGACGGTCAATCAAGAAAATCATAAGTGGAGATATCAATATGGTCAACAAGGATTTCTTTGCGGCACTTGCCGATTTGGAACATGAGCGTGGAGTGAGCGAGGAGGTGTTTATCGACGCGCTTTCGAGTGCGCTCGCTTCGGCTTACAAAAAGCAAATGTTTGGCGAGACGGGGAATGTAGAGGTGCGTCTGAATCCGGAAAAGTGCACCATCCGATTCTTTCTTTTGCGCACGGTCGTGGATGACGATGTGGAGGAACTCGGAGACGGGGAGATCTATTTAAAGGACGCCATCGACATCAAGAAGAGTGCAAAAGTGGGCGAAGTCCTCAGCGAGGAATTTGTGCCCAAGGATTTCTCCCGCATTGCCGCACAGACGGCCAAGCAGGTCATTCTGCAAAAGATCCACGAAACCGAGCGCGACAACACGCTTTCGGAGTTCTCCGATAAGGAGGGGGAGCTCATGAGCGGCCTTGTGCGGAAAGTGGATATGCGCAACGTCTATATCGAACTCGGAAAGGGCCAGATCGAGGGGCTCATGCTGCCCGCCGATCAGGTCCCCGGGGAAAAATATGAACCGGGTGATCGCATCAAGGTTTTCGTGAAGCGTGTCCGCAGCGGCGGCAGAAACGCACAGGTGCTTGTATCCCGTTCGGCTCCGGGGCTTGTCAAAAAGCTCTTCGAGGAGGAAGTTCCGGAGATCAAGGCGGGAACGGTCACCATCAAGTCGATCTCCCGCGAGCCCGGCCAACGCACCAAGATGGCCATTGCCTCCGAGGACCCCCGCATCGATGCGGTCGGAGCCTGTGTCGGCAATAAGGGCGCGCGTGTCAACGCCGTTGTCGCAGAACTCGGCGGCGAAAAAATCGACATTATTTTATGGAGCGACAATCCCCTTGAATTCATCGCGAAGTCGCTCTCCCCGGCCACGGTCGTCTCCGTGACGCAGCTGGGCGAAAAGTCGGCGGTAGCTGTCGTGCCCGATGAAAAACTTTCGCTTGCAATTGGCAGGAACGGTCAGAATGCCCGCCTTGCCGCGCGCCTCACGGGATGGAAGATCGACGTGAAGAGCGAATCGGCCGCGACCAAACTTGATTTGGGCACGCCGGATGATGCGGAGGAATAGATGCCGATCCCCAAAAAGGTTCCCATAAGAACTTGCATTGCTTGTCATGAGGAAAAGCCCAAGCGAGACATGCTCCGCGTCGTGCGAAGCGCCGATGGGAATGTGTCACTTGATTTTTCGGGGAAAATGCCGGGCCGCGGCGCTTATATCTGTTCCAACGAGGCGTGTGTCCGTCTATTGGGAAAGAAAAAATTGCTCAACAAGGTTTTTTCTGCACCCGTAGAGGATGACGTCTACCGAAAGATCGAGGAGGAATTCCTTGGACGAAAATAAATTGCGTGCCTATGTAGGGTTTGCGCGTCGGGCGGGAAAACTTGTGATCGGCGTGAATGCGGTAAAAACGATCCGCGGCAAAGTTTATCTTTTGCTGTTGGATAAAAACGCATCGGAGAATACGAAAAAGGAGACGGAAAGTCTTAGAAGTCGGTTTTCTTGTCCGTTGGTTGAGTTGGAAAACTTAGAATCGCTCACGGGGAAGCAAATGTGTAAACTCGCGGCGATGCGGGAAGAACATCTTGCCCAAGCGATCATCGATATCGTAGGCACAGGGCTCTGAGGAGGGTACAAAGTATGGCATATGAGAATATAGAAAAATTGGGCGGTCTTGCAAAGGAAAAGGCGACTGTGTCCCTAAAAGAAGCGATCTCCGCCAACGAAAAGAAGTTGAGCGAGATCTTGAAGCGTCTCGGGGAATACGAGGCGATTGCGGCTCAGCGCCGTGCCGAAGAAGAGGCGGCAAAGAAAGCGGAGGAAGCGCGGATCTTAGAGGAAAAACGCGCCGCCGAAGAAGCCGCCGCGCTGGAAGAGGCACAGAAAGCTGCCGAAAAGCAGGCCGAGGAAAGCAAGGCGCAGGAAATTGCCTCGGCTCCGGCGCCCGCACCCGCGACGGAATCCGCACCGGAACCCGCGCCGGCTCCGGCACAGGAAGCGGTTGCTTCCGCGGATAAGGCAAAGGCGGAGCGCCCCGTGCGTCCGCAAGGGCCCCGTCAGGAATACACGCCTCGGCCCGTTCCGCCCAAGCAGGAGGGCAGGGCTCCCAAGACATTCCGCCCCGAGACTCCGAGAAACGACCGCGGCGGCGCGCGTTCTTCCTATCCGTCTGCACCGCGAAACGGTGAGACCCGCCCGGCAGGGCAGAGGCCTCTGCCGCCCCGTACGCCCTCCGCAGGCCGTCCTCCGATGGGAGCGTCCCGTCCTCCGATGCGTCCCGCGGCACCCATTGCACCCCCGCCGCAGCAGAGAAGAGAACCCGCCAAGAAATTTGAAAAGACCTATGTGGAGCATGCGCGCGGCCCCGTCAACAAGCGTGCCCTTCAACGCCAACAGGGCGCAAGCATCAGCGATTTCGACCGCGAGAGCGGATATCGCAAGGCAAGGTTTGGGAAAAAGGCGAGAAAGGAGACGCAAACCGTCAAGATCGATCACGCGGTCGTCACTACGCAGGAGATCCCTATCAAGGTCCTCTCGGAGAAACTCGGCATCTCCGCCGTGGAAATTACCAAGCGGCTCTTTAAGGCAGGCGTCATGAAAACCGTCAATGAATCGGTGGACTATGAGAGCGCTGCCCTCATGGCGCTTGAAATGGGGATCGACCTCGAATATAAGCCGGAAAAGACGGCCGAGGACGTGCTCATTGAGGAACACGGCGCAGATGAAGCGGAGAACTTGGTCGTTCGCGCGCCCGTCGTCACGGTCATGGGGCACGTCGACCACGGCAAGACTTCTCTCCTCGATAAGATCAGAAGCACGAATGTCACCGCGGGGGAAGCGGGCGGCATCACGCAGTCGATCGGCGCCTATACGGTGACGCTTCCGGGAGATCGGAAGATTACTTTCATAGATACCCCGGGCCACGCGGCTTTCACGGCAATGCGTGCGCGCGGTGCGCAAGTTACGGATATCGTTGTGCTCGTCGTCGCGGCCGACGACGGCATCATGCCGCAGACGGTGGAAGCCATCGACCATGCAAAGGCGGCCGGTGTGCCCATCATCGTTGCGATGAACAAAATGGATAAGCCCAATGTCTATCCCGACAAGGTCAAGCAGGGGCTCATGAATTATGATTTGGTCCCCGAGGAATGGGGCGGCGACGTCATCGTCGTTCCCGTTTCGGCAAAGACGGGGGAGGGCATCGACGAACTGCTTGAAAGCATCTATTTGCAGGCAGAGATGCAGGAACTCCGCGCCAATCCGGACAGACGGGCCAAGGGCGTTGTGATCGAGGCCAAGCTCGACAAGGGGAAAGGTCCTGTCGCGAGCGTGCTCGTGCAAAACGGCACCTTGCGCACGGGAGACAACTTGATCTCCGGCACCACAATGGGGCGCGTCCGCGCCATGATCGACGATCAAGGCAAGATCGTCAAGGAGGCAGGCCCGTCTACTGCCGTCTCCGTCTTGGGACTTGAAGATGTCCCGAATGCGGGGGATGCCATCTTTGCCGTCGATCAGTCCCTCATGAAGAAAGTGCAGGAGGAGCGCAAGAGCAAACAGCGCGAGTCGCTCATGCAGGATACGCCTTCGCATGTCTCTTTCGAGGATATGTTTAAGGCGGCCGAGGAGGGTGCGGTCAAAAACCTCAACGTCCTCATCAAGGCCGATGTGCAAGGCTCGGTCGAGGCGGTGCGTTCTTCCGTTGAAAAACTTGCCAATGAGGAAGTGAAAGTGCGCATAATCCGCGCGGCGGCAGGTGCGATCACCGAGAGTGATGTCTCGCTTGCGGATTCCTCCAAAGCGCTCATCATCGGCTTTAACGTTCGGCCCGATGCAAAGGCCAAGGCGTTGGCCGAGCGCAGTCACGTGGAAGTGCGCATGTATCGCATCATCTATGAACTGCTCGACGAACTCGAAGCCATGCTCAAAGGCATGCTGGCGCCCAAGTATAAAGAAACGCTCATCGGCAAGGCCGAAGTGCGCCAGACTTTCAATGTGTCCGGTGTGGGCGTGGTCGCCGGCTGTCTCGTCGTGGAGGGCAGGTTGATGCGCGGCGGAAAGCTCCGTATTTATCGGGACAACGTCATGATCGTCGAGGGGAACGCCAAGACGCTCAAACACTACAAGGACGAGGTCAAGGAGATCGCCGCCGGTCTCGAATGCGGCTGTGCCATCGAGGGATTTAACGAGGTACGTATCGGTGACTTTATAGAATGTTATCTGATTGAGGAGGTCAAACAGGCGTGAGCAAGCGCACCGAGCGGTTAGACAGTGAATTTCGCAAAGAGATCGCGGCCATTCTATCGGGTCCCTTGAAAGACCGAGAGCCCGCACTTACGGGGCTCGTCAGCGTCACGGAGGCGGATGTCGCTCCCGACCTCAAAACAGCCAAGATCTATGTGAGCGTGTATACCAAATCCCCCCAAGACAGGGAGATGCAATTTGGGATCATAAAGAACAATGCGGGTTTTGTCCGTCACGAGCTTGCGCGGGTGATGCACATTCGCACCGTTCCCGAACTCACTTTTCTCTCAGACGATAGTTTTGAATACGGTTCGAAAATGGATAAACTCTTTGCAAAACTGAAAAAGGATGATTGATGAATACCATCGAAGAAATTGCAACGATCCTAAAAAACAGCAAGAGTGCGGTGATTTTTACGCATATGCGGCCCGATGGAGATACACTCGGTTGCGGCATGGCGCTTCATCGCGCTCTTACTTTATGCGGCATCCCTTGCGAGGTTGTAAACGAGGGAGAGGTCCCTACGCGCTATTCTTTTTTGGCAGGGATGGGGGAGATTAAGCCGTTTCCCACAATGGATGCCGAGGTGTACGTTGCCGTGGATGTGAGCGACACCTCGCGTTTGGGGCTTTTGGAGCAGGTGTTTCGTGCGGGGATCAAGAGGAAAGTCACGGTCAATGTCGACCACCATGTTTCCAACACGATGTACGCGAGATATAACTTTGTCCGCAACCGTGCAAGCAATGCAGAAAACGTGCTCGACCTCATCCGGGCGATGGGGGTCTCTCCCGACCGCACGATGTGCGAATATCTCTTGCTCGGGATCGTCACCGATTCGGGCAACTTTACGCACGGCGACGTGAACGGCGACACATTTCGTGCGGCGGCACTGGCTGTGGACATGGGGGCGGATCTCGGCCGTATTTCCTATGAGGCGCACCGCAAACAGTCCAAATCCCGTGCACAGTTCTATGCGGAAGTGATCGCCCATCTTCGCTATCTGCTCGGCGATAAACTTGCAATCGCGGTGATCGGGGCCGAACATTTGAAACGGTACGGCTTGAAATCGGAGGCCTCCGAGGGGATCGTGGACTTTGCACTCACCATCGATTGCGTGGAGGTGAGTGCCTGCCTCCTTGAAGTCAAGCGTGGGCAGTATAGAGTTTCATTGCGCTCCAAGGGCGCGGTAAATGTCAACGATGTGGCTCGCACATTCGGAGGAGGGGGGCATGTCCTTGCCTCCGGGTGCATGCTCTTCGGGGAACTCGAAGAGGTGATCGAGCGCCTTTCCTATGCCGTTTGGCAGAACATGGGAGAATTATGACAGGCTTTTTGAATATCGACAAACCGGAGGGCAAGTCCTCGACTTATGTCGTCAATATTTTAAAGCACCTCACCAAGCAGCCGTGCGGCCATCTCGGGACGCTCGATCCCTTTGCGTCGGGCGTGCTCCCCGTCGGGATCGGCAATGCGACGCGCCTCTTCGATTATTTTTTATCCAAGAAAAAGACATACATCGCGCGGTTTCGGTTTGGTGCGACGACGGACACTTTGGACAGTGAAGGCTGTGTGACCGTCGGAGGCGCGATCCCCGATGCGGCCGAGATCCAGAGCGCCTTGCCGTCGCTTAAGGGAGAATATGAGCAGGTGCCGCCGCTTTACAGTGCCAAGAGCGTGGGGGGGAGGCGCGGATATGAGTTGGCACGCAGCGGACAGACGGCCGATCTGCCCGCGAAGAGAGTGACGATCGACGCCTTTTCTTACTTGCGGCAGACGGCAACGGATGAGTTTGAATTTGAGATAACATGCGGCGCGGGAACGTATATCCGGGCACTCGCACGTGACCTTGCGGCGCTCCTCGGAACGCAGGCATACTGCACGGCCTTACGTCGTACGGCGAGCGGGATCTTCACGGAAAAGACGCTTGTCCCTCTTAGCTCGATTACTGCTGAAACATGGCAAAAATACCTCATACCCACGGACATGGTATTGCCATTTCCCGTCATGCGCGTGGATGATGCGCGCTTTTACAATGGCGTGGTATACGAAGTCAGCGTCGCGGACGGGATCTATAAAATTTACCGAGGCGAAGAATTTTACGGCACGGGCACCGTGGAAAACGGCATGCTTCGTGCGGGGAAAAAGCTATGTTGACGATTGGATCCGACGGCCGATTTTCCTCCCCGTGCGTGCTCGTCTTGGGCGGGTTTGACGGCCTGCATCTGGGGCACCGCGCACTTCTGCTTCGGGCAAAGGAGGCGGGGCTTCCCGTCGGGATCACGACGATCTTCGGCGGAAAGGGCAAGGCGCTGTTTACGCGTTCGGAACGTGAATTTCTCTTTGCGCGCGCCGGCGTTGCGTTTGCATATGAAATGAAATTCACGGAGAAGATGCGCTCCACATCGGCGGAGGACTTCATCCGCGAGATTTTTTCAAAGATTGCCGCAAAAAAGGTCGTTTGCGGCGAGGATTTTCGCTTTGGCCGGGATGCGCTCGGCACGGCAGATCACCTAAAACGGCTTGCGCCCTGCCCCGTGGAAGTCGTCCCCGCGGTGAGCTCCGATTGGATGCATACAAAGACGGAGGGGATCCCTCTTGGAAAGATCTCCACGACAGCCTGCAAGAAATACCTCGCAAGCGGAGAACTTCCTCTTCTGAATGCCTGCCTCCAAACAACTGATTTTTACGGAAGCGCCTATTTTTTGCAGGGAACGGTGGAGCATGGGCGGCAGGTGGGGCGGACCTATGGCTTTCCCACCCTCAATCTGTCCGTTCCGAGCGAAAAACTGTTGCCGCCGGATGGAGTTTACGGCGGCCTGTGTGCAACGCCGGAGGGGAATTTCCCGACCATTATCAATATCGGTGCGCGGCCGACATTTGATGTCGTCGAACGCAAAGTAGAGGCATATCTCGACGGATTTTCGGGAGATCTCTATGGCGCGAGCGTTCGCATTTATCCCGTGGAATTCTATCGGGGCATTCGAAAATTTGCCGATGCCGAGGCGCTCAAATTCCAGCTTCAAGAGGACATCCAACGGCTCCGTGACGACATGAGGGACGTAAAATGCGGCATCCATGTCCGCGATTGACCATTCAAAAAGGAGAAAACCATGACAAAATTCGGCCCGAGCGGCAACTGTGACCGCTTCTATGCGGAGGGGTATGAGCACACCGAGGAAGCGGCTTACTTTGTGAGAGAGAACGGCCTCGATTGCTTTGAGTATTCTTTCGGACGCGGGATACGTATGACGGAGAAGAAAGCGGAGTCCATTCGGGCTGCCTTTGAAAAAGAGGGGGTGGAGATCTCCGTTCACGCGCCCTACTTCATCAATTTCGCCAATCCCGACGACGAGATGGCCGCAAAGTCTTACGGCTATGTTTTGGACAGTGCGCGGATGCTTCGCGCCATGGGAGGGACGCGGCTAGTATTCCATCCCGCCACGCAGGGCAAGGACGAGCGTTCGGTCGCCGTTGACCGCACCTGTGACCGACTCAGAATTTTGCGTGACTACATCTACTTGAATGACCTGCAAGACCTCATCTACTGTCCCGAGACGATGGGCAAGGTGGCGCAAATCGGCACGATTGAGGAGATCGTCCGATTTTGTGAGATCGACAGCATATTTACCCCGTGCGTCGATTTCGGGCACGTCAATGCGCGCGAGCAGGGGAGCCTCAAAACCGTGCAAGACTACCTCGACCGCCTTTCCTACATGATCGACAGCCTTGGCTATGAGCGCATGAAAAATTTTCATGTGCACTTCTCCAAGATCCAATACGGCGCCAAGGGAGAGATCAGGCATCTCACTTTCCAAGATACCGTCTTTGGTCCCGAATTCGAGCCGCTCGCGGAGGCGCTTTGCCGATTGAAGTTGGAACCGTATATCGTCTCGGAATCGGACGGCACGCAGGCCGACGACGCCATTGCAATGAAGAGGATGTACGAAAATATTTTGCCGCGATAAAAAATCGGCTGCAGACCGCAGCCGATTTTTTTACTGGTTGTTTTGCGATAACAATTTCAAAGCCTCTCTGATGAGCTGTTCGCGCCTGTTTTTTACGCGGACATTGTATTCAGCGACTTTTCTTTCGTTTTCCGCTTGCGCTCTTGTGTATTCTGCATTTTGGCCTTATATTTTTTATGAGCTGTAATCATGAATATGATGCATATAAAAGAAATAATAGCCACAGGTATACATGAGGCCGCAATAAACACAGAATCATGTGAAATAAATGCAGGTATAATTGCCCAAGCTCCGATAAATAATACAGTGAATAATACTGCTAAGACAGTGTGAACGCCGGATGTCGGTTCATTGATTATTACCGCGGGTGATTTTTCTTTCGGATTATAGAATTCGTTCTCCAGTTGGCAAATCAGTAGATAGTTTGGCATACTCTTGTCACGTGAAAACCGCGCCGAAATGTAATGCGTAACCTTTTTTTGCGTAATAGGTGTCGATTCCCAATGTACATCGTGATAGTTTCCGAAGATATCTTCTTTGCCGACCAAGCGTGTATCGTTGCCTAAAACCTCAACGTTTTCATTATACACCTCTTGCGTCTGCTCCAGTTTCCATCCCCAGGTCTGCATCAATTCGCAGAGCTTATCGAGTTCATTGGGAGCACATGTTTCGGTTCTGTACTCTAACATAAAATCCTCCTTAATGTTAAAACCGTTTATAGTATACTCTCAAAAAATGAGAATGTTAAGCAAAATTCTCAAATTTTGATAAATTTTTCAGTGATGCAGAAATATGAAAAAATGGACTTCCAACACAATTTGAAAATGCTTCGTTCCGCAAAGGGGATGAGCCAGTGCGAACTTGCCAAGGTGATCCATACGACCCTAAAAACGATATCGCACTGGGAGACAGGTTACAGCGAGCCGTCTATCCAGCAGCTCATCATGCTTGCCGATATTTTTGATGTGACATTGGATGATCTCGTGGGGCGGGAATAGAATTCCCCGCCTTTTTGCTATTAAAGTGCGTCTTTTTTAAAAAAATCGTTGACTTACGTGCGCGGATTTGGTATAATATGGATATGTATCCGGAAAAATTGCGCAAACTCTATACGGAAGCGGGCGCCGATGCCGTGTTTGTCGAGTGCGACTTTCTTCGCAGATATCTGACGGACTTTTATTCCACCGACGGCTTTGTGCTTCTTACGGCGGAAAAATGTCGGTTTTTTGCCGATCTCCGCTACTTCGAAGCGGCGGAAAAGCAGCTCAGAGGGAGTGCGATAGAGGTGGTCAGCGGAGGATACCGGGAAGCGTTGGAAGCGGCCAAGCCCTATCACACGTTGGCGGTGCCCTATCCTTTCGTGAGCGTCTCGGCGTTGCGTCTATATGAGAAAGACGGCCATGAGACGGTCGATTGCATGCCCGCTTTCAAGCGCGCCATGCTCGTCAAAACGGAGGGGGAGTTGGCCCGCATCCAAAGGGCGTGCGAGATCGCCGAGGACGGCTTCAATCTTCTTCTTCCCGAGATCAAAGAGGGGATGACGGAATCGGAGGTCGCGGCACTTCTCGAATATAACATGCGCAAGTTGGGTGCGAGCGGTGTTTCCTTTGACACTATCTGTGCGTTTGGCGAGAACGGAAGTGTTCCCCATTACGAGACAGGCGCGAGGAGGTTGAAATTCGGAGATCCCGTCCTCATAGACTTTGGCTGCAAGTATGAGGGATATTGCTCGGATATCACGCGTACTTTCCTCTTCGGAGATGACGGGCAGCACGAAGATTTTAAGCGGGTGCATGAGATCGTGCTCACTGCACATGAGCTCGTAAAGGAAAAAACCGTTGCGGGCATGAGCGGGAAACAGGCAGACGCCATTGCACGCGATTATTTGCGCGAGAAAGGCCTTGCGGAGTATTTTACCCACTCTCTGGGCCACGGGATCGGGCTTCAAATCCACGAATACCCCGTTCTTTCCCCCAATGGAGAGGACATCTTGGAGAACGGCATGGTGTTCTCCGATGAACCGGGCGTGTATATCGCCGGAAAACTCGGCATCCGGATAGAGGATAGCCTCTTCATGAAAGACGGCAAAGCGGTATCTTTCATGACAAGGACAAGCCGTAAAGCACTCATTTTGTAATCGTAATCAATAAGGAGATTAAAAATATGGCACAAATCATGGCAGGCGACATCCGCAAGGGCACGACGTTCGAATACAAGAGCGGCGTTTACACCGTCACCGAATTTCAGCACGTTAAGCCCGGGAAAGGGGCGGCCTTTGTTCGCACCACGCTCAAAAACGTTGTGACCGGGCAGGTCCTTTCCGACGAGACTTTCAACCCCACGACCAAGTTGGAGACGGCGCAGGTTGAGACGAGAAAGATGACCTATTCCTATAACGACGGTGAGTTCTATTACTTCATGGACGACGAGTTCAATCTCACCCCCCTCAATTATTCGCAAGTTGAGGACGCGCTCAAATATATTCGTGAAAACGACATTGTCACGGTGCGCTTCCTCTATGGGAATGCCTTTTCTGTCGAGCCCGAGAATTTCGTTGAGCTCAAAGTCATTGAGGCGGAGCCCGGCGTGAAGGGCAACACGGCCACCAACGTCACCAAGGCGGCAAAGGTGGAGACGGGCGCCGTATTCCAGGTCCCCATGTTCGTTGAAGAGGGGGATACGATCCGTATTGATACCCGTACGGGCGAATACATGTCGAGAGTCTGACATTATGAAGTTTGTCGCACAGCGCGTGCTCCGTGCGACGCTCTCAGTTGGCGATGTGCCCGTCTCCGAGATCGGATACGGGCTTGTCGTTTTTTTGGGCGTCGGAGCGGGGGACACAAGGGAGATGGCAGAAAGATGCGCGGCGAAACTCGCCAATTTGCGCGTCTTTGAGGATGCGGCGGGCAAGATGAACCGCTCTGTCCTCGATGTGGGCGGGGAGATCCTCTTTGTCTCCCAGTTCACGCTGTACGGCGACTGCACGCGGGGGAACCGTCCGAGCTTTACTTTGGCAGAGCAGCCCGCCCGTGCGGAGGAGCTGTATCAATATGCCGCGGATCGTCTGTCCGCTTACGGCGTACCCGTCAAGCAGGGCATCTTCGGCGCGGATATGCGGATCGAACAAGTAAATCAGGGCCCCGTTACGATCATTTACGAGGTTTAGGAGGGAATTATGCGCGTTCAATACCTCGGAACGGGTGCAGCAGAGGGCATCCCCGCTTGCTTTTGCAATTGTGCATTTTGCACGGCGGCCAAGAGAAGCGGGAATATTCGCACGCGTTCACAGGTCATTCTGAATGCCGAACTCTCGATCGATTTCCCGCCCGACGCATTCTTTCATGCGGCGCGTTACGGCGCGGATCTTTCGGCCATTCGCTATCTCTTTGTCACGCATGCGCATATGGACCATTTTTATGCGCAAGATTTCATTTTGCGCGGGTATAAATATGCACATGAGATCACGGAGGAGAAGCTGCACATCTTCGGCAATGCGGAGGTGCTCGAAGTCTATAATGAGGGCACTTCGCGGGAGATGAGGCCCGAGATCGCCTCCAATATCATCCTGCATAAAATCGGGACTTTCGAGGAAATTAGCATTGACGGATGGCGGGTGTGGACATTGCCCGCGCAGCACTCCTCGGCCGAACCGCTGCTCTTTCTCTTTGAAAAGCAGGGGAAACGCATTTTGCATCTCACCGATACGGGCGGGCTGACAGAGGACGCTGAAAATTTTCTTGCGACCGTCGGGGGCGCTCCCTGTGATCTCGTTACGCTGGATTGCACCTTTTTATACGGGACGACGGAGCGGACGGCGCGGCATATGGGGCTCGACGAGAACGCGAGGGTGCTCGATGCGCTTACAAGGATAGGGCTTGCCGATGGACATACCAAGCGGGTCATCACGCATTTTTCTCACAATAGCGCTCCCGACGAGGAACTTTTAAGGCGTGCCGAGCGCGAATACGGGGTCATTGCCGCATATGACGGCATGACGCTCGAAGTATAAAGGAGTTTTCCATGGGATTGTTTGTCCGGATCAAAGAGTTTTTCTCGCGCAGAAAGTGGCAGCCCGTTCTCGGCATTGCACTCGGGAGCGGGGGCGCAAAGGGGATGGCACATCTCGGCGCACTCAAAGCCTTTGAGGAGGCGGGGCTGGAATTTTCCGTCGTGACCGGGGCGAGCATTGGGGCAATCGTGGGAGCGCTCTATGCCAAGGGATATTCCTCTTCGGATATGGTGGGCATTGTGGAGGGGCTCAACCGAAAAGAATTTTCCAAGAATCTTCGCCCGCTTGCCGATCTGGAATTTGCGGAGATCTTTTTGGAACAGTATCTCGATGGGGATTTTACATCGCTGAAAAAACCCTTTGCGGCTTGGGTAACAGATGCAAAAACCAATACCGGGCTCTGCATGCAAGAGGGGAAGCTCGCGCGCGTGCTGACGGCTTCCGCGGCGATCCCGCCTTTCTTCCGCGGAGTGGAGATAGACGGGAAAAAATATTACGATGGCGCCTTTACCAATGCCGTGCCCGCCGATGCTTGCAGGGAACTCGGTGCGGATTTTGTGGTCGGGATCGATCTTGCCGCCTTTTTGCAGACGGAGGAAAGGGGACGCGTGGCGCGTTTCCTCGGGAGCGCGATTGAAATGCTCACGCCCGTTAAGTATACCGAGGACAGCCGTTCGCGCGGCTATTCCTCTTCGGACATCATGTTGAGGCCCGATTTGAAAGAATACAGCGCCACCGATATCTCCCGCGCCGCAATGGATGCAATGTTCGAGGCGGGCTATGTCGAAGCGAAAAAGCAGATCCCCGCCATCCGTAAAGCCATTGAGGAGGTCAAGCATGCGCACAAGAAAGCCCCTCACGGAAGAGGAACAAAGGAATAGGCACGAGAGAGCCATTCGAAGAAAAAAGGACTTGGATTATAGGGCGTTTCTCCGCCGTATCATCCTCATTTCCGTATCCTCAACGGTCGTTGCGGCCGTTTGGCTGTTCAATTTCTTTTTGCCGTTCCGCACCTTGGTCCCCGGGTATGCCTTGCCGGCGAGAGAAGCGGGAGAGTTGCGGGTCCATTTCTTAGATATCGGGCAAGGGGACGCAACGCTCTTCGAATTCCCCGAGGGGGATTGCATTCTGATCGATACAGGGGATGGCTCTTTTGAAAATGAAGAGCATCTCTTCCGCTACATCAAAGGCGTCGCGCCGACCTCACTCACCGTTGTATTGACGCATACCGATCTTGACCATAGCGGCGGGCTCTCCTTCTTGATGCAATACTGCTCTCCCGCGGCGCTCTATGTCCCGTCGGCCTGTGCGTTTGCCTTGGATACCGATGTCCCGCTCTATCGATATTCCCGCTATGATGTGCTCTTGGGATCGGGCGGAGCGTATGCGATGTGCATCTCTCCTCTGTCGGAGGAAGAGAAAGCGGACAATGATGTCTCCGGCGTATTTTATGTCAATTATCAAGGGACGACGTTTCTCATGGGCGGGGACATTTCCACCGTGCGCGAGCATCGGTTGATGCGCGAATACGCGCTCGACAGTACCTTATTTGATCGCGGGGATTATTGCGTCCGTCTGGACGATGTGGATATTTTGAAAGTTTCCCATCACGGATCGGCGTATTCCTCCGCCGAGGATTGGCTTTCCCTGATTGCGCCCGAGGTCGCGATCATATCTTGCGGCGCGGGGAATTCATACGGCCACCCGACGTCGGAGGCGCTTTCGAGGCTGGGTGAAGTTTCGGAGATATATCGCACGGACGAGCTGGGAGATATCGTCATTTCCGTCACGGCGAACGGTTATTCGATCATGGAGTAAAAAAGGGGGCTTCTATGAAAATTGTAACGAGCGGAGAATCTCACGGAAAGGGTCTTTTTGCGATCCTCGAAGGCTTTCCGGCGGGAGTAAAAATCGATGTAGAAGCTATTGACAGGGCGCTTGCGCTTCGGCAGAGCGGATTTGGTCGGGGGGCACGTCAAAATATCGAGCACGATCATGCGGAAATCCTCTCGGGGGTCAGAAATTCCGTCACGCTCGGCAGCCCGATCACGGTTACTGTTTTTAACCGCGACTATGAGAATTGGAGACCCTATATGGCGCCGGAGGGATGCGATATCACACAGAGAAAGCTCACCAAGGTCCGCCCGGGGCATGCCGATTTGGCGGGCATGTTGAAATTCGGCCAAACGGATGCGCGCAACGTTTTAGAGCGTGCCTCTGCCCGTGAGACAGCGGTGCGCGTTGCGGCGGGGGAAATTTGCCGGCAACTGCTTGCGGCGCTGGGAGTTCGGATCGGCGGGTATGTTCTCTCGGTCGGAAGCATTCGGGACGAGGCAACCTATTCGTTTGCACAACTTGCAGAGCGGGAGACAACGCTCGGCATGATGAATGAGAGCCTTGCCGCACGGGCGCGTGAGGAAATTCAATCGTGCAGGCGGGAGGGGGATACCTTGGGCGGGATCGCCGAGGTGCGCGTCAAGGGATTGAAGAGCGGATTTGGAAGCTGCATGACATATTCCGAAAAGTTGGACGCCCGTCTCGGGGCAGCCGTGTTCAGCATTCAGGCCGTAAAGGGCGTGGAGTTTGGCATGGGATTTGCTTCATCGGCCCATAGGGGAAGCGAAGTGCACGATGAGATTTTCCCCTCGGAGCACGGACCTATTCGGGCGAGCAACCGTGCGGGGGGGATCGAGGGGGGCATGTCCAACGGAGAGGAGATCGTTCTCCGCGCCGCAATGAAGCCCATTCCGACGCTCATGCGCGGTCTGAGGACGGTGGATACGGAGACGGGGGAGGCAAGCATCGCGGCCGCGGAGCGCAGCGATGTCTGTGCAATTCTTGCCTTTGAGACGGTCGTGGAAGCCGTCGTCGCGACGGAGATCGCCATGGTCGTGGCGGATCGCCTCGGGGGAGACACGCTTGCGGACTTGGCGGAGCGATACGAGAGGTTGCCCGCATGAGAACGGTAAAAATAAACTTTCAAGAGACCAACGAGAGCGAGATCCTTTGCGGGGAGGGGGTGTTCGCAAAAGAACTTGCTCCCATGCGCGAGAGTCTTGAACGGGGCGGCGGGTTTGTATTCACCGATTCCAATGTCTCAAAGCTCTATGGGGATCTGTTGAAACATTCTCTCGGCGAAGTGCCGATGTATGCCATGCCCGCCGGGGAAGAACAGAAGAACGAGAGCACATTGTTTTCGCTTTTGAAAAAAATGGCAGATGCCGGGTTGCGTCGGAATTCCACTCTGATCGCCGTCGGCGGGGGCGTCGTCGGCGATATCGGCGGACTGGCCGCAAGCCTCTATATGCGCGGCATTTCTTGTATCCAAGTCCCCACGACGTTGCTTGCGCAGGTGGATGCCTCGGTGGGAGGAAAAACCGCCATTGACTTTTGCGGCGTGAAAAATCTCATCGGTGCCTTTAAACAGCCTGCAAAAGTGTTGGCCGATCCGCTTTTCCTCAAAACGCTTCCCATGCGTGAATTGAAGTGCGGGCTGGGGGAGATCATCAAGCACGGCGCTCTTTCCGCAGAGCTCTTCGAGCGGTTGCTTGCGGCGCCCGACCTGTTTGATTTGAATTTCCTCGCGGAAATCATACCCGAAAATATTGCGTTCAAAGCCGATATCGTAAAGAGAGATCCCTTTGAAAAGGGCTTGCGGAAATGCCTCAATTTGGGGCATACCACCGGCCATGCGGTCGAGCTTGGCAGTGCGCTCTCCCATGGGGAGTGCGTGCTGATCGGGATGATTTACGAGGCGGAGATCGCAAGACGTCTGACTGCCTGTGACGGAGCTTATCTCGACAAACTGCAAGCGCTCTGCCGTTCTGTTTGCGGGGATGCTCTGAAAATCAATGTCGCCGAGGCGGCAGAGTGGGCGCTCTATGATAAAAAGAACACAAAGCGCAATCAAGTTGTGCTCACTGTGCCGACAAGACCGGGCGAGTATGTGCTCCTCGAACTTGCCTTTGGGGACTACTTGCGCGCACTCAAAGAAATTGGAAAGAATGTATGTTGAAGTTAGCCGTCGTTGGAAAAGATGTATCTCTATCCGAAAGTCCCGCGATGCACACTTTCATTCTCGGCAGAATGTGGGAGAAGTGTCTCTATGACAAAATTTCCATCCCGCCCGAGCAATTCTCGGTGCGCGCGGATAGGCTTTTTGCCGAATATGACGCTTTCAACGTGACGATCCCTTTCAAGGGAGAGATCATCCCGCACCTCAGAGCATTGGAGGGAGATGCCCGTCTGTTCGGTGCCGTGAACACCGTTGTCGCGCGCACTCGCACGGGATACAACACCGATGGGTTTGGGTTTCTGCTCATGCTGGAAAATGCGGGCATCGAAGTCAAGGACAAATGTTTTTTGATCCTCGGGGCGGGGGGCGCCGGAAGAAGTTGTATCAAAAAACTCGTCGACGGCGGCGCAAACGTGTACGTCTATGAGAAAGACGCCGACCGGCTTGCGGAGGTCTATTCCGATTTGGGCGGTTTTCATCCCCTTATCGAGATCCCGGAAAGGGCTTTCGATGTGGCGGTCAACTGCACGGGGATCGGAATGCACCGATCTGTGGGACAAACACCCACCGTCAATTTTGCAGGCGGGCTTCAACCCGTTGGGAAAGAATTCTTTGCCTCCGTAAAGGCGGCGGTAGATCTCATTTACAATCCCGAGGAATCGGCATTTTTGCGCATTGCGCGGGAATGCGGCAGACAGACCGTCTCGGGCGGCCCCATGCTCTTTTATCAGGCGTATTGTGCCGACTGCATCTTTCTCGGCAAATCACCGTGCGCCTCGGAAGCAAAGAAACTGTTTGAGGAATACAGGGAGGAAAGGAGATGAAATTTCTTGTCATCAACGGCGTCAACCTCAATTTAACGGGCAGGCGCGAACAGGGCGTTTACGGAACGGAGACGCTCGAAGAGATCCAATGCGAGATCGTTGCGTTTGCGCGGGCACACGGGCATGAGGCGGACTTTTTCCAGAGCAATCTCGAGGGAGAATTGTGCACCGCGATCCAAAACGCGGAGGGGGTGTATGACGGAGTTGTGCTGAATGCCGGCGCGTATACGCACTATTCCTATGCGATCCGAGACGCAATTGCTTCCGTCACGGTGCCTGTCGTGGAGGTGCATATGTCCAATGTATTCGCACGGGAGGAATTCCGCAAAAAATCCGTTCTCACCGAAGTTTGCAGGGGCGAAGTGCTCGGCTTCGGCAAAAAAAGTTATCTGTTGGCCATGGAGAGTTTTTGGTTATGAATATTGTACTTTGCGGCATGATGGGCGTTGGAAAATCAAGTGTCGGCATCCGGATCGCCGAGCTTACGGGCAGAAGATGGTATGACACGGATATCGTCATCTCCGACCGCTACGGGCGGATCTCTGATATCTTTGAATATTACGGAGAGGCTCATTTCCGCTCGCTCGAAACGGGCATTGTCCGCGAGCTTGCGGATATGGACGGCCTTGTCATCTCGACGGGCGGAGGGCTTGTCTTAAAGCCCGATAATAACGAACTGTTGAAGAAGAATGGAAAGATCGTCTTTCTTCGCGCCTCGTTCGAGACGCTGCTCACGCGCGTGCGGGCCGATGAAACGCGTCCGCTCTTGAAAGATACCGGCAAGACGGCCGAGCGGCTTTCGGAGCTCCTTGCGGCGCGTTTGCCTGTCTATGAAGCCGTGGCCGACAAGATCGTGGACACCGACGATAAGTCCGTGGATGAGGTCGCCCACATGATCCTTGAAAAATTGGGAGAGCAGGCATGAAGCGCGCAATCGTGACGGGCGGAACGCGAGGGATCGGGCTTGCCGCTTGCCGCCTGTTTTCCGAGAGAGGCTATGCCGTCACCGCGACCTATTCTCATAGCGAACAGGATGCGGAGCGTGCGCGGGAATTGCTTCCGTCGGTGAAGTTTGTCAAATCGGATGTCTGCTCCGAGAGAGAGGTGGAGGCGCTGTTTGAGAGCTTCTCCTCACTCGATGTTCTCGTGTGCAATGCGGGCGTTGCGCTCTTTCAACAAGTGCAGGATGTGACGGAAGCAGAATATCACCGCGTCATGGATACCGACATGGGCGGTGTCTTTTTGTGTGCCAAACATGCCGTGAGAAAGATGTTGGAGCGGGGTGGCGCCATCGTAAACATTGCATCGGTATGGGGAGAGACGGGAGGCAGTTGCGAAAGTGTCTATTCGGCGGCAAAGGGAGCTGTCATCGCTTTCACAAAGGCGCTCGCGAAAGAACTTGCCCCCGCCCGCATCAGAGTGAACTGTGTCAGCCCGGGCGTTGTCGAAACGGCGATGAACGGTCGTCTGAACGAGGAAGAGAAAAGCGCGCTCTGCGAAGAGATCCCGCTCGGGCGGTTTGCCACCCCGGATGAGATCGCTTCGGCAATTCTCTTTCTTGCGGAACATCCCTATATCACAGGGCAGATTTTGGGCGTAAACGGCGGATTTGTTATTTAAATAAGGCATTAGCGGGAGGAAACTATGGAGTTTGCTTTTGAGGAGGATGTTCTGATCGCCCAAGCGGGATATGAGAAGATCCGCATTGAGGCATGGGGACGCGATGCGCTGCGTGTGCGCGCAACGTTGAATGCCAATTTCTCGGGAGCCGAGAAAGGATTGGGCGAGCCGCCCGCACAGCAGGCCGAATGCGGCCTCTTCGAATGCGGCGCATATATCCGCAACGGAAAACTTCGCTGTGAGGTGCATCACAATGGCTATCTCACATTCTTCGAGGGCGAACGGGTCCTCTTAAAAGAGTATTACCGTGATTTTTCATGGGCGAACGAACACAGCCCGAGCATGAAGCTCAGGGCGCGCGAGTATCGGTCCCACGGGACAGATTATGAGATCACGCTTCGCTTCGAGGCACGGGAAGAAAAACTGTTCGGGATGGGGCAGTATCAGCAGCCCATTTTTGACTTGAAAGGATGCGTGTTGGAGCTCGCCCAGCGCAACTCGCAAATCAGCATTCCCTTCGTGCTCTCCTCGCGCGGTTACGGCTTTCTGCTCAATCATCCCGGGGTCGGGGAGGCGATGTTCGGCAGCAATTTCACGCAATGGCGGGAGGTCTGCTCGGATGAGATCGATTATTGGGTGGTTGCGGGTTCTCCCAAGGAAGTTTTGGAAAGGTATACCGAAGTAACCGGCCGCGCTCCCGCTTTCCCCGAGAATGCGCTGGGGCTGTGGCAGAGTAAATTGCGCTACCGCACACAGGAGGAAGTGCTTTCCGTGGCGCGGGAGTACAAAAAGAGAGGGATCTCGCTCGATGTGATCGTCATTGATTTCTTTCATTGGATACGCCAAGGCGATTGGGCATTCGATGAGGATTATTGGCCGGACGTAAGAGCGATGACTGGGGAATTGCATGAAATGGGCGTGCGCTGCATGGTTTCGGTGTGGCCGACGGTGGATCGGAAGAGTGTCAACTATCAGCCCATGCGCGAACGGGGTCTGCTCGTCCGCACCGAGCGGGGCGCACCGCAATGCTTTGATTTTCAGGGCGACACCGTCATCTATGATGCAACGAACCCCGCTGCACGCGATTATCTTTGGGCGTGCGTCAAGAGAAACTACTATGACAAGGGAGTGGATTGCTTTTGGCTGGACGAGGCAGAGCCGGAGTATGCGGCGTATGATTTCGATCATTTCCGCTATTCGGTCGGCCCCGTCGTAAAAACAGGCAATCTCTATCCCCGTGAACACGTCAAGGGCTTTTATGAGGGATTAAAAAGGGCAGGGCGCGAGGATATCGTCAATCTCACGCGGAGTGCGTGGGTCGGAAGCCAAAAGTATGCCGCGCTCGTTTGGTCGGGCGACATCTGCTCCAATTTTCAGACGCTCCGCGACCAACTCACCGCGGGGCTGCACATTGGGATCGCCGGCATCCCTTGGTGGACGACGGATACCGGGGGCTTCTTCGGGGACGTCACCGCGGAGGGGTTCTCGGAACTGCTGATCCGCTGGTTTGAATTTTCCGCCTTTTCGCCGGTGTTGCGGTTGCATGGCGACAGGGGCCCGCACGACATCCCTCCGCTCTCCGATCTGGACCACGGCGGTGGATTCTCTCCGACCGGGAGGCCCAACGAGGTTTGGAGCTATGGGGAAGAGGTGGAGACCGTCCTCAGGCAATATGTCCGCATCCGCACCGAACTCAAAAGCTATTTGCGCGGGGCCTTTCATGAGGCGAGCGAAAAGGGGTATCCCGTGATACGGACGCTGTTCTTCGAGTTTCCGGAGGATGCAGAGGCATGGGAAATCGGGGACGAATACATGCTTGGGGGCACGCTCCTTGTGGCTCCCGTCCTGTATGAGGGAATGAGAAGCCGCAAAGTATATCTGCCCCGCGGCGAATGGGAGGATTTTTTCACGGGAGAGGTCTTTCAAGGGGGGACGTATGAGGTGGCTGCCCCCTTGGATAAGATCCCTGTTTTTATCCGGCGCCGATAAATTTTTGGCAAATATTTTGGGAAATGCGAAGTATTATGTCAGACATAAGAAAACTAAAATCAGAAAAAATCCTCCAAAAAGAGGACTTTTTTTCTTTTTTCGCGAAATAATGAATGATGAAAGACCGGGTATATATGGTAGAGGATCTGTTCCTTTCCCCCTATGCGAAAAAATCCAAAGACACGGCCGGAAGGGCCCGCGAAGAGGAACCGTGCAGTTTGCGCACGGATTTTCAGCGTGATCGGGACAGGATCATTTATTCCAAGGCGTTCCTGCGCCTCAAAAATAAGACACAGGTATTCTTTGCGCCCGACGGCGATCACTACATGTCGCGCCTGACGCATACGCTCGACGTCTCTCAAATTTCCCGTGCTCTCGCGCGGAACTTGTCCTTGAATGAGGACCTCGCCGAGGCAATTGCGCTTGGGCATGACCTCGGGCACACGCCTTTCGGGCACGTGGGGGAGAGAATGTTGAACAAGCTCTGTCCCACCGGGTTCAAGCATTCCGTGCAGTCGCTCCGCGTCGTGGACATCTATGAAAAAGACGGCCGCGGGCTCAATCTCACCTATGAAGTGCGCGACGGCATATTAAACCATACCAAGAGCGGGCATCCCGCCACGCTCGAAGGCGTTGTGGTTTCCCTTGCCGACCGCATCGCCTACATCAATCACGACATCGAGGACGCCATACGAGCCGGCTTCGTAACGCGAGACGAGCTGCCCAAGGGGCCGATAGAGATCTTCGGGCAGAACACTTCCTCGCGCATCAATACGGCCATCCGCGATATTTGCAGCGTTTCGGAGGGAAAACCCTATGTACGCATGTCCGAGGAAAAGCAGGCGGCTCTCGATGAGCTCAGGGGCTTCATGTTCGAACATGTTTACGAGGAGGCGAATAAGCTCATCCAAGAGAGCGCCGAACGCATGCTCGAAAGTCTTTATACATATTTCAATGACCGCCCCGAGGAGCTACCGCCGCTCTATCTGAAAACGGCAGAACAGGATGTTCCGCGTGCCGTCTGTGACTACCTCTCTTCCATGTCGGATAGATACGCGATCAATGTCTTTAAACGGCTCTTTGTGCCTCGGGAGGGAGTTGTATGATGCGAAGCTCGGCGTTCGAGGAATTCAAACAGCTTTTAAAGGATAAAAATGATATTGTAGAAGTCATCGGATCCTATATAAAGTTGGAGCGCCGCGGATATCAATATTGGGCATGCTGCCCTTTCCATCACGAAAAGACGCCCTCTTTTGCCATCAATGCCGCAGATAAATATTACCACTGTTTCGGTTGCCATGCGTCGGGCGATGTCATCACATTCATCAAGGAATATGAAAATGTGGACTTCATGCAGGCGGTGCAGATCTTGGCGGCCCGCGTGGGGCTCGAAGTGCCGGCATACGATGACCGAGCGGCCGAAGAGGCTGCCGCCAAGAAAAAAAAGAGGGACAGGCTGTCCTCGCTCATGCGCCTCTCCGCTCGCTTCTATTTGAAAAATCTCTATTCCGGCAGAGCGGAGGAGCACGTTGACTATCTGATCAAGCGGGGGATCCAGCCATCGGTCATGAAGAAATTCGGCCTCGGCGCCTCCCTGGATTTCCATGGCCTCCCCTCGTACCTTTTGGCCAACGGGTATACGGCCGAGGAGTGCGTGGAGAGCGGGGCGTGTTCGAGGACGGAAGAGGGCAGGCTGATCGACGCCGAGGGCGGGAGGCTCATCATTCCCATCATCAACCACATGGATGAGGTGGTGGCGTTCGGCGGCAGGGTGATGAAGCCGACGGATCGCGCAAAATACAAGAACACCAGAGAGACGCTCCTGTTCAATAAGAGCAAAAATCTTTTCAACATCAATCTCGTCAAGAAAGAAAAGCGCGCGGGCGCGCTTCCCTCCCTGATCATGGTGGAGGGGTATATGGATGCAATTTCCCTATACCAGGCCGGGTTCCGGAATGTCGTTGCGAGCATGGGGACGTCTTTGACCAAGGAGCAGGCACGCCTTGCCAAACGCTATACGGACACGGTGTTCATCAGCTATGACGGCGATTTTGCGGGGCAATCTGCCAACTTGCGCGGCCTCGATATTCTCAAAGATGAGGGCATCAAAGTGCGCGTCGTCCCCATGCCGGAGGGAATGGATCCCGATGACGTTGTGCAAAAACAGGGCAGGGAGGGTTATCAAAAATGTCTCGATGCGGTCATGCCCTTGATCGATTTTCGCTTGCTTGCCGTACAGCGCAAATATGATTTGAGCGATCCCTACGGAAAGAGGGATTTTGTGCGTGAAGCACTCGACGTAATACGGGAAGCGGAGAGCGCAACGGAACGGGAGGAGCTCCTCCAACGCATTTCCTGCCTGAGCGGGATCAGCCGTCAGGCCTTGGAACGGGATCTCGAACAGGGCAGCTCGAAGCCGGCAAAGGCAAAGGAGCCCGTGAGCGAGGGGGCGTCTGCGCGCAAGCGCGACATCGCGGACGGAGAAACGCGGGCGGCGCGGTTTATCCTTGCGGCCTGTCTGCTTTCCAAACCGTATGCGCTGGATTGCGACCTCGGCGAGCGGGATTTTTCCGATCCGGAACATCGCGTGATCGCTGAGTATATTATAAATGGCAGGAAAGAGGGACGGGTGCATGCAGGCGGGCTCTTCGAACTCATGGATCCAGACGGCGAGCTTGCAGAGGTGCTGAATCTTGACTTCGGCGACAACCTCGACGGGCCTCAGGCGGCAAGATATTTTGCCGATTGCCTTGCACTCATCGACAATAAAACGCTCTCGGAGCGCATTGTTGCAGAGCGCCAACGGTATGAATCCGCGCAAACGGATGAAGAAAGGGTGGAGATCCTGAGACGGATCGACGAATACACAAAACGATTAAAGAAACAGAGCGGAGGAAAATCATGACTGTAAACGAACAGCAACTCAGTGAAATCATCGACTCCATCGTATCGAGCTACAAGATGAAAGGGAGCATTTCCACGAATGCCCTGTGCGACTTGCTTGAAAAATATGATTTGACGCCACAGCAGATCGAGCAAGTCTACAAGGCGCTCCCGGAGATCGGGATCTCCATCTATGACGAGGACGAGAGAGATCGAGAGCTCTTCGAACAGGCGCTCTCGGATATCGGGCTCGACGATCCCGTGAAGATGTATTTGAAAGACATCGGACGCGTGCCGCTCCTCTCCGGAGATGAAGAAATTGAGCTTGCCCGCAGAATGCAGGAGGGGGACGAGGATGCCAAACGGCGTTTGTCGGAGGCCAATCTTCGCCTCGTCGTGTCCATCGCAAAGCGCTATGTCGGCCGCGGAATGCTCTTTCTGGATCTCATCCAAGAGGGGAATTTGGGGCTCATGAAAGCAGTCGAAAAATTCGACTATCAGAAAGGATTTAAGTTTTCGACATACGCGACATGGTGGATCCGCCAGTCGATCACCCGCGCGATTGCAGATCAGGCGCGCACCATCCGCATCCCCGTCCACATGGTGGAAACGATCAACAAACTGACGCGCATTTCAAGAATGCTCTTGCAGGAAAACGGCCGTGAACCGACTCCCGAGGAAATTGCGGAGGCGATGGGGATCGACGTCCAGCGCGTCATGGAGATCCAAAAAATTGCGCAGGATCCCGTCTCGTTGGAGACGCCCATCGGCGAGGAGGAGGACTCCCATCTCGGAGACTTCATCGAGGACGACAAGACGCAGACGCCCGGAGATTCCGTCACCTTTATCATGTTAAAGGAGCAACTTCTCGGCGTGCTCGATACGTTGACCCCGCGGGAGGAGATGGTGTTGCGTCTCCGCTATGGCATCGACGACGGAAAACCCCGCACGCTTGAAGAAGTGGGCAAGGAATTCGACGTCACGCGCGAACGCATCCGCCAGATTGAGGCCAAGGCATTGAGAAAACTTCGCCATCCCTCGCGGAGCAAAAAGCTCAGGGATTTCCTCAATAACTGATGACGGGGCGCATAGAGCAAATTTGTGCCGTGTTGTCGCGCGCGCACGTCTTTGCGGACATCGGTTGCGATCATGGCTATTGCACCCGATACATGCTCGAAAACGCACTGTGCGACAGGGCATATATTTCGGATATCAGCGCTTTGAGTTTGGAGAAAGCCAAAACCCTCCTGCACCGCGAAGTGGCGGCGGGAACATGTATCCCCGTCGTCGCCGACGGGCTCGATGGGATCCCGGAGCCGTGCGACCTTGTGCTCATTGCCGGAATGGGCGGGGAGGAGATCATCAAAATTCTTTCCCGCAAGCCGCTTCCGAAGCGCTATGTGTTGCAGCCCATGAAGAACAGCGACAAAGTGCGCCGCTATCTTCTCCAAAGAGGCGCTCGCATCGAACGGGATTTCACGTTTTCGGAGGGCATTTCCAACAAAAAATTTTATGACCTCATCGCGGGATGTGCCTGTGGCGGCGATACATATACCGAGCGTGAAATTTTATACGGAAGGGACAACCTCAGAGGGCAATCCGAGGCCTTTCTCGAAAAACTCACCGAAGAGCGGCAAAAACTTGCCGAGCGCTTGACGAACAAGCTCGGCGCGGAGAGCCGCAAACGGCTTTCGCAAAAACTTATGGAATTGGAGGAGATCACCCGTGAAATTGTCGGAACTCTATGATATAGTCGATAAACTCGCGCCCTTTTCCCTGTCCGAGCAGTTTGTGGCGCTCGGCAACCACGATAACAGCGGGCTGCTGTTGGAGTGCGGTGAGGAGGTGAGCGGATGTCTGTTTTCGCTCGATTTGTCGCTTGCCGCCGTGGAGGAGGCGAAACGGGTGCAGGCAGATTGCATCGTGACGCATCACCCCGCCATATGGATACCCGTCACTCGGTTGGACAGTGCGCACGAGAACAAGCTGGTCGCGTGCATACAGGCGGGGATAAGCGTAATCTCCGCGCACCTCAATCTGGATGCGGCCCCCGCGGGCATAGATGAAAGCCTGATGCGCGGCCTTGGCGGAAAAGAAGCGATTGCCGTGCATGAACAGTTGTCCGGCGGTGCATACGGCCGGTTGTTTGCGGTCAAAAAGAGCTCGCAAAAGATGTTTGCGGAGAAAACGGCGCAGGTGTTCCGCACCAAGCGGTTGATTACATATGGAAACCGCCCCGTAGAGCTCGTGGCCTCTTTTTGCGGCGCGGGCCTTGACAATGGCGCCATCGATTTTGCCGTGCGCGCGGGGGCGGATACCATCGTCTCCTCGGACGCCAAACATCATTTGATCGTCGAGGCGGTGGAACGGGGGCTCAACCTCGTGTTGCTTACTCATTACGCGGCGGAGAACTATGGGTTCATGCGCTTTGCGGAAGCTGTGCGTCAAAAAGTCGGGATCCCCGTGTCGACCTTTACGGACGAGCGATATTTATAATCAAAGCGGGATTTATAACAGAAAAAAAAGGAGTACATTATGCCGGTATTAAAGGAATTGTTGGAGTATCAAAAGGAAGATGGGGCCTTGCGCGCAATCGAGCAGGAACTGCTTGCAAGCGAAGAGCGCAAAAAGTTTATGCAGGCGAAAAAATTCATGGAAGCTGCCCGTGAAAAACTCGAAGCGCAGGAAAAGCGCGCCATCGAACTCAAAGCGATGCGCGATAGCCTTGTCATGCGCGTGGAGGAACTCACGCATACCGTTGCGGAATATGCCGAGCTTGAAGAAATGGTCGAGGGGGGCGGCGACATTGCTTTCTACAAGAAGAACGCCCAGGCGCAGTTGGACAAACTCCGCGCCATCAAGGGAGAACTCAATAAGTTGTTATCCGAGGCAAACGCCGTTGCGGAAGAGTATCGGAAATTGAAAGAACAGACGATTGTCATGCAGAAACAGTACAAGGAATACAACGAGAAATTCAAGGCGCTCAGAAATTCCCGTGCCGAAGAAGTGAAAAAGCTCAACGACAGGCTGGAAAGCATTGCAAAGAAAATAGATCCTTCGATCATGGAGCGCTACCAACAGAAGCGCAAGGAGCGCATTTTCCCGATCCTTGTCCCGCTCACGGGGGACTTCTGCATGTGCGGGTTCGAGTTCCCCAAGTATCACCAAAGTGAGCTTGCGGGCGGAAATGTCGTCGAATGCGAGAACTGCCACAGGTTCATCTATAAACCGTAACAAAATAGCGCGGGATCGCATATCATGGAATATGCGATCTGTCTATGCGGTTGTCGATTTGGAAGCCATTCGCCAAAATGCGCGTCGGCTGAAAAAATTTGCAGGCGTTCCCCTCATTGCCGTGGTAAAAGACGATGCCTATGGCCACGGAGCGGAAGTTGTTTCGCTCGCCATAGAACGCGAAGTGGATGCTTTTGCCGTGGCAACAACGGAGGAGGGGGCCGCACTCAGGGCTGCCGGGATTACAAAGCACATACTCGTATTATCGCCTCCTCTCGACCGAGAGGAGGTTTTCAGGATCAGCGGGTATTCTCTTACGGCTTCGGTCGGTTCACGGCGCCATGCGGACTTACTCAAAGGAACAAATGCCCGCGTGCACCTCGCCGTCAATACGGGAATGAATCGTTACGGCGTACGCGCCGACCAAACGGGAGCGCTCCTGAGGAGTTGTCTCCGTGCGGGGCTGAATGTCACGGGGATGTATTCCCATCTGTACGCTGCCATCGACGCGCGCGCATGCGCGGAACAGCTTGAACGATTTCGCTTAGCCGAGGGTGCGGTGCATGCGTGTATCCCCAATGCCGTATGTCATCTTTCTGCCACCGACGGGACATTGGCGGGAGTGCGCTTCGATGCGGTCCGCGTCGGGCTTGGGCTCTATGGCTATGCTTCATTTCCGCACCGCATCAAGTTGGTCCCCGCAATGAAGCTGTATGCGACGGTTGCGGATGTGCGCCGCCAATACGGCGGCGGTGCGGGATATCAGAGGTATTCCTCCCAAAAACAGCTCTACACGCTCCGCGTCGGCTATGGGCAGGGCTTTTTCCGCGAGGGAGGGATCGGAGTGGGGAAACTGTGCATGGATGCATGCATCGCGGAGGGAAGCGCGAAAGTGGGGGAACGAAAACGGATCATTGCGGATCCGGAAATTTACGCCGCCGAGCATGATACATCGGTCTATGAAGTGTTGGTGCGCATCGGGAAGAGCGTGGAAAAATTGTATGTGCACGCTTCATGAAATTCCTATGGAATTCCCTGCATCGGGGACAGGCCGTGTAGGAAGAGAGCGCGGGTGAATTTACAGGGACAGTTTTTGCTAAAAAGTGCGCTTTCAGGCAGAATTTCTTGACAAAAAGAGCCTCCTATGGTATACTGACAGAAAAATAGGGGATGTATGTCCTCAGAGGGGAATATGCTGAACGAAGCGCCCAAAAAACAGAAAAAGAAAAAAGACTATTCCAATCCCACAAAGTGGCAATATTTTTGGCGGATCCAAGGCGAATGCCTAAGGAGGTCCGTCACTCCCTATTTGATGTATCTCTTCATGAGCCTTTTGGCGCTTGCTTGCCAGACGATTGACGCGGATAACATCATTGTGATCGAGATCGTGCTCGGTATCCTGTGCATCGCGGGCGGCGCCTTTTTCAACGGCCATCTCCTGTATCACACCGGGAAGATCCACTATGGTTCCTACATTGCAGGGCAGATCCACCGCAAAAATATTGCGTTTGGGATCGCCTCGGGGAGCGGACACCGGCCCGAGCGGGAATACCGCATCTGGAAAGGATTTTTAATAGGATTTTATATCGCGCTCCCGGCTATCATTCTGGGGATCATTGCAGGCTCCATCGACATGAGCCAGGTTTGGGGATATGTGCAGTACGCTTTCATCATGTTTGCGGGTTGGGCCATTCTTCCCATCACATTCTTCGGTACAGCCGGCACGGCCGCGGGAACGGGAGGCCTTTCCGTCAGCATGTATTGGTCGCTGCTCATGGCGCTCCTGCCCATTCTCGTCAGCGGGATCTTCTATATCGTCGGAGCTTACAGCGAGGCACGCAGCCGTGCACGGGCAGCCGAACACGATCAAGAAGTGCAGGAAGCGGGGAAAAATGCGCGAAAGAAGGTCGGCCGGTGAGAGTCATCGCAGGAAAATACCGCGGGAAGATACTCTCTGCATTCCGCGGATATGACATTCGTCCCACTTCCGACCGCGTGAAGGAGTCACTGTTTCAAATTTTATCCGCGCGGCTCCCGGGTGCAAGGATTTTAGACCTCTTTGCCGGAAGCGGTGCGCTGGGCATCGAGGCGCTCTCCCGCGGGGCCGATGAGGCGGTGTTCAACGATTCGTCCCGCGAAAGCCTTGCCGTATTGAAGAAAAATCTCCTCTCCGTGAAAGAGGAGCAGAAAGTCCTCATGCTGGACTTTCGTGCATGCCTCAAAGCAGTCACGGGAGAGTTCGATCTCATCTTTGCCGATCCGCCCTACAAAGAAAATTACACGCAAGAGATCCTTTCTCTCACTGCCGAGGAGGGACTGTTGCGGGAGGGCGGGCTCGTGATCGTTGAAAGCGAACGGGAAGAGACGGCGCATGCGGGATGGGAGATCGCGGATGTAAGAAATTACGGCAGGACAAAGATTTACATGTTCGAGAGGATCCGGCCATGAGGAAGTGTATTTTTGCGGGGACATTCGATCCCTTTACGATTGGGCATGCCGATACCGTGGAAAAGTGTTTGCAGCTCTTTGACGAAGTCGTCATCGCCATTGCCGAGAACCGTCAAAAGCAGTGCATGTTTTCTCCCGCCGAGCGGACGGAGATGGTAGAGGCGGTATACCGTGGTGAGGACAGGGTGCGTGTCATCCGATGGGAGGGCGTGATCGCCGACCTCCTGATGCAGGAAAATACGCCTTTCTATGTCAGGGGCGTGCGGAATACCGTGGATTTTACTTACGAGACCACGGACTATTATGCAACCAAACACCTGAATCCGTCCGTCATTCCCGTCTATATCCCGGCGGAGCAGGAGCTGCTCCATGTGAGTTCCACGCTGGTACGCAACAGCATTTTATTCGGGAAACCCTACTCCTGCTATGTTCCGCATGCAGTCTTTGAGGCAATCGAAAAAAGAGGCAATCATGTTTGAAAAACAAATCGAGATCCCTTCCGCGGAAGAAATAATCGCGCAACATCCTGTTCCGAAAGAGCTTGCTCTCATCAAAAAAGAGCGAGACAAAATGGCCATCGATGTCATTACGGGAAAATCGGATAAATTTCTCGTCATCGTCGGGCCCTGCTCTGCGCATGAACCCAAGCCCGTGCTCGAATATGTGCGGCGGCTCGGGAAACTCAACGAGCGCGTCAAGGATAGGCTTGTGCTGATCCCCCGTATCTATACGGCAAAACCGCGCACGCGGGGAGTGGGCTATAAGGGCATGTTTTCGCAACCCGATCCCGAACACGAAGAGAATACCTTAAAGGGCATCCGCACCATCCGCGAACTTTTGCTCGGCGCCATCGAGGAGTCGGGCCTTTCCGCTGCGGATGAGATGCTCTATCCCGAAAATTATGCGTATGTCGAGGATCTCGTGACCTATGTCGCCATCGGGGCGCGTTCGAGCGAGAACCAAATGCACCGATTGGTGTCCAGCGGCATCGAACTTCCCGTCGGGATCAAGAATCCCATGAGCGGGAGCATCCCCGTGCTGATCAATTCCATTTATGCCACCCAGAGCGCACAGGTCTTTAAATATCACAATTGGCAAGTAAAGACGGGGGGCAACCCGTATGCGCATGCCGTCTTGCGCGGCCGTGTGGATAACTACGGCAACGACATTCCCAATTACCACTACGAGACGGTGATGCAAGTTTTGGAGAGCTATGAAAATACGGAGGGCGGATTGAAAAATCCCGCCATCGTGGTGGATGCCAACCACTCCAATTCCGGAAAGCGCTTCGACCAGCAAGTCCGCATTGTGGAGGAGGTGCTCCAAAACCGCCTGTACGATAGAGATTTCAAGCGGATCGTAAAGGGATTTATGATCGAGAGCTTCTTGGTCGAGGGATGTCAGGAGCACGATTTGATCTTCGGAAAGTCCATCACCGATCCCTGCCTCGGCTGGGAGGACACGGAGCGGCTCATCCTTGACATCGCCGAAAAAGTTTAAAGAATTTGTGGTCCATTTGAATGGGGAAACGGATGCAGTCAATGTTGTTCTTTGGCACGATGATAGGGGAACCTTGGGGGGAACATTGTCAAAGAAGAACGGCCGTGACCCTGCCTTTGAATGGATATGAAAGAATACGGAGAAACATTTGAATGGAAAATCAAGAGAGAAATACCGTTCCAAAAAAACGGGTCAGTTGTCTCGGGCCGGAGGGCAGCTATTCCGAGCTCGCGGCACAGAGTCTATGCAGGGGAGAGGAGATCGTGCTCTGTCACACTTTCACGGAGGCCGTGCAGATGTTGCTCGATCAAGAGACGGATTACGCCGTTCTCCCCGTGGAAAACTCTCTCAACGGCGGAATATTCGAGTGCCTCGATCTGCTCGAAGAAAAGGAGATCTTCGCCGTTCGGGAATTCCCGCTTCCCATCGATCATCGCCTCGCAATGCTCGATGGGGTGCAAATCGATGAGATCGAGCGCATTTATTCCCACGAACAGGCCATCACCCAATGTGCGGAATATCTGAGTGCACACTTTCCGGAGGCAGAGTTTGTCCATACGTCGGCGACCGCCGAGAGCTTGGACATGCTGGATGCTCATTCCGCCGGGATCGTGGGGGCCCATGTCGTGCGGGAGGGAGTTGTTCTATCCAAAGAAAATATTGCAGACAACAAGGGAAATTTCACGCGCTTTGTTCTCGTGGAGCGGAGGGGAAAACTGCCCGCTTCCAGCGCAATGGTGTTCTTTTCGGCCGTATGCGCGGACAGGCCGGGGTCTCTTCTCGGGCTCTTAAAAATCTTCCTCCGCCACAGCTTGAATTTAACGCGCATTGAATCGCGCCCGGTGAAGAATGCCTTTCATCAATACCGCTTTTTTATCGAATTTGCGGGAGATATCTCCGCGGAATGGGTCAAAAAGGCAATTTCCGAGGCGCAGGCTTACTGTGAGGAATTCAAGATATTGGGGGCATACAATTAGATCCCCGCGAGCGTGGCCAGCAGAAAAGTCCCGAGCGCCGCAACGATGCCCTGTAAAAATTTTACGAGAATAAAGCGGGGAGCGGAAATGCCTGCCGGGATCAGGAAAGCAAGCTGTTGCACGAGAACGCACAGGCCGCCGAAAGTGACAAAGAAACTGCAAAAGGCGAGCGATAGCGCCGTGGTTGTCTCCGAGAATAGCGAGCAACCCGTTGTCATCTCCAATAGGCCCCGAAGAACGGCCGTTATCTCCGTCGGAACGCGGCATGCGGCACCGATATCGGCGATCATGGCTCCGAAAGCATAAAAAATGGCAATGGCTCCCCCCACGCAGAGGACGGACAGCACGGAGTTCGAGAGGGCTTCCGAGAGGGAGAACGGGGGCGAGGCGGGCAGATAAAAGCGTTCGGCTCTGTGTTTTGTCCGTAAGTGCATCACGATCCCGACGGCGTAGATCCCGATCAGATGAGAGGCGAAGAGCAGCCATCCGATTGCACTGTTGTGAAACATGCCGTAGCCCACGGCGCCTATGAGAAAAGCAGGCCCTGTGGTGGTCGACAGCGCGGCCGTCCGAAAGCGCTCGCCGTGGTCGAGGCATCCCGCATTTGTCAAATCGAGCACCGTTCTTGCCCCGACGGGGTAGCCCGAAACGGCCGAGATGAGCATGCAGCACGCGCCCGCCCCCGAGACGCCGAACAATCTTTGCGAAATCGGAGAAAAGCACCTTGCGATGCGCGAGAAGATGGCTTGTCTTGTCAAAAAAGCAGTTAAAAAGAGAAAGGGGAGTGTGGCGGGAAGTACGCTTACGGCCCACAGCGCAATTCCCTCTTTCACGCTCGCGGCATAGCGCGCGGGAAATATGAGAAAGAGGATCAGCGCAACGACCGCCGCCAGAGAGATCAGAGCGGAGGGAAATTTACGGGAACGCGTCATATGTTCTACATATGCACAAAAGGAGGAATTTATGAAAAAATTCGGACTTGCACTCGGATCGGGCGGGTCCCGCGGTGTGGCACATATCGGATTTTTGCAGGCATTGGAGGAAGCGGGGATCCGTCCCGATTATGTAACGGGCTGTTCGATGGGTTCAATCGTGGGGGCGTGTTATTGTGCGGGGATATCTCCGCAGGATATGAAAGATGCCGTCATCGACCTCAAACTGTTCGATCTCGCCTCCCTCAACCTTGCGCCCATCCGCGGAAACGGGCTCATGAAGATGACCCGGGCGAGAAAGCGCATTGCCTCCCTCATCGGTGAGAAAAATTTTGATGAATTGGAGATCCCTTTCGCATGTGTTGCGACGGACATTATCAAGGGCCGCGTCGTCGTTCTTCGGGAGGGGAACGTCGTCGATTCCGTCATCGCTTCCAGCTCGATCCCCGGGATCTTCACGCCTGCATCTATCGGAAAGTATAAAATGCTTGTGGACGGCGGGATCCTCGAACGCGTTCCCACGCGGGAGTTGCGAAGAATGGGCGCGGATGTGATCGTCGCCGTTGATGTGCTCGGCAACTTGATGGTAGAAAAGGAAGTGAAAGGCACGCTCATCGACACCCTGCTTCGCTGCATCGATATCATGGACACCCGCACCACGCAGCGCAAACATATTATGCGCAAATATGTCAATCTTTGGCTCGAACCCGAGCTCGGGAGCATGGATCAGTATGCGGTGAAAGATCTCGAATTTGCATACCAAAAGGGTTACGAACTCGGCAAGGCAAAGACGGAAGCCATTCAACTCCTGCTTCGCGATTAAAAGTCATGGATCTATTTGATTTTAACGACAACGAGGAACGCGCCAAACCGCTTGCCGAGCGAATGCGCGCCTCCACATTAAAGGACTTCGTCGGGCAAAGCCATCTCGTTGCGGAGGGCTCCCTGCTTCGCCGCGCTATTTCCCTCGACCGCCTCGGCAGTTGTATCTTTTGGGGCCCCCCCGGTTGCGGCAAGACGACGCTCGCCAATATCATTGCCGCCCAGACCAACGGAGAATTCATCAAACTGAATGCCGTCAATGCGGGCGTTGCCGATGTCAAGAGAGCGGTGGAGCAGGCGCGCAACAATTTGAAGATGTTCGGCAAACGCACCTATCTCATGCTTGACGAATGTCATCGATTCAATAAGACGCAGTCTGATTCGCTTTTGCCTGCCATCGAGCAAGGCACCATCATCTTTATCGGGTCGACGACGGAAAATCCGTATGCGTCCATGACGCCCGCCATTGTCTCGCGTTGCCGCGTCTTTCATTTCGAACCGTTGACGACGGCCGAGATCCGTGGCGCCTTGGAGCACGCCCTGCACGACAAACGAAAGGGGCTTGGGACATACAATGCAAACGTGGACGACGAAGCCTTGGAGCATCTTGCCGTCACGGCGGGTGGGGACCTCAGAACGGCCTACAATGCGCTGGAACTCGCCGTGCTCACGACCGCACCCGATGAAGAGGGGGTGATCCACGTCACCCTTGCCGATGCGGAACAGTCTATCCAACGCAAGGCGCTGTCCTTTAACGAAGATCTTTATTACGATATCCTCTCGGCATTTTGCAAATCTTTGCGCGGAAGCGATGCAAATGCGGCGCTATATTATGCCATGCGGCTCATCGAGGGGGGCGGCGATCCGCTCCTCGTGTTCCGCCGTCTCATTGCGCACTCCGCCGAGGATGTGGGGATGTCCGATCCCAATGCGCTTGTCGTGGCCGTTTCTGCGCTGACTGCTTTCAAAAACATGGGATATCCCGAGGGGTTGCTTCCCTTGACGGAGGCCATCATCTATGTTTGCGAGGCGGAGAAGAGCAACACCGTCGTTATGGCAATGGATGCCGCACGGGCCGACGCAAAAGAAAATCGCGATGACGATATCCCCAAATATCTGAGAGACAACTCCTACGGGAGCAAAGAAATGAAAGCGGACAGCGCAAAGTATCAATACCCTCACGATTACGGAGGGTATATCGAACAGCAGTATTTGCCCGATTCCTTAAAGGACAGGATCTATTATACTCCCTCGGACAAGGGCTTTGAACAAGTGGTCCGTGAGACCAGAAAACGCAAGGGAAAGAAAAATTAAAAAGCCTCCCCGCTCTTGATGGCGGGGAGACTTTTTGTTACTTGATTTCGCGGGTGCACGCAACGGCGAGAGCGCCCGGGCCGATGTGGCAGGAGACAGAGAGGGAAAGAGGATCTGCAAAGGTCGTCTTGCAGAGAGGGAAAGCCGCCGCAAGCTCTTCGAGAAAGAGCTTTGCCTCCTCGAAGTTTTGCGTGTGCGCAACGGCAACGGTCATTTCGCCCGCTTCCATATATTTTTTAAATCTCGTGTCGAGGTCATTTCTGACGGCCGCGATCATGACCTCCTTGGCCTGTTTCAATGTGTGCACTTTTTTGAAAGCATCGAGTTTTTCGCCTTGGATCTGCAAGACGGGCTTGATGCGGAGCAGTGTTCCGACGAGGGCCGCCGCGGGCGTAAGGCGTCCGCCCTTTTTGAGGAATTTCAGCGTGTCGAGAGAAATGTAGATGCTGCTGTCGAACTTGGTTTTCAAGAGGACTTCTTTGATCTCCGCCGCGGTCTTTCCCGATTTGGCAAGCGTGAGTGCATCATAGACGCTCTGCTTTTGCGTAATGGAGATGCGCTGGTTGTCTACCACCTGAACTCTGCCGCCATATTCCTTGGCAAGCCGCTCCGCCGTATGGCAGGATTCGGAGAGGCCGCTGGACATGGGGATGTGCACGATCTCACTGCCATCCGCAAGCAGCTTTTCCCAGAGCTCCGTGACGCTCAGCGTGGACGGCTGCGAGGTCGAGACGGCCGCGTCCGCCTTTAAGTGTTCATAAAATTGAGGTTGCGTGAGGTTAATATCCTCAAAATACTCCTCACCGTCGATCAAAAAGGGCATCGGAAGCACAAAAATTCCCAGTTTTTCTGCTTCTTTTTGGGTGATGCCGCTGTTTGAGTCGGTGACGATCTTAACGTTCGCCATAAAACTCTCCCAATGGTCTTTGTTTACTTTTTTACCATTATATACTCTTTTTCTGTATCTGTCAAATAATCACGGGCGGTTTATGCAAAATATTATATCCTCAGTTGACAAATCTTTTGCGGGGAATTATAATAGAATGCGATAAAAAGTGTACGATTGAAAGGAACGGTTTGGATGAATAGGATCATAAGGCGCGAACAGTTGAATGAAAATGTGGTGCGCATCGAAGTGGAAGCGCCCCGGATCGCCGCCAAGGCGCAAGCGGGGCAGTTTGTCATCTTGCGGGTGAATGCCGAGGGGGAGCGCATCCCGCTCACCATTGCGGGGACGGGAGAGGGCACCATCCGTCTCATCTTTCAGACGGTCGGGAGTGCGACGATGACGCTCGCCGAACTGCAAGAGGGGGATGAGATCTGCGACCTTGTGGGCCCCCTCGGTACGCCCACGCCGACCAAGGGATACCGCCGTGCCATTGTGGTCGGAGGGGGTGTGGGGTGCGCCATCGCATTGCCCGTGGCGCGTGCGCTCTCGGAGCGGGGAACGGAGGTGATCTCCGTGGTCGGGTTTCGCTCCCGCGCACTCGTGATCCTCGAAGAAGAATTCAAGGAGGTTTCAAAGCAACGATACCTCACGACGGATGACGGCACCGCGGGGGAGCAAGGAAGCGTCTGCGTGCCCCTGCAACGACTGCTCGAATCGGAAAAGGATATCGATGCCGTGTTTGCCATAGGGCCGCTTCCCATGATGAAATTTGTTGCCGCCGCGACCCGCCCCTATGGCGTCAAAACGATTGCAAGCATGAATCCGATCATGATCGACGGCACGGGCATGTGCGGGTGCTGCCGGGTAACGGTGGGGGGAGAAATGAAATTTGCCTGTGTGGACGGCCCCGATTTCGACGCTCATCTCATTGATTTCGACGAGGCGATCTCACGCAATAAGACATATCTCTGCTTTGAGAACGAGGCGCGCGAGCGCCATTGCAGGTTGTATCGGAAGCAGGTGGAGGACAAACAATGACCCAATCAAGGCATACCATGTCCGTGCAAGAGCCTTCGGAAAGAATCAAAAACTTTCAAGAAGTCGTTGGCGGATATCAAGAAAACGAGGCGATCTCCGAGGCGCAGCGCTGCCTCCACTGCAAGGCGCGGCCGTGCACATCGGGCTGTCCCGTCGGCGTGAATATTCCCGATTTTGTGAAGAAAGTCGCGGAGGGGGATTTTGAAGAAGCATACCGAATCGTCCGCGAGACCAATGCGCTCCCGGCGGTTTGCGGCAGGGTGTGCCCGCAGGAGCGGCAGTGCGAGGGGCGGTGCGTGCGGAACAAGATGGATGAGGCAGTCTCGATCGGCGGTCTCGAACGTTTTGTTGCGGACTATCACATGGCCCATTCCGCAGTCCCCGCGCCGCGAAGCGTTGACGGCCGCCGCGTGGCGGTCGTGGGCTCCGGCCCGGCTGGGCTGTCTTGCGCGGGGGAGCTCTCCCGGCTCGGCTATCGTGTCACGGTGTTCGAGGCGCTGCACCTTGCGGGCGGCGTGCTTGTCTATGGCATCCCCCAATTCCGTTTGCCAAAGGAGATCGTGCGCCGTGAGCTGGAAGAACTTCGCTCTCAGGGCGTGGAATTTGTCTTAAATGCCGTCATCGGGAGGACGGAGACAATCGAGGAACTCTTCGAGGAGGGCTATGAAGCCGTCTTTCTCGGGACGGGCGCGGGGCTTCCGAATTTCATGCACGTGCCGGGGGAGAACGCCCGCGGCGTGTTCTCCGCCAATGAATATCTGACGCGCATCAATCTCATGAAAGCCTACACGGAGAATGCCGAAACGCCGATTTTCTTTGGGAAAAGGGTCATCGTCGTGGGCGGGGGGAACGTCGCCATGGACGCGGCGCGCTGTGCCCGCAGATTGGGTTCGGAAGTGACGGTGGTTTACCGCCGAACGGAGGAGGAGCTCCCTGCGCGGAGGGAGGAGATCGTGCACGCAAAAGAGGAGGGGATCGCGTTTCGTTTTCTCTTGGGCCCCAAAGAAGTGCTCACCGAAAATGACGAAGTCCGCGGCCTTTTGTGCGCTGAAATGCGGCTCGGGGAACAGGATGCCTCGGGCAGACGTCGTCCCATCCCCACGGGAAATCTTGTGACGATTGAGGCGGATTGCATCATCCCCGCACTCGGAACGTCGCCCAATCCGCTGCTCGCGCGCACCACAAAGGGGCTTGTCTTTCAACAGCATGGCGAAATCCAAGCGGATGAGGATGGCAGGACGGCCCTCGAGGGCGTGTTTGCGGGCGGTGACGCCGTGACCGGGGCGGCGACCGTCATCCTTGCCATGGGGGCAGGCCGCAAAGCGGCTCGGGCCATCCATTCATTCTTGAAGCAAAAGTAGCCGCGGGGCGAGACCGAACAGGCTTCTACAATCGGAAAAGAGCTCATACAATAGCGTATGGGCTTTTTATATCGGCATCGCGTCGTTTTTGGATTTATCAGTCTTGCACTTGCCGTTGCGGTCACGTTCGGGATCTGTTTTTTTGCGCTTGCACGGACGGCCGCGGAATCTTTGCGGCTCACCGTCGTCATCGATGCGGGACACGGCGGGGTAGACGGCGGCGTCGTGGGAACGAGTACGGGGACCAAGGAGAGCGATATCAACCTCGCTATATCCCGAATCCTTGCGCGCGAGTTTGAGGATGCCGGGTTTTTTGTCGTCCAGACGCGTCCCACCGAGGCGGGGCTCTATGGAGTTGCGACCGCGGGATATAAACGGCGGGATATGGAAAAACGGGCGGAGATCATCAACAAAAGCGCGCCGTCCATTGTGATTTCCATCCATCAAAATTTCTTTTCACAGTCCTCGCGGCGCGGCGCACAGGTATTTTTCCGCGAAGATGTCTCCGGCTCCGTCGCGCTTGCCCGCATGATCCAGAGCAACCTCAACGGCATGCCGGAGTGCGTGAAAAAGACGCAAGCACTTGCCGGAGATTACTATGTGCTCAATTGTTCGGAGGTCCCGTCCGTCATTGTCGAATGCGGCTTTTTGTCCAATGCGGAGGATGAGGCGCTTCTTTTGACAAGGGACTATCAAGAAAAACTCGCCAAGACCATCGTCACTTCGTCTATTGAATTTCTTTCCGCGGACTCTTGACATTTTCAAGGGAACATGGTAGAATTGAGATATTATGAGCTATTCCAATGTCAAAACGTATATGCTCAAATATTCGGATTTTGATTTCAAAGACGAACTCAAACTGTCTGCATTGCTCGAACTGGCGCAAGAATCGGCGGGAGGGAGCGCGGACGAGCTGGGATTCGGTTATGGAGCTCTGAAACCGCTCGGCTACGGCTTTATCGTGGTGAGCACGCATTGCAAATTTCTCCGTCCCATCCGGTTGGGAGATGTGCTCACCGTGGAGACGTGGCCTCTTCCTCCCCGGCATGTGATCTTTGAGCGAGATTATCGCGTGACGGATGGCGAAGGGGAGGCGGTCGCGCTCCTTGCTTCACGTTGGTGCCTCGTCGACTTGAAGAGCTTTTCCCTCCTTACGCCCGACCGTCTCGGGGAGACGCACACCAAATGCCCTTACCGCGACGAGAAAGCGCTGGAAGTCCCGTTCTGGAAGATCCCGCGCATCCGAAACGGCCGGTTGGTCAGGCGCTTGTCCGTCGGAAACAGCAATTGCGATCACTATTTGCATGCAAACAATGCAAAATATGCCGACTTCTTCCTCGATTGCTTCACAATGGAGGAGTTGAATGAATTGCAAATCACGGGCTTTCACATTTCCTACTCCAAACAGGCCAAGGAGGGCGAAACGCTCTCGTTTTACCGCGAGGACACACAGGACGGAACGACATTGGAGGCCTTTGATGAAAGCAATGCGCTGTGTACACAGTTGCGCCTTTGGTATGAAAGGAGATAACCTATGAAAATTCAATTAAAGCCGTCGACGTGCCTTGCGCCTTTGCCTGCGGTGATCGTCACCTGCGGGGATGAGAGTGAGAATAACGCCCTCACGCTTGCGTGGGCGGGAACGGTCAATTCGGAGCCGCCCATCGTCACGATCTCCGTTCGTTACAACCGCCACTCGTTCCCGATCATCGAGCGCACGGGAGAATTTACGGTCAACCTCATCGACGCACCGCTTACCCGGGCAATGGATATCTGCGGCGTGACCTCGGGAAAGGACACCGATAAATTTGCCGCTGCGGGGATCACGCGCGGAAAGGGGATCAAGGTCAAGTGCCCCCATGTCGAGGAGAGCCCGTTGAGCCTCGAATGTAAGGTCATCAAACGCGTTGATTTGCCCACGCATGCCGTTTTCTTCGGGGAAGTGTTGAATGTCTTGGCGCGGGAGGAAGTGATCAAGAACGGCCGCCCCGCTCCCGAGAGGCTGGTCGCCTATACGAATGGGTCGTATCGTGTGGCGGGAGATGTGCTTGGCACATACGGCTACACCTTAAAGGAGCAAAAGAAATGAAAGAGCCGATCATACGCTATGTGAAAAGCATGAAGCGGATCGTGCTTTTGATCTGCATCCCGCTCTTGATTCTCATCTTGGTCTCCCTCCTGTTTGCCTTTAACGGCGTGATCGGGTTCATGATCATCGGCGGGGTCGCCATCATAGCGCTCTTTACCGTCTACGGATGGTATCAGCTCTCATTCTCGATGGGGACGGTGATCAGCTACGAAAGGACAAAAGAAGTGATCCACATTCACACGCGGCGTAAGACGTTTACTTATGACGCGGAAAGTGGGTGCATCAATGTCAAGGAGACACCGCGCAAATACATCTGTACCTTTGCAACGGAAGATTCCGAGGACAAATTCAGCTTCTATAAGCGTGTTCCCTTTATGAAGCCCTACGAAGAATGCTTTACCGAGGCGGACATCCTGAAATTTTATCCGGATTTTCAGAGCGAGCTTGAAGAGTAACCGTTTTCCCCTGTGCATACCGCATAGGGGATTTTTTTATTGCTCAGAGGGGCATATATAGTGGTTTTTGCGATGTACTATGTCTGAAATAGTACTATGTAAAATAGAGAAATGACGGCAAATTTGTTCTCGGAATTGGGTCAAAAGGCAGAAAATATCTTCGATGCCCCCGCCCAATGCTTGACGGAAATTTTTTGGTGTGCTATAATACGGGAAAAGGTTGAGACATGTCGGACATCACGTTCATCCGCTGCACTGCCCAAGAATTGATCGGAGGGGGTGCAGGGGCACAACTGACGGGAAATTGCGGTCTGCAAGGAACTCCTCTGCGGGCGTGCATTCTGTTTCGCCTTTCGATGTCGATGGCGCATGGAGACTGATTTTTCGGAATCAGCCTTTTTTACGATATTCGGAGCTTTTGTTTTTGAGGCAACATGGATAAAAAAATCTATCTGACACTGCAAAACAAAAAAGTTTTTACCGGGTATTCCTTTGGCGCGGAGAGGGAGACGGTGGGCGAGCTGGTATTTACAACCGGCATGACGGGGTATCTCGAAACGCTCACAGACCCGAGCTATTTCGGCCAGATCGTCACGCAAACGTTTCCGCTGATCGGCAATTACGGCGTGATCCCACCCGATTTCGAGAGCAATAAATGTTGGCTCAGTGCCTATGTCGTGCGCGAAAAATGCGACGTGCCGTCCAATTTTCGTTCGGAAAAGACGCTTTCGCAATACTTGAAAGAGCAGAATATTCCCGCCGTTTACGGCATCGATACGCGCGAACTCGCCCGCATCGTACGGGAGGTCGGCGTCATGAACGCGGCCGTCACCTTTCAGCCTTTTTCCGACTTCTCGGCGCTCGATTCCTACCGCATTGAGGGGGCCGTTGCGGCCACGACCTGTCAAGCTTCCGTCACCCGAAAGGGGAGCAAGGGGCTCCGCGTTGTCCTCTATGACTTCGGTACAAAGTACAATATCGAACGGGAACTCGAAAAGCGGGGGTGCAGCGTCACGGTCGTGCCCGCCTGTTATCCCGCCGAGGAGGCCCTCGCCCTCGATCCCGACGGCATCATGCTGACGAACGGACCGGGAGATCCCGCCGACAACGTGGTTGCGATCCAAAACATTCAAAAATTGGCGGGCAAACGGCCTATCTTCGGCATCTGCCTCGGGCACCAACTCTTTGCGCTCGCCATGGGCGGAAGAACGCGCAAGATGAAGTACGGGCACCGTGGCGCAAATCAGCCCGTGCGCGATCTTAATACGGGCAGAGTGTTCGTCACCTCTCAGAACCATGGCTATGAGGTGGTGGCCGAGAGTGTGCCCCGGGGAAAACTTTCGTTTATCAACGCCAACGACGGCACCTGCGAGGGCATGGACTATCCCGAATGCGACGCTTTCACGGTGCAATTCCATCCCGAGGCTTGCAGCGGCCCGCATGACGCGAACTTCCTCTTCGACCGGTTCGTAAAGAGGATGAAAGAACGTCGGAACTCTCATGTGGAATAGGTGAAAAATGCCCAGGCGAGAAGATATCAAAAAGGTGCTTGTAATCGGCTCCGGTCCCATCGTGATCGGACAAGCGGCAGAGTTTGATTATGCCGGGGCACAGGCGTGCCGCGTTCTCAAAGACGCGGGTTGCAACGTTGTCCTATGCAATTCCAATCCCGCGACCATCATGACGGACAAGATGCTTGCGGATGAGATCTACCTCGAACCTCTCACCGAGGCCACGTTGAAGCGGATCATTATCAAGGAGCGCCCGGATTCTCTCCTCGCTTCGTTGGGCGGGCAGACGGGATTAACGCTGGGCTGTAACCTTGCCAAGAGCGGGTTTCTCGACGAATGGGGCGTAAAACTCATCGGCACCAAATTGGATGCCATCGACCGTTCCGAGGACCGCGAGCTCTTCAAGGAGACCATGCAAAAAATCGGCCAGCCCGTCGTCCCCTCCGATATCGCCTATACGGAGGATGAGTGCGTTGCCATTGCGGAAAAGCTGGGATTTCCCGTCATCGTGCGGCCCGCCTTTACGTTGGGCGGCGCGGGTGGTGGAGTAGCTTACAGCGAGGCCGAATTGCGCTTGACGGCGCACAACGGGCTGATGCTTTCTCCCATCCATCAAGTTCTCATCGAAAAGTTCATCGGGGGCTGGAAAGAGATCGAGTTCGAAGTCCTGCGCGACGGCGCGGGCAATGTCATCACCGTCTGTTCCATGGAAAACTTCGATCCCGTCGGGGTCCACACCGGGGATTCCATCGTCATCGCGCCTGCCGTCACATTGTCCGATAAGGAATATCAAATGCTGCGCACGGCTTCGCTGGATATCATCACGGAGCTGGGCATCGAGGGCGGCTGCAACTGCCAATTTGCACTCTATCCCGATAGCTTTGAATATGCCGTGATCGAGGTAAACCCGCGCGTGTCGCGCTCCTCGGCGCTTGCCTCCAAGGCGACGGGGTATCCCATAGCAAAGGTCGCAACAAAGATTGCGCTCGGTTATACGCTCGATGAGATCAAGAACGATGTGACGGGAAAGACCTTTGCCTGTTTCGAGCCGGCGCTCGACTATGTCGTTGTAAAACTTCCCAAGTGGCCATTCGATAAATTTCTCTATGCGGGTAGGCGCTTGGGCTCGCGCATGAAAGCAACGGGCGAGGTCATGGCAATCGGCACGTCCTTTGAGCAAGCCATCATGAAAGCCGTCCGCGGCGCGGAGATCTCCCTCGATACGATCGACCATCCCAAATTTGCGGAGATGGGGATGGGGGAACTCTATAACGAACTTCACAAGCAGACGGATGAGCGCATCTTTGCCGTATTTGCAGCCCTCAAAGCGGGGATCTCTGTCGCCGAAATCTATCAGATCACACAGATCGACGAGTGGTTTTTGGAGAAACTCCTGCACCTCGTCAAGTTTGAGCGGGAGATCTCCGGACGCAAACTCACAAGGCGCATGTATTTGGAGGGGAAGCGCTTGGGCTATCCCGATGCGGTGCTCCGCCGCCTCTCGGGCGAGGCGCTCCCGATGCACAGAAGAGCGTGTTTCAAAATGGTGGACACATGCGCGGCAGAATTCTCCGCACAGACTCCGTACTTCTATTCCATATTCGATCCGCTCGAACATGACGAAGCGGCATCCTTTATCTCCAAGAGCAAGAGAAAGCGCGTGATCGTCATCGGCTCGGGCCCCATACGCATCGGGCAGGGGATAGAATTCGACTATTCTTCCGTGCATTGCGTGTGGACGCTCAAACAGCTCGGCTATGAGGTCATCATCATCAATAACAACCCGGAGACGGTATCCACGGACTTTGACACGGCGGACCGGCTGTATTTCGAACCGTTGACGCCGGAGGACGTGCAGAGCGTGATCGACGTGGAGAAGCCGTATGGCGTCGTCATCACCTTTGGCGGACAGACGGCGATCAAGTTGTGTGCCTATCTCGCCAAGCGGGGCGTGCGCATCATGGGAACGCCCGCGGACAGTGTGGACATGGCGGAGGACAGGGAGCGGTTTGACGCGCTTTTGGAGCGCTTCTCCATTGCCCGTCCGCAGGGCTTCACCGTCATGACGCGCGAGGAGGCAATCGGGGCCGCGAAGCAGCTCGGCTATCCCGTTCTCCTCCGTCCGTCCTATGTCATCGGCGGGCAGAACATGACCATTGCATTCACCGAAAACGACATCATCCGCTACATGGATGTCATTCTTGCCCAGCACATCGAGAATCCCGTCTTGTGCGATAAATATCTCATGGGGAGCGAGCTCGAAGTGGATGCGATCTCCGACGGCAAAGATGTTCTGATCCCCGGCATCATGCAGCACGTGGAGCGGGCGGGGGTGCACTCGGGAGATTCCATTGCCGTCTATCCTCCATACCATCTTTCGGACGCCATGAAAGGGCGCATCGTGGAGGTTTCCACACAGCTTGCGCTCGAACTCAAAACCAAGGGCCTCATCAACATACAATTTCTGATTTACCGCAGCCGGCTGTATGTCATCGAGGTCAATCCGCGCGCTTCCCGCACCATCCCGTATATTTCAAAAGTTACGGGCGTCCCGATGGTGGAACTTGCCACAAAGATCATGGCCGGCCAAAAGCTGAAAAAGCTCGGGTACGGCACGGGGCTGTATCCCGATTCGCCCTATGTCGCCGTAAAGGTCCCCGTGTTCTCATTTGAAAAGCTGAATGACGTCAATTCCCAGCTGGGGCCGGAGATGAAGTCCACAGGGGAGGTGCTCGGCATCGGCAAGACCATTGAGGAGGCACTCTTCAAAGGCCTCGTCTCCGCGGGATTCAAAATGTGTCATCCCACCAAGGATCGTCCCGTCGGCGTCTATTTTACCGTCAACGACCAAGATAAATTCGAGCTCGTCTCGATTGCCAAGAAATTTGCCGATCTCGGGTGCAATCTATATGCCACGGCGGGCACCGCAAAGGTCATCTCCGATCTCGGCGTGGACGTCACCGTTGTGGAGCGGCTCAAAGCGACCAAGCGCGTCTCCAAGCTCATGGATGAGGGGAAGATCGACTACATCATCTATACGGGCAAGACGGACGTCGACTCGATCAACGACTACATCGAATTGCATCATCATGCCATCCTACTCGGCGTCACGGTTCTGACCTCTCTGGACACGGCGCGGGCGCTCTGCGACATCATTGCGAGCAAGTTTACCGAATACAATACCGAATTGGTGGATATCAACAACTTGCGCAAGAAAAAGACTTCCATCGATTTCGTGAAGATGCAGTCTTGCGGCAACGACTATATCTTTTTTGACAATATGGACGGGCGCATCACCTGCCCCGAGTCGCTCGCGGTCAACTTTGTCAGCCGCCACTATGGGATCGGCGGAGACGGCATCGTGTTGATCGAAACTTCCGAGTGTGCGGATGCCCGCATGCGCATCTTCAATCAGGACGGCAGCGAGGGCAGTGTCGCCGGCAATGCCATCCGGTGCGTTGCAAAGTATCTCTATGAGCGCAACATCGTGCGCAAGGACTGTATGCGCATCCAAACGATGAGCGGGGTGTTGGAGGTGACCGTGTATTGCTTTGGCGGCATTGTCACATCGGCCTGCGTCAACCTCGGCAAGCCCACGCTTTCCGAAACGATGGAGACAAAATTGCACGCCGCGGTGGGGAAACTTCTCTCGCCCTCAAACGGCCGCTGCGGCGGGCTTGTGGATTTCGGCAGTCTGCATTGCGTCGTGTTCTGCGACAAAGTGGAGGATTTCCCGGTGGGGGAATACGGTCCTCTTCTCGCCGAGAACCAAATGTTCCCGCGGCATCCCAATGTGGAATTTGTGCGCGTCGTAAACGAGAGCACCGTCAAGATGCGCGCGTGGGAGAGGGGAAACGGCGAGACGTATGCGAGCGGTACCGGTGCGGCCGCCGCGGCCGTGATGAGCGTCGCCTGCGGACATTGCCGGGCCGACGGCGATATCACGGTCAAAGTGCGCGGGGGAGATCTCACCGTACATATCGACGAGGACGGGAGCGTCACGCTCACCGGGAACGTTGAAAAAATATATGAAGGGAGAGTGGAATTCTGATGATTAAAGATGGATTTTATGAGGAGAGCGCCATTTCCGTCAACAGCCGCGGAGAGAGCCGTCTGTATATGGCTTTTAAAGTGCTTGCGATCATTTTCTTTGTCATAGGGATCGGAGGGGGTGCGCTTCTCTCCTTTCGGATCGTTGTGGGGACCGTGACCAATGAAGAGCTCGATAGCATGCAGCGGACATTTTTGCTTGTGGAGTGGTTCGGAACGCTGCTGATCCTCATCGGGTTTGGCCTGATCTGTTGGTTTTTAAAGAACCGCTTTAACATCAGCTATGATTATACGTTTGTGGAGGATGAGATCCGCATCACAAAGGTATTCAACGGCCGCAAGCGGAAATTCCTCACGACGTTGAAGTCGGACAGGATCATGCAGATCGGGTGGGTGGACAGCGATGCCTATCAAAATGCCCTGCGGGGACTTGGCGGGAAAAAAATCATCCGCTGCACGCCCAACAAGCAACCGGCAGAGGGGAAAGAAATGATCTATATCGTGCAATCGACGACGCTCGGGAAAGATCTCTATGTACTCGAATGCCGCCGTCAACTCTTGGAAAACATCGTCTTTACGGCCGGCCGTAATAAGTTGGAGCGCAAATGATTTACCTTGACAATGCAGCGACGACGCCCCCTCTTGAAAGTGCGTTTGAGCGCGCCGCCCGAGAATATCGTGAATTGTACTACAATCCCTCCGCGCGTTACGGGGGTGGATTCGCCGTACGAAAAAAGATAGAAGAGGCGAGGAAAGAAATTCTCTCGGTTGTGGCAGATCCCGCCCTCTTCGAACTCATCTTTACCTCCTGCGGGACGGAGGCGGACAACCATGCCGTTTTTTCCTGTGCGAGACGGGGGAATGCCGTCACCTCGGCGGGGGAGCATTCGGCCATCGAAAGAAGTTTCACGGAGCTCAAAAACCGCGGCGTGGAGCCGCGCTTTGCGCCGCTGAATTTGGATGGTTCCGTCAAAATCCCGGAGCTTCTTTCGCTCGTCGATGACAGGACTACACTTGTTTCCGTCGTACACGTGAACAATGAGACGGGAGCCATCAACGATATCGCGGAAATTGCCAGAAGCGTAAAGCGCAAAAATCCCCGCGTGATCGTGCACTCCGACGGCGTGCAGGCATTCGGCAAGCTGCCTTTTCGGTTGCCCAAGGAGGTAGACCTATACAGCATAAGCGCGCATAAGATCGGCGCTTTAAAGGGAACGGGGGCATTGATCAAGAGAAAGGACCTTACGCTCGCGCCCTTTATCCACGGCGGAGGGCAGGAGGGCGGCCTGAGGAGCGGCACGGAGAATGTGCTCGGGATCCTGGATTTTGCCTATGCTGCCGCGGAGAGGGCGGCCTGCATTGCGGATAGCTATTCTCGCGTCGCCGCGCTCCGCGCCGACATGTGGGACAGGTTGCAGAAGAGCGAATATCATTTTTTCTGTGCCTCTCCCGAAGCGGGATCGCCATACATCCTGACGCTTTTGGCCATCGATTCGCGCGGAGAAGTGTTACAGCGCATGCTGTTCGACCGCGGCGTATGCGTGGGAACGGGGAGTGCATGCTCCTCCAAAGAGCGATTCAGCCGTGTGATGAGGGCGTGCGGTTACGCCGAGGAAGTTTTAGACGGGGTGCTCCGCGTCAGCTTTTCCCCCGAGACGACACAGGAGGAAGTTGAACTTGCGGCACGGGAGATGATCTCCGCGGCAATGGAATTCAAAGGAAAGTTATAAATGGAAAAGGTTGTCATTATCCGCTATGCGGAAATTCATTTGAAAGGCAAGAATCGCGGCTATTTCGAGCACGTGTTCTCCATGAATCTCGAAAAAAGCCTCAAAGGGATCCGCCATGAACTGCACAGGACGAGCGGCAGATGGCTTGTCGCAAATTTCCCAGAGGAGCTTGCGGACGACGTCGCCGCGCGCGTGTCCAAGGTGTTCGGCGTGCATTCCTATTCGATCGGATATCTCGTAAATAGCGATCTCGATACGGTCTATGCCTGTGCAAAACTCGTTGCGCCCCGCGAGGGGACCTTTAAGGTCGTCACGCACCGCGGGTATAAAAAATATCCGCTGACCTCCATGGAGATCAGCGCGGCAATCGGCGGACGCCTGCTTTCGGATTTTCCCGCTCTGTCCGTCGACGTGCATGACCCCGAGCATACCGTCTACATCGACATCCGCGACGGAGGGAGCGCGCTGGTATTCGGCTCTTTCGGCGAGGGCGCGGGCGGGATGCCGGTGGGGACATCCGGGAAAGGCCTGCTCATGATCTCGGGCGGCATCGATTCTCCCGTCGCGGGGTACATGATGGCCAAGCGCGGGCTCTTTGTCGAACTTTTGCACTTTCACAGCTATCCCTATACCAACGAGGGCGCCAAGGAAAAGGTCGTCGAACTCGGAAGGCAGCTGTCGCAATATACGCAGGTGCATCTTCTTCGCACCGTCTCGGTCACGCACATCCAAGAAGAGATCCACGCAAAGTGCAAGGCGGAATTTAACGTCACGCTCCTGAGGCGCTTCATGTTCCGCATTGCCGAACGCATCGCCAAGAGGGTGGAGGCGGGCTGCCTCGTCACGGGGGAGAGCCTCGGACAGGTGGCAAGCCAGACGCTCGAAGGGATGACCTCCTCCAATGCCGTCGTGACCTTGCCTGTGCTCCGTCCGCTCGTGGGCTTTGATAAGGACGAGATCATCATGCGCGCCAAAAAGATCGGGACCTATGATATCTCCGTGCTTCCCTATGAGGACTGCTGCACGGTCTTTCTCCCCGAATTCCCCGCCACGCGGCCCAAGCTCGCCGCCGTGGAAGCAGAGGAGCAAAAACTTGACGTGGAAGCGCTCATCGAGGAGTCGCTTGCAACGGTGGAGCGCATCGAGCTCTGATCATTCCCACCATTCGTCGGGTAGCGAGGACGGCGCGGAGATCTGCACGCGCGGAAGCACGGCGGCCGTCCCCTCATTGCCTCGATAGTAGGGGATGACCGTGTAGAGATAACTTTCTCCGGGTTGGACGGAATTGTCGCAAATATTCGTGCGGAATTCTCCGCTGTATATCGTGGTGATCGTGCCACGATTTTCTCTTTTTACGACGTAATCATAGTACTCTGTTTGACATAATACTATGTTTACGCTCCCATTTTTGATATAAATCTGCGGTTTTTTGATGGATGGACGGGTAAAGCGGGTGCTCTGTTCCGTGGGGAGGGCGGAGGCGCGGAAGTATTCGACGGGGTCGATCAAGGCAGGGGCCTCGGGGTCCGAGCGCACGAGCCGATGTTCTTTCTCATAGGCCTCGCCGTCGTACGAAAGACGGACGACGCCCTGCGGCGCGGAAAAATTTGCGGGAGCGCTCTTTGCATAGAGCGCGGAGAGGATCTCCTTGACGGCATTGGCGGGAAGCCCTCCGCCCGCGATGGAGACGGGCCGGTTGTTTGCGTTGCCCATCCACACGCCCACGACGTCCGCTGTCGTGTAGGCGATGGTGTATGCGTCGAGGTTTACCCCGCCCACTTCGTTGGTGCCCGTCTTGGCCGCGACGTCGAACGGGAGGGATCTCAGCTTTCGCGCGGTGCCTTCCTTTGCGGCGGTTTTGAGCATGTCCGTCACCAAGAAAGCCGTATCCTCCGAAAAGACGCGCGTATTCTGTGCGCTTTTTTCATATAAAACGTCGCCGCGGGTATTTTCTACGCGCAAGATGGTGCCCGAGGGATTGTAATATCCGCTGTTTGCGAGCGTGGCGTATCCGTCCGCAAGGGAGAGCAGCGAAAAACCCTCTCGCATTCCGCCGAGCGCGAGGGCGAGGGAGCGGTCCTCCCTGTCGACCGAAAGGCCCATCTTTTCGAGGTAGCCGATGCCGCGGTCTATCCCCAGCGCATTCAAGAGTTTTACGGCCGGGATGTTGATGCTCTTTGCGAGGGCCTGCCGCGCGCTGACATATGTGCCCGAGGCGCCGTCCGCATCATCGGGGAGGTAGCCTCCGAAGTTTGTTTTTTCGTCCAAAATGGGCGTGGCGGGTGAGATGAGATTTTCCTCCGTTGCGGGCCCATAGACGAGAAGAGGCTTGATCGTGGAGGCGGGCAGCCGTTTGGGGAGGCCCACGTCCGTACGTATGGCCTTGATGGCGTTATTTTTATTTCCCCTCACGATGGCGATGATGTCGCTTTGCGCGGGGAGCGCATCCAGCGTTTCCTGCAACGAGGGGTCGTATGCGGTGTAGACGCGGAGGTCTCCGAGCTCGCCTGTCTCGGCATCGGGGAAAAGTTCGGAAAGCTCCTCATAGACGAGAGAGGGATAGAAACTTTTGTGATCGAGCGGATGGGGCGAGACGGGGAGGGGCGTCGTGAGGGCGGTCGAATAGGCGGCTTCGTCCAAATAGCCCTGTTCGTGCATGAGTTTTAAAACAAAATTCCGCCTTGCAAGGCTTGCCTCGGCATTCTTAAAGGGGGAATACCGGTTGGGCGATCTCACAAGCGCGGCGAGCAGGGCGCTCTCCGCCGGTTCAAGCGCTTGGGGCTGTTTTTCAAAGTAAAAGTAGGCCGCTTGGCCGATGCCGAAAGCGCTGTGCCCGAAATAGATGGAATTGAGATACAGTTCGAGGATGTCCTCCTTGGTATACCGTTTCTCCAACATGCGCGTGAGTTTCAGCTCTTTCAACTTGCGGGAGACCGTCTTTTCGCTCGTCAAATGGGTATTTTTGATGAGCTGTTGGGAGATGGTGGATGCCCCCTCACTGAATGAAAATGTGGCGATGTTTTTGAGCGCGGCTTTCACGATCCGGCGGTAGTCAAAGCCCTTATGGTCAAAAAAACGCTTGTCCTCGACGGCCACAAAGGCGCGTGTGAGGTGTGTCGGCATGGTCTCGTATCGCGCGGGCTCAGCGGAGGGCTCCTCCATCCGTTCCCCCAAACTGTCGTATAGATGGATGCAGGATGTATCGAGTTCGAGCTTTTGCGGGTCGAGGGTCACGTTGCGGGTGACGCCGAGAAAGAATAAAAAGAGCGTGAGGCCTATGACCCCGCAAATGGCGAGGATCACGCCGATGACGACAAGTGTGCGTTTCATATCACAGGACAGTATTCGTAATTTCAGAAAAAATTTTGTTTCCGATGTCAGCTTTTCTTGAAAATTTACCAACATTGTGATATAATAGGGAACAGAGGATTTATTTTATCATGACATTACAAGAACTCATCGATCAAAGCAAACGGATCGTCTTTTTCGGAGGGGCGGGGGTTTCCACCGAGAGCGGGATCCCCGATTTCCGTTCCGAGGACGGTCTCTACCGCATGAAGTATGCCTATCCCCCCGAGACGATGCTCTCAAACGGCTTTTTCTTTTCGCACACAAGGGAATTTTACGATTTCTACCGCGACAAGATGCTTCCCCTGTGGGCCAAGCCCAATGCGGCGCACAAAAAACTTGCGGAACTGGAAGAAAAGGGCAAACTGCTTGCCGTCGTCACGCAGAATATCGACGGTCTGCACCAGGCCGCGGGGAGCAAGAAAGTCTATGAGTTGCATGGAAGCGTGCACCGGAACTATTGCTTGAAGTGTCATAAATTTTACTCGGCCGAGCAGATTGCGGCCTCCGAGGGCGTTCCGCGCTGCACGTGCGGGGGGCTCATCAAGCCCGATGTCGTGCTTTACGGCGAGCCGCTCGACGGCGAAGTCATAGAGGGCGCAATCGACGCCATCTCTCGGGCCGATCTCCTCATCGTGGCGGGCACGTCGCTCACGGTCTATCCCGCCGCCGGGTTTGTGGATATGTTCCGCGGCAGCCATCTCGTGCTCATCAACAGGAGCCAAACGGCATTGGATGAACGCTGTGAACTCGTGATCCGCGAAAGCGTCGGGAAAGTGCTCGGGGAGGTTGTCGTATGAAGTATCATATCGTGACATACGGTTGCCAGATGAATCTCCACGAATCGGAGAAGATCGCGGGGATCTTAAAGACCGCGGGCTATTCCCAATCCGCCCCGCTCGAAGAGGCCGATATCATTGTTTTCAACACCTGCTGCATCCGCGAAAACGCAGAGAACCATGCTTTCGGGAATATCGGCGCATTAAAAAAATTAAAACGCGAAAAAAAGGGCCTCATCATCGCCGTAGGGGGGTGTATGGTCCAGGAAGAGGGGAAAGCCAAGCTCTTAAAGGAGAAATTTCCTTTCATCGACATCCTGTTCGGCACCCATGATCTCTGGCACCTCAGGGAGCTCATCGAGGACAAGCGCAAGGGCAACAAGACGGTCATCTCCGTCTTGGATGAGAGAAAGGAGACGGAGGACCATGCCGATCCGGTGCGCACAAGCTACCCGAATGCGTGGGTGAACATCATGTACGGGTGCAACAATTTCTGCTCCTATTGCATTGTTCCCTATGTGCGCGGGCGGGAGCGTTCCCGTAGTGCCACCGCCATCCTCCGCGAAGTCGAAGCGCTCGTGCGCGATGGGTATCGGGAGATCACTCTGCTCGGGCAGAACGTCAATTCCTACCGTGACGGAGAGGTGGATTTTGCCCGTCTTTTGGACGCGGTCGCCTCCGTGGAGGGCAATTTTCGCGTGCGCTTCATGACCTCGCATCCCAAGGACTTCTCCCCGGCGCTCGTGGCGGTCATGAAAAAGCACAAGAAGATCTGCAAGCATCTTCACCTGCCGGTGCAGGCAGGGAACAACCGCATTCTGGGGCTCATGAATCGGCGGTATACGCGGGAAAAGTATCTCGAAGAGCTCGCGTTGCTCAGAGGGGAGATCCCCGACTGTGAAGTGACGACGGACCTCATCGTTGCCTTTCCGACCGAAACGGAGGAAGAGTTCGAGGACACGCTGTCCCTCGTCGAAGCGGCAGATTTTTCGTCGGCATTCACGTTCATTTACTCCCCCCGCGCTGGGACCAAGGCCGCCCAAATGGAGGGGAGGATCCCGGAGGATGTCGCCAAGGATCGGATCACCCGCCTCATTGCGCTGGTCAACCGCAAGACGCGCGAGAAGAGCGCAAGGTATGTCGGAAAGACGGTCGAGATCCTTTGCGAGGACTTTGACGCGAAAAAGGGGCTGTATCTCGGGCGGGATGAGTATGGCCGCATGGGCTATTTCAAGAGCGAAACAGACATGGTAGGCGAATTCGTCAACCTGAAAATTACAGAAGCAAACGGCATATCTCTTTACGGAGAGATGGTTTAAAGGGGGATGCAATGGGTCTTTCACCTATGATGGAGCACTGGAAAAAAATCAAGGAAGCCTATCCGGATTGCCTTGTGTTTTATCGTCTCGGAGATTTTTATGAGATGTTTTTCGAGGACGCGGTGAAAGCGAGCGCCATCCTCGATTTGACGCTTACCGGCCGGGATTGCGGGCTGAAAGATCGGGCGCCCATGTGCGGCGTGCCCTATCATGCCGTGGATACCTACATTCAAAAACTCGTGGAGGCGGGGCTTCGCGTCGCCATTTGCGAGCAGCTCACCGACCCAAAGACCTCCAAGGGGATGGTGGACAGGGATGTGATCCGCGTCGTCTCGGCGGGCACGGTGATCGAGGGGACCCTTCTCGATGAAAAGAAGAGCAATTTCATCGCCTGTGCGTACAAGGGGGGAGACCGATGCGCGCTCGCGTATGCGGATATCACGACGGGGGAGTTCTGCACTTGCGAAGAGGAGGGCGTGGAAAAGCTCCTCGCCAAACTCATCAATCTCTCTGTCGTTGAGATCATCTGCAATGACGAATTTCTCATTGCCTCCAAGGAGGAAGCGGAGGTGCGGCGGGGCATTTTGCCAAACTTTTCGTGCTATCTTCCCTGGGCATTCAAACCGGAAAATGCCGAGAAAGCCATCAAGGAACAATTTGCCGTGGCCTCATTGGAAGCGCTCGGCCTGCCCGACCGTTCTCCCACGGTCTCGGCGGCGGGAGCGCTCGTGGAGTATTTGCGCGATACCCAAAAGCATGGCCTCCGAAATATCAATATGCTGAAATATATTGATGATTCGCAGGCGATGAAGCTGGATCCGATTGCGGTGAGAAACCTCGAACTTCTCAAAAACAGTGCGGAGGGGAAGCGATATGGCTCTCTCCTGTGGCTTCTCGATAAGACCAAGACGGGCATGGGGGCTCGGATGCTCGCCGGTATGCTGACTGCTCCGCTCTCTTCCAAGGCAGAGATCGAGAAGCGGCTCGACGCCGTGGAGGAACTCTTTAAGGCAACGGTCGTCCGCATGGGGCTGCACGATATGTTGGGAGGCGTGAAAGACATCGAGCGGCTCACGGGGCGCATTTCCAACAGCAATTTGCAGCCGTGGGACTGTGTGGCGCTCTCTTCGTCGCTGGCGGTCGTACCCAATCTCAAATTTCAGCTCGCCGGGTTTTCTTCCTCCCTCCTCTGTGAAATCTGTTCCCAACTGATCGATACAAAGCAGCTCTGTTCTCTTTTGGATCGCGCCATCGATCCGCGCGCCAAGACGCTCAAAGAGGGCAACTATATCCGGGAGGGGTATAACGCCCGCCTCGACGAGTTGCGCGGCATCGGTGTGCACGGGAAAGACCTTCTCGCCCAGCTCGAAACCCGGGAGCGGGAACGCACGGGCATAAGAACGCTCAAAGTGGGGTATAACCGTGTCTTTGGATATTACATCGAAGTCAGCAATTCCTTTAAAGACCGCGTACCGTACGATTACACGAGAAAACAGACGATCGCCAACGGGGAGCGCTATATCAGCGAGGAGCTGAAAGCGCTCGAAGAAAAGATCTTGGGCAGCAATGAGGAAGCGGACAGGTTGCAGGAACAGCTCTATGCCGAGATCATGCAGATCCTCGCCGCCAATATTCCCGCGCTCAAACAGGTGGCATCCGCCGTTGCGCTCCTCGATTGCCTTGTCTCGTTTGCCGTCGTGGCAAAGGAGAATAAATATACCCGTCCGATCATCAAGGAGGAGGGGGCGCTTTCCATCGAAGAGGGCAGGCATCCCGTCGTGGAGAAATTGAGCAGGGAGCGCTTTGTCCCCAACGATTGCAAGCTGGATGACGAAAACCGCACAATGATCATCACTGGGCCCAACATGGCAGGGAAATCCACCTTTTTGCGTCAAGTGGCTCTCATCGTCTTTATGGCGCACATCGGCTGCTTTGTTCCCGCAAAACGCGCGGAGGTCCCGCTCACCGATAGGATCTTCACCCGGATCGGCGCGAGCGACAACCTCATCTTGGATCGCAGTACGTTTATGGTGGAGATGACGGAGGTGGCCAACATTCTTCGGAATGCGACGCCGAGAAGTCTCTTGATCCTCGATGAAGTGGGGCGGGGGACGAGCACGTTCGACGGCTTGTCCATCGCTTGGGCGGTCATAGAGCATCTTACCGAAAAGGTGCGCGCCAAGACACTCTTTGCAACGCATTATCACGAGCTCACCGAGTTGGAGGGAAAGCTCGACGGAGTCAGAAATTATAAGATCAGCGTGCGCGAGATTGCGGGCTCCATTGTCTTTTTGAGAAAGATCGTGCGGGGAGGCGCTTCCCGCAGTTTCGGTGTGGAAGTTGCGGCGTTGGCGGGCGTGCCGGCAGAGGTGACGGAGCGTGCCAAGGCGATCCTCAAAGTGTTGGAGCGAACGGAGGCGCGCCGTCCCGCGGCAATCGAGGAGGCCGAGCAGATGCCCGAGGAGGCTTCGGAAGAACCTCGTTCCCAAGCGTTTGACATTGCGGAAGAACTTCGCGGGCTCGACGCCAATCTGCTTACCCCCATGCAAGCGCTTGCGCTCATTTCTGAGTGGAAGGAGAAAATCAAATGAAGATCCATGTGCTCTCACCCGAAGTTTACAACCAGATCGCGGCAGGGGAAGTCATCGACCGCCCCTATTCTGTCGTAAAGGAGCTGGTCGAGAACGCCATCGATGCGGGCGCCACCGAAGTCACGGTGGAGATCGAAATGGGCGGGAAACAGCTGATCCGCGTCACGGACAACGGCGTGGGGATCGCCAAGGAAGATCTCGCGAACGCCTTTGAGCCCCATGCGACGAGCAAGCTGACAACGGCCGCCGACCTGTTCGGCGTGACGACGCTGGGTTTTCGCGGGGAGGCACTGGCGTCCATTGCCTCTGTTTCCAAGACAAAAATTTGCTCCCGCGTCCAAGGGGAGGATGCCTTTTCGCTCTCCTCGGAGGGAGGCGTGCGGGGAGAAGTGCTTCCCGCGGCGGGGGCATACGGAACGCAGATCTCGGTGTGCGAGCTGTTCTTCAATACGCCGGCGCGGCTCAAATTCTTAAAATCGGATGCACAGGAGGAGGGGGATATTGCCGGGATCGTGGCGCGCTTCATCCTGTCGCGGCCGGCAATCGCGTTTACGCTGATCACGAACGGAAAGATCAAATACCGCTCCTTTGGGGACGGCCTGCCCGCGGCGCTTGCGGCGATCTATGGCGCCGATATCCTCTCGCACTGCTATGAGATCGATGCGGACAAGCACGGGATCCGCCTCTATGGCTACATCGGAGACCGCAATTTCTCCAAATCCAACCGCACGTATCAGAGCCTCTTCGTGAACGGCCGCTATGTGATCAACCAGACGGTCTCTTCTGCCGTCACCAATGCCTATGCCGGCTACCTCATGAAGCGGCAATATCCTTTCTATGTGCTCTTTTTGGATATTCCGCCCGAGATCGTCGACGTCAATGTGCATCCCAATAAGGCAGATGTGCGCTTTGCGGACAACCAAGTCATCTATGGGACGGTCTATTCCGTCATTTCTTCCGTGCTCGACGGCAACTCGCGCGCCCTTGAATATCTCGTCGATGCCAATCGGCAGCAAGAGAGAGCCGAGGAACGGGAGGAACGGGAAAAACCCGCACAACAGGCGGAGGGCGTATTTGCGGCGCCCATTTCCCCCGCGTCAAAACCCGCTCCCGCGGCAAAACCTGCTCCCGCGCCGCAAATGACGTATGCGGAGGCCAAGAAAGAGTTGGAATTCCAAATCCCGCCGCAGGCGGGGAGGGTCTCCGTTCCTCCGCGCGGGAATTGGCAGTTAGAGATGGGCGTTTCCCAACCCACGCAAAAAGAGGTCGATGTCTTTGAGGAAAATAAGCGCTCCATTCTCGAAGCCGAGAAGAAGAAACAGCAACAGCGGATCGACCCGGCTTCTTTGGAGTTCAAGGGCGAACTCTTTCGGACCTATTTGATCTATGAATGCGGAGACGATGCCTATATCGTCGATCAGCACGCCGCGCACGAGCGCCTCATCTATGATCGCTTGCGGGAAAAGGCAGAGAGGCGGGAGATCCTCTCTCAGTCCATGCTCGTGCCGTTTATCTTGACGGTCAATCCCGCGGAGTTTGCCTTTTTGGAAAAACAGCTCCCTGTCCTCCGCGAGCTCGGATTCGACATTGACGAGTTCGGCACGGATACGGTAAAGGTCTCCGCGGTTCCGTCGGATCTGCTCAACATGGACATGGCCGCCTTCTTTGACGAGATCTTGTCGAGCTATGAGAGCCTTCGCGCGATCAAGCTGGCCGACCTACTGAAAGACAAGCTGGCCTCTGCCGCCTGCAAAGCGGCGGTGAAAGGGGGAGATCCCTTAACGGAAGAGGAAGTAAAGGCGCTCCTTCGCCGCATGAACGGAGACATGGGGCTCAAATGCCCGCACGGCCGTCCCGTGGCGGTGCATGTTGCGCGCAGTGAGTTCGAAAAACTCTTCAAGAGGATCATATGAGGAAATTGCTGGTCGTATGCGGGCCGACAGCCTCGGGCAAGACCTCCCTTGCGGTGGCCTGTGCCAAGGCGCTGGACGGAGAGGTCGTTTCCGCCGATGCCTTTTTGATCTATCGCGGGCTGAATATCGGGACGGCAAAGCCGACGCAAGCAGAGCGCGCGGGCATCCCGCATCATCTCATCGATGTCGCCGACCCGAGGGACAGTTTTTCCGTCAGTGATTACGAAGAATCGGCGATCCCCGTGATAGAGGATATCCTTGCGCGCGGCAAGACGCCCGTCATTTGCGGCGGAACGGGGTTCTATATCAACGCCGTCCTGTATCGCCATCACTTCGGAGGGGCTTCCGCCTCCCCGGAGATCCGCCGTAAATATGAAAAAATTGCCGAGGAAGAGGGGAGGGAGAGCCTCCACGCCCGCCTTAGGGAAGTCGACCCCGAGAGCGCCGCGATTTTGCATCCCAACGACGTCAAGCGCGTCATCCGTGCGCTCGAAATCTATGAGCAGACGGGGAAAAAGAAATCCGAGCAAGCGGACGGAGAAACGCCGCGCTATCCGTTTGTAGCGGTCGCCTATGATTGGCCGCGGGAGGAGCTCTATGCGCGCATCAATGCCCGCGTCGGGGAAATGCTGCAAAGAGGGCTCGTCGAAGAAGTGCGGGGACTCTTGAACGGCGGTGTACCCGAAACGGCGCAAAGTATGCAGGCAATCGGCTATAAAGAGGTCGTTGAATTCTTAAAAAATGGCGATAATTTAAGTACTCTGTCAGACATAATATCAAAAAATACACGCAATTACGCCAAACGGCAGTGCACGTTTTTCAAGAAAATGCAAAATCTGCATCTCATGAAGCCGGGAGAAGGCGTGCAAGAGGTGAAACAGTTTTATGAATGCGAATGAGATCATTTTAGCCGCCGAGCAAGCGCTCTCGGCATGGTTTTCGGAGATCGACGAAGTCGCCCTGTTCAATGAAGAGAAAGTGCTTTCCGCTTTCCGTGAGGAGCGCATTGCCCTGCGTCACTTCGACGGGACGACGGGCTATGGATACGGTGACGACGGCAGGGACACGCTGGGCCGCGTCTATGCGCGCGCGTTCGGGGCAGAGAAAGCCATCGTTTCCCCGGCGCTCCTTTCGGGAACGCACACTCTCACGGTCGCGCTGTTCGGCGTGCTCCGTCCCGGCAGCCGCATCCTCTTTATGACGGGCATGCCCTACGATACGCTCCATGGCGTCGTCTGGGGAGAGGGCAACGGTTCCTTGAAAGATTTCGGTGTCGAGGCGGCCGTCGTTCCGCTCTGCGGCAACGGCAAGGTGGATTTCGAGGGCGTGAAACGGGCGCTCGCGGGGCAAAAATTCGACGTGGTGCACATCCAGCGTTCCCGCGGCTATGAGCTCCGCGATGCCTTTACCGTGGCGGAGATTGGCGAGATGTGCACCTTTCTTCGGGAGAACGGATTTGAGGGGTGCATCTTCGTCGACAACTGCTATGGCGAGTTTGTTGAAAAAACAGAACCCACCGAGGTGGGCGCCGACCTCATCGTGGGCAGCCTCATCAAGAATCCCGGGGGCGGGCTGGCCCCGACGGGCGGATATATTGCCGGGCGGGAAAGGTATGTCGCGCAATGCGAATACCGCCTCACCGCGCCCTCCGTGGGCGGGGAGATCGGCTCGTATGCCTATGGCTACCGTCTCTTCTATCAGGGCTTCTTTTTGGCGCCGCATGTCGTTGCACAGGCGCTCAAAGGAGGGCTTCTCATCGGAAAGTGCATGGAGATGCTCGGCTATGAGAACTTCCCCGAACTCGGAAAGCCGCTCGCCGACATCACGCGCGCCATCCGATTCAATACGGCGGAGGAACTGTGCGGGTTCATCCAATCGGTGCAGGATGTCTCCCCCGTGGACAGCTTTGTGACGTTGGAGCCGTGGGACATGCCCGGGTATGATGCCAAAGTCATCATGGCCGCGGGGACATTTGTGGCGGGGGCGAGCATCGAGCTTTCGGCCGACGCACCCGTGCGCGAGCCCTACACGGCCTATTTTCAGGGAGGGCTCACTTACGAGCATTGCAAGCTCGCATGCAGGGCGGTTTTGAACCGCTTATTGCGGGAATAGACGGGTACTATTAAATATTATTAAATAGGAAAGGAGCCGCAGGCGCTCCTTTTTTCATGCGATTTTTTGCAAAAATTTTGTAAGAAGTGCTTGACAACCCTCCGCTTTCGTGATAGTATTATGATATCAAAATGATATCACTTTTCGGAGGGATAATATGGAAAACAAGGAATTAAAAGTGACGGAGTATGATCGGATCAACGAGAAGCCCGCGCGCGAGAAAAACGGCTGGATCATGCTGGGCGTAGGTATTCTCTTTGTCGCCGCCGGGGTCGCCGCGATGTGCGTCGGCGGCGTTCTCGATCTCTTTGCCGTCGTGCCCGTCGGGCTCGTGGCAATCATCGTCGGCATCGTCCTTCTCAGCGGCTTGCGCCTCTTGCAGCCCAACGAGGCCTATGTGCTCACGCTGTTCGGCAAGTACTATGGGACGCTCAAACGGGACGGCTTCTATTGGGTCAACCCGTTCTGCTCGTCCGTCAATCCCGCGCGCCTCGCCATGGGGACCTCGCGCAAGATCTCTTTAAAGGCTATGACGCTCAACAACGACAAACAGAAAGTCAACGATGAAGAGGGCAATCCCATCGAGATCTCCGTCGTCGTCATCTGGCGCATCACCAACACCGCGCGGGCGGTATTCAATGTGGAGAACTACATGGCCTACATCTCCACACAGTGCGATGCCGCTATCCGCCAAGTTGCGCGGCAATATCCCTATGATGTCTCTTCGAGCGGGGATGAGAAGTCTCTCCGCGGCAGTGCACAGGAGATCGCGGATGTCCTCAGAGAGGAGTTGCAGCAGCGCACGGAGCTGGCGGGCGTGGAAATTTTGGAGGCGCGCATTTCGCACCTTGCCTATGCGCCCGAGATCGCGGCGGCCATGCTCCAACGTCAACAGGCCTCTGCCATCATTGCGGCCCGTCAGAAGATCGTCGAGGGCGCCGTCTCCATGGTGCAGATGGCCCTCAACAAGCTGTCGGAAGAGGACATCGTTGAGCTCGACGATGAGCGCAAGGCTCAAATGGTCTCCAATCTTCTCGTCGTGCTGTGCGGCAACCGCGATGCTCAGCCCGTCGTCGGCACGGGTTCCATCTATTAAAGGCATTCATTAAGGGACAAAGGGACTTTATGGAAGAGATCGTAAGGGCGGAGGGGCTCAGAAAGACCTTCACGCTCTCCAAGAAACAACAGAGGATCGAGCGGACGGGAGAAACGCGCCGCATTGCGGTGAACGGGCTCTCCTTTTCGGCCTACCGCGGGGAGATCTATGGGCTTTTAGGGCCCAACGGCGCCGGAAAGACGACGACCCTGAGAATGCTCTCCACGCTCATCAAGCCGGATGGGGGAGACGCATTTCTCGCCGGGCATTCCATCGGAAAGGAGCCCGAGAAAGTGCGCGACGTCATCGGTTTCATGACGAGCGAGTTGAAGCTCGAAGGGTTTTTCACGCCCGATTATCTCTTTGACTTCTTCGGCGCCATGCACGGGGTGGAAAAAGACGTGCTCGCCGGGAGAAAGAAGGAGCTCTTTGCGCGCTTCGGCATCGACCGATTCGCCGAGGTGCAGGTCAAAAACCTCTCGACGGGCATGCTGCAAAAGGTCTCCCTCGTCATCTCCATCGTGCACGACCCGGAGGTCATCATCTTCGACGAACCCACCAACGGGCTGGATGTGCTCACGGCCAAGGTCGTCACCGATTTCCTGCTTGAACTCAAAACGATGGGGAAGAGCATTCTTCTCTCGACGCACATCTTTTCTCTCGTCGAAAAACTGTGCGACCGCGTCGGCATCATCATCGACGGAAAACTCGCCGCAGAGGGGCCGCTCGGGGAAATTGCAGGGGGCGACCTTGAAAAGACGTTCTTCGGGATCTATCGCAGCGTCAAGGGGGAGATCGTATGAAACTATGCTCTTTGATGAAGAAAGAATTTCACCGTTTCTTCCATGATCCCCGCCTCATCGTCACCATGCTCCTCCCCGGCATCCTGATCTTCTTGCTCTACACGTTTATCGGCGATATCTCGCACAGCGACCAAAAGCGCGCGTTCAAAGTCTACCTTTCGGGCGAATCCGCAGTCGTCGGCGTTCTCGAACAGCAGATTGTGGAGGCGGGCGACGAGGTGGAGTGGCTCCCGCTCGACGATGAAGAGGCGGCGCGCGCCGAGATCGAGGAGGGGGAGGCGACGGCCATTCTCTCGTTCACGGAAAACTTCGATTTGTTCGGGGAAGGCGCCCGCGCGGGCATCGTCTATGACAGCGGAAGCGAGGACGGCACGTACTTTTACTCCCTCGCCTCCGCCGTGCTCATCGGTGTGGGCATGCGTTTTTCCATCGACGTCGAGACTGTGAAAGCAGACGAGACGGTCGGGGCGGAGTTCCTGTCCATGTTGCTCCCCATGCTCATCGTGTGCTTTATCTTCTCGGCGTGCATGAGTGTGACGCTCGAATCGGTGGCCGGGGAGAAAGAGCGCGGAACGCTCGCGACCATCCTCGTGACATCGGCGAAGAGGCGGGACATTGCGCTCGGAAAGATTTTGCCGCTCAGCTGTATCTCCATGATCGGTGCCGCTTCGAGCTTTTTGGGCGTTGCGCTCTCCATGCCCAAGCTCATGGGCGTCTCGCTCGGGGCGCTGGGGGGATATTCGGTTTGGAGCTATTTGCTCGTTCTCTTGCTCATGATCAGCATCGTACCCTGCATCGTGGCGCTCATTTCCACCGTCTCCGCGCTGTCGCGTTCGGTGAAAGAGGCATCGGGCTATGTGAGCGTGCTCATGATACTCTTCATGGTGCTCTCACTCGTCACGGGATTTTTGCCCGCCATCGGAGATTGGGGATATGCCGTTCCCGTGCTCGGTGCCGTCATTGCCATGCAGAAAATCTTGGCGGGCGGGCTGCTCGTCTGGCAGTCTTTTCTGGCCGTCGGCGTCAATCTGCTCTTTACGGCGCTGCTCGTCTTTCTCATGACGAAAATGCTTTCCAGCGAGCGCATCATGTTTGGAAAATAAGAGGGGGCGACGGGGATGGATGAATTCGTCAAGCTGTTTCTGACGGGGAAGCGCGCGGAAAATATGGCGCGGTTTCTCCGCACGGTGAATATTTTGGGTGCGGTCGGCGCGCTTCTCACGATTGTGCCCTTCATCCTCGCGTTCGTCACCGAGGAGCCAAGCCTGCCGCTCGTTGCCGTAATCTCTGTCCTCGGGGTGCTGCTCGGCGCGGTAAGCGTGATCTTAAAGCAATACAAGACGGCCTATGTGCGCGGGCTCGCCGAGTTGCAACATGCGGCCAACGAGCTGGAACTGAATGGGGAGGAGCGCAAGATATACGCAAAGCTCTATGCCGCATGGACGGAGACGCTGGGGAAACGCAAGCCGTTCGGCATTCTCGCGGCCATCCTTTCCCTACTCGGCTATGTCGTCCTGATGACGGTTGCAATCGTCTGTGCCGTTTTGCCCGTTCCGCAGGTACTCATGTTCGCGGCCACTGTCATCTTTTGCATTTTGGCGGTCGTCCCGACGGTGATCGAGGTGACCGCGGAGGGGAGGGCCCGCACCGCGCTCTATGAGCGTGCGGAGGGAGAGATCGAGGAGATCAAGCGCAAAAAGCTCGGCTTGTCCGAAGCGAGGATCGCCTCCGAATCGGAGAATGCACGGGCATATTCGTCCGTTCCGCTCTCCGTCATGATGTTCTTGAAGGAGGATACCGAGCGCGCGGAGTTCCATTTTGTGGCAAAGCGGAGCGGCGTTGCGAGCTTTATCCTCGGGTTCGCGATTGGATTTGCGGTCATCGTCTCCTGTTTCGATGGACTGTGGGAACGGCTCGGCCCCACGCTGTCGTGGCTGCTTGCGGGCGTCTTTTTTGTCGTGGTGCTCGCCGTATTCTTCGTGTATCTGTTTCCCCTCGAACGGCGCAAAAAGGAGATCTATAAGCGCAACTTCGAAAAACTCACCGGCAGTGAGACGGATGCGCTCAGAAAACAGTTGCAGGCGGCGTGGATCCGCTTGCAGAAGTCGGGCAACATCATGTTCTTTACGGCGCTTGCGGTGTCCGTCCTTGCGGGCGTCATTCTCGGCCTCGTCGGATATTTCACGGTGGAGGGGACGGTCCTCGCCGAGAGCATCGGAAGCTGTATCATGTGCTTTCTCATCCCGGCGGCCATTCTTTCCGTGATCATCTGGGCCGTGATGTTCTTTGTCTATCGGAGGAAAGTGCGGCCCGTGGAGATCCTCTTAAAGGAAAAAATCAGAGAGGGGAGGGAAAATGAAAGAAACGGATAAAACCAAAAAACAAGTGCCGCTTCGGCTCTCTCCCTCGCTCTATGCCGATCTCATGCAGTGGGCCGAGGAGGATTTCCGCTCGCTCAACGGACAGATCGAATATCTTCTCACCGAGGCAGTGCGCAAGCGAAAGGGCAAAAAACGGGAAGATCGAGGCGATGATACGCCCATTTAGGCATTTTTGCAAGGTATTATGCGTGACATAATACGGTATTTTTGGAGAGAAATATGAAAAAACAGGCCCAAAAGATCATTTTTTTGTCAGTCGTCGTCTGCCTCATGCTTGCAGGGTGCATTGCACTCTTCATCTATGTGCTCATAAAGGGAACAGACGAAGTTTTTGGGGCGATCCTCGGTCTTGTCTTAGCGGGTTCGCTTCTTCTCATTTTTCCTTTTCTCGTATTGAATGCCATGCTCGGGATCAAATTCAGCGATGCGGTAGAAAGTAAGGATTTTGAAAAAGCTGCGCGGATCGTGAGAAGATGCGAAAGGCTTCACCGCTTTTTGCCGTTTATCGGTGCGGAAGAGAAACGCATCGTTTTGTATGGGGTGAGTGATGACATCCCCGCCTTAAAGGAGGCAATTGCGGCATATCGCCGTGCGCGGTCTGACCGTGTCAGCCGCTTTCGGATCGGTGAAACGGCCTATCTCTGTGCGATGGTCGCGCTGGATGAGGGGCGCTCCGTGGAGGCGCGCGCGGAGTACGAGCTCTTTCTCAATTTCTATTCGGAGAATACAAAGCGGCGTTGTTCCGTGAGCGGGTATGTGCAGTCCCAAGCGAACAAGAAGAATCATGGCGCACAGGCCGAAGTATTGCAGTCGGTCTTTGCGCGGCTGGATGGGGGCTATGCCGTCAAGCCGCAATATGAGACGGTCTATCCCGTCGTAAGACGTGTGCTTGGGAGGGTGTTTCCGCAATGACATTTTCCGAATACCGTCAAACGGCGTACTTTCAAAAGTCGATGGCAAAGGCCGGCTTCGAGAAGAGGCGCTGGCGGTACGATCTCATCATCTGTGCCGTGTTAGTGGCGTACACCGTGAGCATTTTGCTCCTCAGCCGCCTCACTTCGGAGGAACAAAAGGAACAGCCGTGGTTTTTGCCTGTCGTGATCGCGCTCTCCGCGGTCTATTTTGCGGCCTTGGTAGTCGACTTTGTGCTCGGTCTCAAATATCGGCAAAGTCGCGGCAACATGATCCCGCCCGAATGCGGGGTGGGACTTCTCCTCTACATGCGCGAGCAGAACATCTCGCCGCGCGGAATGGCCCACGGCGGCATCCTCGAATATCCCGTCACCCTGCCCGAGTGCGCGGGCGACATCCCGTGGGTCCGGGTGGGGGATGAGACGGTCGATCTCTCCCTCTTTGGCCTCGACGACATCCCGGCGGCCGCGGCGGCGCTGCTTCCGCTCGTCGAATTTATTGTGAAAAGCGACCTTTCGAGCATGAACATCCATGCGGTGTGTGCACTCGCGTACTATCTCGGTCCGGAATACGGCGCAACGCCCAAGCAGGGCGGGAAACCCTTTGTGCTCGTCAAGCGCGGCAGGTGGACATTGAGCGGAAAGATGCTCTTGCACGATTATAAAAAGATTTTGCGCCTCATGAAAAAGCAGGGTGCGGGGGTGTAATATGGATCCTGTTCTCATTGTTCCCTTGGTGGTAGGCATCGTTCTGTTTGCGCTCCTGATGCTTTCCGTCATCTTTATGGCACGGTTCAAGCGTATCTATCTCTTTTCCGTCCACAGCCACGAGGTGAAAGTGGAGATCGGGGCGGGCGGGGCCTTTCTGTATGTGGACGGCGCGCTTGAAGAGCAGCTCTCGGGGCCGAGCGTGCGCTTTGCCACAATGCGCTCCACCGTCGACGGAGAGGAGTTCAAAGTGCACTTGACGGCAAGAGGAATGCACATACAGGTGCAGGCGACGCACGGCGGACGCGATGTTCCGTGTGTCGGCGTGAAAAAATAGGATAGAATATGAAAAATCTTTTTCGGTACTGCGAGGTCGAAGCGGGGCTTGTTCGGCTGGAAAATGAGGAATTTGTCGTCAAGAAGATCGGCAGCGACACGGCCGCAAGGCAGCAAAAATTGCAGGGAGAAATCGAGACATTCGAAAAAAACGCAGGCATCCCGCGATGGCTCTCCATCGTCGCGCTCGTCCTGCTTGCGTTGGGAGTGGGCCTGTTCTCGGGGGCACTCGATTCATTGACGGACGGCGACGTGGCCTATGAGACGCTGGTGCAGAACGGGCTGTGGTGGGGCTTCGGCATTGGCTTGGGGCTGCTTGCCGCCGGGGGTGCCATCGAGCTGGTCGCCTTTTTCAGAAAGAGGTCTGCCATGGCGAGCCCCGTCTGCGGGGACTTGAAAACGCGGTGGGCGCACTTGGAGCGGGAATCGCGCGAAGAGCTGCTCGTGCCCGAGACGGCCATCCCCGCGGACATCATCACGGAGTGCTCCGCGCGCTTTTTCAAGCACAAATTTTTTTCCTGTGTGAACAGCGAGCAGTACGTCTTTTGCGACGGCCCCGCGCTCTGCCTTGCGAGCGTTTCCGACGTCGTCAAGATCCCGTATGAGCGCATTGAACGCGTTGAGAGGGTGGAAAAGCGGATGGCTTTCCCCAATTGGAACAAGGAATCGGGCGCCTCTGCCGACTTGATGAAGCGCTACAAGGTCAAGTTGCAAAACGGAACGTACAGCGTCAAGCCCTACTACCGCATCGTGATCCGCGGGGACGAACCGGCCGCGGTCGTGTTTCCCTCCTATGAATTCGAGCGGCTCGCTCCGCTGCTCGGGAGCAATGCGACCAATCTCGTGACGGTAAAAAAGTAATGTATCTTGGAATAAGAAGCGCCGCGCCCGACAGGTTGTCGGGCGCGGCGTATTCGTTTGCTCAGATGCTCAGATCCTGTTGGGATCTTCCTGCTTGACGAGCTTGTATCCCTTTTTGGGCTTGGGGCGGAGGAAATCTATCTTGGCGCCGAATTTGACATAGACGATGAACGCGGCGATCACGAGCACGGTGACAATGATGACGATGATGGCCCACGTGTCGAGCGTCTCGGATTTCACGCGCGACCACAGCTCGTTGATGCGTTCGCTCGCCTCCTTGTCGTAATAGTCCATGACGGCGCAGCGGGCGATCACTTCTTCGGGAGGGAATTGCGCATAGAGTTGACGGCTCGTCGCCTGCTCGGGTTCGGCGGGCAGGAGGATGGGGGAAACGTCGCCGTAGTTCTCGCCGTAGAAGAAGTAGGTGAGGTCGTATTCGACGGGCTCCTCGTACTCCTCGCCCTCCTCATATTCCTCCTCGGGATAATAACCATAGAGATAGTCCGCATAGTCGAGCATTTCCTGCTCTTCCCCCGCGATGACGGAGGTATACCCGATGTAGTAGCTGTTCCGCATTGCGTTTTGGGGCATGGAGAGAAAGTTTACGAAAGCCTGTGCCGCCTGCTTGTTGGCACCCTTGGGCATCACCCAGCCGTCGAAGAAGAGATTGCTGCCCGTCTTGGGGACATAGTAGTTGAGCAGGGCCGTCTCGCTCGCCTCGCCATCCTCATCCACGCCGCTCTCCGCGAGGTCGATGGCATAGACGGCGTCTCCGCTCCAAGCATAGTTGAGCCAAATCTTGCCCGCCACCATGTCCGCTTTGCCCGTGTCCGTCTCGAAACTGAATATGTTCTTCTTGATGTCCATGAGGTGGGGCTCCACGAGCGAGATGGTCTCGTCGTCGGTCGCGTTGAAGATGCGCGTGATGCCCTCGTTGTATTCGGAGAGGGAGAGTTCGCCGGCATCGTATTGCGCCTTGAACGCGGCAAGCGATTGGGCTTGGTTGTGCGCTTCCTCCTGGTAGGTCACGCCGAGCGCGGCAAAATATGTGTCACGCACATTATCCTTTGCGGTGATCCGCCCAGAGACTTCCTCATTCGTGAAGATCTCCCAGTCGCATTCTTCGAGAAGAGCTTCGAGATTGCCGTCCATGGCAGCGGGATTGTAGACAAACCCCGTCGTGCCCCACATGTAGCCGGCGGCATAGTCTTTCCAATAGATCTCCTCGCCCGCGTCGTCTTTGCGGATGGCGAGCCCGGCATTGTTCTCGAATTTCTTGGCAATGAAAGGGGAGACGTTGCGCACGTAATAATTCTCGGGGAGGCTTGCATTAAAGAAGCTCTTGTCGTATTTTTCCAGCCGTCCCTCGGCGGCCAGCTTCATGATCATGTAGTCGGAGGGGCACAGGAGATCGTATTCGTTGCCGAGGATGATCTCGTTGTACATATCCTCATTGGTGCCGAAAGTGGAGTATTCCACGCGGATGGGTTGGCCGTAAGTCTTTTCATACCAGAGGCAGAAGTCGTCGAGGAGGCGGGGGCCTTCCTCGCTGAGTTTTTGTCCCATGGTCTCTTCATACCAGGCCAAGTAGTCCTCGTCCACGATATCCGATTGGATGTGCACGTGGTCTCCGTTCTCGTCCTTTACGGGTTCTCCCTCATCGTCGAGCTCGTGGAGCTCGTCATAGATAAAGGTCCCCTTGCCGCCCTCATCGATGTATTCTTCCCAATTGTAGACGCGGAGGACGATGGTATCTGCACTGTTGCACCCGCCGAGTGCCGCAAGCGAGGGGAGAAGAAAAGCTGCCGCAAGCGCAATGCTCGCTGTTTTTTTTACATTCATTTGCGCGCCTCCTTTTTGCGGATGCTCGAAAGGTTGGAGATGACCACAAACAGCACGATGATGACGAAGATGATGGTGGTGAGCGCCCAGAGAGAGGCGAGCGTGACGGCCGTATGTGCATTGCCCTTAGTGGTGGCGTTGTAGACATAGGTGGAGATGGTCTCAAAGCCCGTGGGGCGCGTATACATCGTGACGATGTAGTCGTCGAGGGAGAGGGTGATCGCAAGCATGAAGCCCGAGATGACGCCGGGGATGATCTGCGGGAGCACGACTTTCCACAATGCCTTAAAGGGGGAAGCCCCCAAATCGAGTGCGGCCTCATAGAGCGAATTGTCCATCTGTTTGAGCTTGGGCATGACGGAGAGCACCACAAAGGGTGTGCAGATGACCATATGCCCGATCAGGAGGGTGAAGTAGGAGCGTCCCAATCCGATGGCAACAAACGTGACGGTGAGCGAGAGCGCCGTGACGATCTCCGCATTGATGACGGGGATCTGCGAAGCGCCGTGGATGAGCATCTTCACGCGCTTTTTGGTATAGAACATCCCGAGCGCGCCCACCGTTCCCAAGATCGTGGAGAGCACGGCGGCAAGAAAGGCGAGCAGGAAAGTGTTCCCGATCATGCCGAGCACCTTGGAGTTTTGGAAGAGCGCGGCATAGTGCGTCATGGAGAAGCCCTCGAACCGCCCGATCATATTTGTTTTGTCAAAGCTGTAAATGGCGAGGAGCAGGATGGGGGCATAGAGGATGAGCAGGACCAGCCCCACAAAAAAGGCCTTGCAGCACTTGATGACCGCTTGTTTCTTATTCATAAGTTTGCCCCCCGCACATTTTCTTCTGATTTAAACCCGCCCGTGAGCCAGGTGGAGACAAATACGACGATGAGCAATACGAGCGCGATCATCGAGCCCATGTGCCAGTCGTTGCCGAAGTAGTCGGAGATAAATTTTCCGATGATGGTGACCTTTGCATTGCCGAGCATATCCGAGACGACATAGTTGGTCATGGAGGGGAGGAATACCATTGTCACGCCGCTCATGATCCCGGGCATGGAGAGGGGGACGGTGACGCGGGTGAAAGTGGTGAATCCGCTTGCCCCGAGATCGGCGCTCGCCTCATAGAGGGAGGGATCGATTTTGAGCATTGTCGTGTAGATGGGCAGGATCATGAAGGGCAAAAAGTCATAGACCATGCCGAACACCGTCTTGAAGTAGTTGGAGCCGGAGAGCCATTCCATGCCATCGAGCGAGGCGAGCAAGTTGAAGAGTTCCCGCAGGGCATTGACGCGCAACACGAAATTGATCCACATCGGGAGCACGAAGAGCATCAAAATGACGAACTTGCGCTTCATGGAGCTCCGCGCGAGGATGTAGGCGACGGGATAGGCGATGGCCAGACAGATGACGGTCGTGATCAATGCGATGACGAGGGAATAGACGATGGTCGACAGCTTTGTCGGATCGGAGAAGAACTTGATAAAGTTGGAAAAGGAGATGTGCATGTTGCTATCCGTAAAGGCATAGAAGAAGATAACAAGCATGGGCACGATCACAAAGAAGACGAGAAAGACGGCATAGGGGATGCACAGCGTCTTTCGGGAGAAACGGGGGATCTTCATCTCTTCTTTTCCTCCGTATGTTTCAGAGTCAGCTTGATCTTCTCCTTGGGAATGATGACGGAGACGAGGTCGTTCTCATTCCAGAGATCGTCCGTCGCAAACACGAAATCTTCGTTGTCCTCGCCCTCCGTGCGCACGATGAGGCGGTAGTGGTCGCCCTTATAGATGATGGAGATGATGCGTCCCGTCGTGCCGCCCGCCTCGGCATCGTCGCTGATGGAGATATCGTGGAGGCCGACTTCCACCTTTACTTCGGTGTCGGTGAGGTCGATTTTTTCGCCGGCCGCCGTGATGAGGTATTCCTCCTCGTCGAGATGGCTCCCGGGATAGAGTTGGGTGACGTCGCACTCGAACTCGCCGTCGGCAAAGCGCACGGTGTTTCGCTTGGTGATGACGCCGTCGAAGATGTTGGTGGTATATTTGGGCTTCATGAGGTGGATGCCGTCGGGGGAGATGTTCATGCCGATGGTTTCGCCCAACCGGCGGCTCTCCGTGGAGTTGATGACGAGCTCATATTTGCCCACTTGCGCCGTGATCTCGTAGTGGATCCCCTTGAAAACCACCGATATCACCTCGCCGACGAGCGTGCCGCGGTCGGGAGAAGTCATGAGGATGTCCTCGGGCCGCACGACCACATCGGCGGGTTCGCCCTTTTCGAATTCGTCGAGGCAGTCGAAAGTCTTTCCGCAGAACTTGACCTTTTTGTCGCCCACGACCGTGCCGCTGAAAATGTTGCTCTCGCCGATGAAGTCCGCCACGAACGTGTTGGCGGGTTCGTTATAGATCTTGGTAGGGGTACCGATCTGCTGCACGACGCCGTCCGCCATGACGATGATGGTATCGGACATGGTGAGCGCCTCTTCTTGATCGTGCGTGACATAAATAAAGGTGATGCCGAGACGGCGGTGCATCTCTTTGAGCTCGATCTGCATCTCCTTGCGCATTTTGAGATCGAGGGCGCCGAGGGGCTCGTCGAGCAGCAGGATCTCGGGCTCGTTGACGATGGCGCGCGCAATGGCGACCCGTTGCTGTTGGCCGCCGGACAGGGTGGAGATGGACCGCTTCTCGAATCCCTCGAGGTCGACGATTTCAAGCGCTTTTTTCACTTTCTCCGAGATCTCCTTTTTGGAGAGCCGCTCTTTCTTGGTGTAGCGCTCACCCTTTTCGTTTTCATAGGTGTTCGAGATCTTTTTGCATTTGAGGCCAAAGGCGATGTTTTCGAACACATTCAGGTGGGGGAAGAGGGCATAGCGCTGAAAGACGGTGTTGACGGGCCTCCGGTTGGGCGGAAGAAGAGAGATGTCTTGCCCGTTCAGAAGAATCTTCCCGCTCGATGGCAGGTCAAAGCCCGCGATCATGCGGAGCGTCGTCGTCTTGCCGCAGCCGGAAGGGCCGAGGAACGTGATAAACTCGCCCTTGTTGACATAAAAACTGACGTTGTCGATGACGAGATTATCGTCGTAATACTTGGTCACGTTTTGAAGTTCGATGATGTGTTCGGCCACTGAAATTGTCCTCCAAAAAGTATTTTTGATATTTTATCGTGCATTATTTGCCTCGGAGAGAGGTACTATGCGTAACATAATACCTCTCATTCCGTCGCTTTAAAAGTTGGGAGGAGTGGAGATCCAAAGGAAGCGCGCGCGTGATTTGCCCTTGTTGACGATGTAGTGTTCTTTCCCCGCGGAGAAATAAAAACTGTCGCCCTTTTTGGCGATCACGGCCTTGCCCTCGCGGATGATCGCGATGCGCCCTTCGAGCACATAGCCGAACTCCTCGCCCTCGTGGGGGAAATCGGGCTGTGTGGAGGCGCCCGGTTCCAAGACGACACGCACGGGCTCCATCATGTTCTTTTGCGCATTGGGGATGAGCCACGAGAAGAGCATGCTGTCCGACTGCTTGTCGATATATTCCTCTTCCGTGAACACGATCTTCTCCTCCGCCTCCTCGTGAAAGAAGTCGGAGAGGTTGCTCCCGAGTGCGTTTAAAATGTCCGTCAGAGTGGCGATCGAGGGGCTCGTCAGGTCGTTTTCGAGTTGCGAAATATAGCCCTTCGTGAGTTCACAGCGGTCGGCCAGCTCCTCCTGCGTAAGGTTTTTTTGTTGGCGCATATCTCTCAGTTTTGCACCCAATTCCATGGAGGTCCCTCCGTTCCTTGTTTACTATTTCTAAACTTTTCGGCACTTTTTATCAAACTCTCGCAATTTTAAACCAGAAGTTTAATAAAACTAAACCCAAGACCATGCAGAAGTATAGTACTTTTTATATGGAATGTCAATTAAATGCAGGCCGTAAATAAAAAAAGTTCGCAAAATTTTCGGAAAATCCGACATATTCCGCGAATTATAAAACATAATGTATAAAAACAATATATGAAGCGTGCCGCAAAGCACACAAAAAACGCCCGCGCAATGCGGACGTCTTGCAATTGGCCGATAGGGAAGAGGTTATGCCGCGATGGAAGCGAGCTTCTTCGCGAGCTTGGCCTTTTTATTGGAAGCGTTGTTCTTGTGGAGGATCCCCTTGGTGACGGCGGAATCGATGGCGGAAACCGTCTCGGGATAGAGCTGTTCGGCAAGGGCCTTGTCTCCTGCGCTCACCGCGGCAAGGAACTTCTTGATCTGCGTTTTGAGGGCAGATTTGATCGCCTTGTTTTCGGCAGTCTTTTTTTCGGTGATAAGAACGCGCTTCTTTGCGGACTTGATGTTGGGCACGGTATGTTTACTCCTTTGATTTCTTTCTTCGATAACTTTTTATCATTTTAGCATAAAAGAAAGTCTTTGTAAACTGTTTTTCAAGGCGGAAACGCAAAAAAAGTAAAAATTTCGGCAAGAGGAGGGTCCGTCATGCCTGTAAAACCGCGCATAGGCTTGTTTGATAGCGGAATCGGAGGGTTGTCCGTCCTTTCCGCCTGCCTGAGACAAAACGCCGCCGCGGAGTATTTTTATTACGGCGACAACGAACGCGCGCCTTACGGAAGCCGCCCCCCGCACGAGATCATGGCTTTCACGCGGGAGGCATTCGAAACATTTGACGCACTCGGGGTGGATGCGGCCGTCATCGCGTGCAACACGGCAACGGCCGTCTGCGTCGAAGAGATGCGGCGGGCGTTTTCGTTCCCGGTGGCGGGGGTGGAGCCGGCGGTGGCGAGCGCAGCAAAACACGGTTCCAATCTGCTCGTCATCGCAACGCCCGTCACCGCACAGAGCGCCCGTCTCCGTGCTCTCATCGAGCGCTTCCCCGATGTAGCCGTGACCGTCTATCCCGCGCACGGCCTTGCGGCCGCCGTCGAGGCGCACTTTTTGCGCGGGGAGGCACTGGACCTCTCCCGGCATTTGCCCGCGGCGCGGGGCTGGGACGGCGTCGTCCTCGGCTGCACGCACTATGCGCTCATCCGTTCGGAAATTGCCCACTTTTTGGGAGCTCCCGTCTACGATGGGGCAGAGGGGACAGCGCGGCACGTCTTTGACCTAATCAAAGCAGGGACGGGCAACCACTTTCAACCCCGCGAGAAACCGAACAATTGTTTAAGTTCTAACTGCAATCAAAAAACGGGCCAAAGCGTTTTTTTCCTCGGAAGTGGTCGAAAATCCAATCGGAAGCTCTTTGATTTGAACATTTGTTTTAATTTTATCTAAAAAAATTTTTCAGATTTTCGGAAATATTTTCCTCAGAACGATTGACAGGGGTCATTCGTGGTGATATAATAGACCCTGAGATTACCTCCCCGAGGTGGAGACGTGAAGTTTATTACGGGAAGCGTGGAACACGCGCTCGATGCCAAAAACAGAATACGCATCCCGAAGAAGCTCAAAGACGCCTTCGAGGGGGAGAAACTTTTCTTTGTCCGTTACACCGGAGGCTGCATTGCGGTCTTTCCCAATTCCGCACTCAACGAGCGGCTGGATGGGTTGAAGAACATCAAATCGGATAACCAACAACTTCTCAAAGCAAAGCGGGCCATCCTCGGGGCAATCGAGGAAGTGGAAGAGGATAACCAAGGAAGAACGACGCTCTCTTCCGAGATGCGTGCCTATGCAGGGATCACCAAGGACGTTCTCACCATCGGAATGGGTGATTACCTGGAAATCTGGGCGCCCGAGCGCTATCGGTCCGAGACCGAGGAGATGTCGCTCACAGACGCTTTCACCTCCATTCCTTTCTGATGAGCAGCTATCATACGCCCATCATGCTCGAAGAGGTCCTGAAAGGATTGGATCTCAAAGAGGGTGGGGTTTACTATGATGCAACGGTTGGCGGAGCCGGGCACTCCTCGGCCATCCTCGAAGCCAACCCCTCGGTGAGGCTCATTGCGACGGATAAGGACGGAGATGCGGTGGAAGAGGCGACGAGACGGCTTGCGCCTTTCAAGGGAAGATTTTCCGTTTACAGAACAGATTACAAGAATTTTGCGGAAGTCCTTTCCGAGGAAAGGGTGACTAAGCTGGACGGATTCCTCATCGATCTCGGGATCTCCTCCCATCAGATCGATGAAGCGTCGAGAGGGTTTGCCTACCGCGCCGAGAACGCGCCCCTCGATATGCGTATGGATACGCGGGCGAGACAGACGGCGGAAAACGTCGTCAACGATTACACGGAAGAAGCGTTGAAGCGGATCTTCCGCTTATACGGCGAAGAACCATTCGCGGGTCCCATCGCAAGGCGCATCGTAGCGGCGCGTGCAAAGGCGCGCATCACCACGACGGGCGAACTCCGCCGCCTTGTCGAGGGGGGGATCCCCGCAAAGTTTCGTTCGGAGGCTTGCGCCAGAAGAGTATTCCAAGCCATCCGGATCGAGGTCAATGGCGAACTTGATGGGCTCGCGGACTGTATCAGAGCACTTTTGCGCACATTGAAGCCCGGCGGAAGGGGCTGCATTCTCACCTTTCACTCTCTTGAAGACAGGATCGTGAAAGATGTATTCCGCGAATTGAACACCGACTGTACCTGTCCCAAGAATTTCCCCATTTGCGTATGCGGGAAGAAACGGGAGGTCGAGATCATCACGGCAAAACCTCTCACCGCTTCGGAGGAGGAGATCGCCGAAAACCCGCGCAGCAAGAGCGCAAAACTTCGGATAGCCCGGCGCATTTAGGCATGAATGGGCTCCGAAGCGAATACGATAAGGAGAGAAATCCATGACTGACGATAAATTGGACAATAACGATACGCAGGAGTACACGGAGGAAGCTCAGCGGCACGCTCAGAAAATCGCAGAAAATTACAGGAAACTTTTGGACAAGGCCACCGCGCCCGACCGCTTCGAGGCGGAAGAGCCCAAGAATACCTATGCGGCGCCCGTTTATTCGGAACCTGCAGGGTTTGTGCGGGAAGCAGAGCCGATCGCGCGGCCGGAACCCGTAACGGAAAATTATCTCACGGCAGACAACGCGGCACGCATTTCCGATTATACCGCTCATCCGGCGCCCAAGACAAAGAAAGTTTTGTTCGAGGGCGTGACCTACACCAAGGGCGGATACATCCACGGTCCCACCGATTCGGCGGTGTATTCCGAGCCCGCAGTCCGCGAGGAGACTGTCCAAGCGCCCGTCATGGAGGCACCCGTCATGGAGGTCCCCGTCATGCAGGAAGTTGCGGCGCCGACGTTCGAAGCACAGCCGCAGATGCTCGATGGGGCGGAGGACGACAGCCTTCCCACACCGCGCACGATGCTCCACCGCACGGTCGCCGAGGAGGCGCAGGAGGAGGGATTGCGCGTGGGATTTTGGTCGGTTTTGTCCGCCAAGATGCGCATCGCGCTTGCCGCAGTGACGACGGCGATCTTCATTGCGGTGACGCTCATCTGCATCAACACCGCCATCCTCGATAACATCAATGCGGATATTGCCGGAAAACAGATGCGGCTCACCGAGCTCCGTCAATCGGCGGAAGAGCTTCAAGAGCAAATCGATACGACGACCGAGCCCGGGAACGTTGACCAATGGGCAATGGATCACGGAATGGTTCGTTGATCGGTCGGAGGAAAATGAATATCAAGACGGAATTTTCGCTTTCTGTCTTACAAAAGAGGTTATTTGCCGTGGTTTTGGCGATAACCTTTCTTTTTTGCATTTTTTTGGGGAGATTTCTCTATATTCAGCTCGTTTGGGAGGACACGCTGCATTACCGCGCCCTCGACCAGTGGACGCGCGAGATCCCCGTCAACGCGGGAAGAGGCGTGATCGTCGACAGGAACGGGGAGCTTCTCGCGGGCAACCGTGCGGGATACGGCGTCTATGCGCGCGCGAGCGCCGTCGAGGATCCCGCCTCCGCCGCCCGTCTCCTCTCCCGGGAGTTGGGGACGGATTACCAAACGATTTACGAAAAACTCTCCGACCGCTCGAAATCGGAGATCGTGCTTGCCCGCCGCACCACCAAGGAAGTGGTCGCCGCGCTTGCGGAGAACGAGGTGAAAGGGGTGTACTATTCGCGCAACGACGAGCGGGTGTATCCGTACGGAGCGCTCGCCAGCCAGGTGATCGGCTTTACGGCATACGACCGTTCGGGCACGACGGGCGTGGAGGGGTATTATAACCGCTATCTCGCGGGAGAGAACGGGCAGATTTTGTTCGAGACCGACCTTGTCGGCGTTGACTTGGAGGGGGCGTCCGCTGCCTATATTCCCGCGACGGACGGACTGAACGTGCGCTTGACGCTCGATTATCGCATCCAGGCGCTTACGGAGGAGGTCATGGCGCGGGCGTATGAAACCAATTGCGCCAAGGCCGCGCGCGCGGTCGTGCTTGACCCCAACGATTTCTCCGTCCTTGCCATGGTAAACTTGCCCTCCTATGACTTGAACAAGATCCCGCGGGACGATATGGACCTGCTCAACGCTCTTTCGCGCAACGCGCTCGTCTCGGATGTGTATGAGCCGGGGTCGACTTTCAAGATCGTGACGGCCGCCGCCGACATCGAAGAATGCTTGAAAGGGAACCCAGACGCTTTGGATCCCATGACGTACGTCTTTTCCAGCGCGCGGACGCGAACGGTGGACGGAACGACCATCAAGTGTTGGAGCGATCACAAGAGCGGGAAACACGCCAACCAGACGCTTGCGGAGGCGCTCAACAACAGCTGCAATCCCTGCTTTGTGGATATTGCACTTGCGCTGGGGAAAGATACCTTTTACGATTACCTCGCGGCCTTTCGCTTCGGGCGGGCGACGGGGATCGACTTTTCGGGGGAATCCATCGGGATGCTTCTCCCCGAGAGCACGCTGAGAGATTGCGACTTTGCGCGCATCGGGTTCGGGCAATCGATTGCCGTCACCCCGTTGCAGTTGGCCTGTGCCGCGGCCTCCGCCGTCAACGGGGGAAATTACTATGCGCCCCGCATCGTAGAGGAGATCTTTTCCGCGGACGGCGCCGTGCGGGAAAAGATGAAGCCGGCACTCATGGGAAAGACGGTGAGCGAGCAGACTTCGCGCATCCTCTCCGGCATGCTCGAGGGCGTTGTGCGCGACGGAAGCGGGAAGAAAGCATACATCGACGGGTATCGGGTCGCGGGAAAGACGGGGACGGCGCAAAAGTATGAAAACGGCGCCATAGCGCAGGGGAAATATGTCTCCTCTTTCATCGGCTACTTCCCCGCAAACGCGCCGCGCTATCTTGCGCTCGTCATCATCGATGAACCGCAGGGAAGTTATTACGGCTCCACGGTGGCCGCACCCTGTGCAAGGGAAATTTTTGAGGGGATCATCCGCATGTTTGATATTCCGGAGGTGGAATCATGAAATTATCCGCACTTGCCCGCGAAATTGCGGGCGCCGAGCTGACGGGAGAGGCCGAGATCCGAGCGCTCGCAACGGACAGCCGCGTCGTGGGAGAGGGGGACCTCTTCTTCTGCATCCGCGGAACGCATGCCGATTCTCACCTGTTTGCCGCGGAGGCCGAGGCGCGGGGAGCGCAGGCGATCATGGGCGAACACGATACGGGCGTCTCCATCCCGCAACTGATCGTTCCGGACGCGCGGGAGGGGATGGCCCGCATTTCCGCCGCCTTTTATGGGCATCCCGAGCGCGAACTGTGCATGATCGGCGTAACGGGCACGAACGGCAAGACGACCGTTACGCACATGCTCTATGAGATCTTTACGGCGGCAGGCAAACCGTGCGGGCGCATCGGAACGCTCGGGGCAAAGTATGCCTCCATGCAGGTGCCGCCCGCGCTTACGACGCCCGATCCCGTCGCGCTCTTCTCGCTCCTCGCGGACATGAAACGAGCAGGGACGCACATTGTCGCGATGGAGGTCTCCGCGCATGCGCTTGCGCTTAAAAAAGTTGCTCCCATTTGCTATGATGCCGCGATCTTCACCAATTTGACGCAAGACCACCTCGATTTCTTCGGCGATATGCAACAGTATGCCGCCGCCAAGAGAATGCTGTTTACCCCCGCGTTTTGCCGGGAGGCCGTGCTCAACGCGGACGACGCATTTTCGCGGACGTTGGAGGGCGTGCCGCAGACGACGTATGGGCTGGATTGCCCCGCCGACTGCTTTGCCATCATCGAGGAGGAGAGCATAGAGGGGACGCGCATGATCTTGAATCTCGAAGATGACCTCGCGGAGGTTTTTTTGCCCATGGCGGGGAGGCACAACGTCTCCAATGCGCTCGCGGCGGCAACTTGCGCGCACAGGTTGGGCGTGTCTTGCGGCGAGATTGCGGCGGGGCTCTCCCGCGTCAAGGTGGAGGGGCGGCTGGAATATGTCGGGCGGCGCGGCGGTGCCTCCGTCTTTGTGGACTTTGCCCATACGCCCGACGGGATCGAGAAGTCTTTAAAGGCGTTGCGGCCCCACTGCAAGGGCAGATTGGTCTTGCTCTTCGGGTGCGGGGGCAACCGCGACCGCGAAAAGCGCCCGCTGATGGGCGGCGTGGCCGCACGTTGCGCCGACTTTACCGTGCTCACCTCGGACAATCCCCGCTTCGAGGACCCGGCCGCCATTCTCTCCGAGATCGAGGCGGGATTTCGTCCGCTCTCCGAGAGCTATGTTGCAATCGAGGAGCGCGAGGAGGCAACGCGCTATGCCATCCGTTCTCTTCGGGAGGGGGATATCCTCTTGATCGCGGGGAAAGGGGGCGAGACAGAACAGGAAATTATGGGTATCAAGTATTCCTATAACGATAAAACTATCGTCAAGGCCATTTTGGAGGAATATGATGCATGAGATCGTTTGGGTGACGCTGGTCGCCTTTCTTATCTCCGTTCCGCTGTGCGCCGCGGCGATCCCCGTTCTTCGGAAGATGGGAGCGGGCCAGAACATCCTGCATTACGTGAAAGAACATGCCGCAAAGAGCGGCACGCCCACGATGGGCGGGCTTGCCTTTGTCACGGCGGCGTGCGTCGCCGCGCTGTGCTTTTGCAGAGGGGACAAGCCCTTTTTCGTCGCCCTTGCCGTCGGCATCGGCTATCTGCTCGTGGGGCTGCTCGACGATCTGCTGAAAAAGCGGCGGGGGGACAATTTGGGACTGAGACCCTACCAAAAAATTTTTTTCCAGCTCGCGGTGGCGCTCATTGCCGGGCTCTATTGTTGCTTTGAGGGAATGACCGTGTTGCGGATCCCGTACACCAATCATGCTCTGGACATCGGCTGGTGGATGCTTCCGCTCGGCATCTTTGTCTTTGTGGCGACGGTCAACGGGGTCAACCTCACCGACGGGCTCGACGGCCTCGCGGGCTCCGTTTCGGCGGTATTTTTTCTGTGCATCGGGAGCTTGATATCTTTGCAGGGCGGGGGCGACGCCGTCTTGCTCTCCTTTGCTCTCGCGGGGGCGCTTTTCGGCTACCTCATCTTCAACACGAGCCGCGCGAGCGTGTTCATGGGGGACACGGGCTCGCTCTCGCTGGGTGGCTTTGCGGCAAGCATCGCGCTGTTTTCGGGAAATGCGCTCGTCATCCCCATTTTGGGGGGCGCGTTTGTGCTTTCGAGCATATCCGTGATCATGCAGGTAATATATTATAAAAAGACAGGCAAACGCATCTTTCTCATGGCGCCCATTCACCATCATTTTCAGGAGAAAGGGTATGCGGAGGCAAAGATCGCCTACACTTATGCCGTGTTGACAGCGGCGGCCGGGGCGACGCTTGTTCTGCCGTTTGTCTAATAATTGTTTCGGAGGCGGTATGTTATTTGAACGACAGTCCTTCCTTGTGGCAGGGATTTCCCGCTCGGGGATCGCAAGCGCGCGGTATTTGCGCAAAAAGGGTGCGGCGGTCTACCTCTATGACGACGTGGACGATGAAAATGTCCGCAGGATGCAGCAAAGTCTGGAAGAGATCGGATGCGTCACGGTCAAAAAGGAGGAGCTCGAAAGCAAGTTCTCCGCCATGGACATCCTCGTGCTCAGCCCCGGCATCCCCGTAGACCATCCGCTGCCGGTCGCCTTTCGCAGGGCGGGGAAGCGCATCCTCGGGGAGACGGAGCTCGCCGCGCTCGCCATCCGCTGCCCCATGATCGCCGTCACGGGGACCAACGGCAAGACGACGACGGTGACGCTGCTCGAAGGCATTCTGAAAGAGGCGGGGAAGAATGCGATCGCTTGCGGGAATGTCGGGAGGACGATCACCGACAGCCTCGAAGAGCTCGGAGAGGACGGTGTGGCCGTTGCCGAGATCTCCTCCTTTCAGTTGGAAACGCTCACCTCGCTCCGGCCGCACGTTGCCGTGGTGCTGAACATCACGGAGGACCACTTAAACAGGCACTACACCTTTGAAAACTATGTGTATCTGAAATCGCGCGTTCTCCGCAACTGCACGGAGAGCGAATATGCCGTTCTCAACTATGACGATCCCACGGTGCGCGCCTTTGCGGAAAAGACAAAGGCCAATGTTGTTTGGTTTTCCCTCAACGAGAGGGTGGCCGGCGCATATTGTGCGGACGGATATTTTTGCTACAACGGCGAAAAGGTGTGCTCCGAAGAGGCGCTGCCCGTGGACGGGGACCACAACCGCATGAATGCGCTCGCCGCCGTCTGTGCGGCAAAGCTGTTCGGCGTTGCCAACGAAGCCGTCGAGCGCGGGTTCAAAAAGTTCCGCGGGGTCAAACACCGCATTCAAAAGATCGGGATGCTCAACGGGGTGACTTTCATCGACGATTCCAAGGCCACGAACGTGGATTCCACCGTCAAGGCGGTCGCCAGCGTGCGCGGCGAAAGCGTTCTCTTGCTCGGCGGCAAGGACAAGGGCTATGCCTATGAGCCGCTGTTTGACGCCCTGTTGAAATCCGACGTGGTACATACGGTCATTTACGGGGAGAATTCCCTGCGCATCCTCCATTCCGCCTTGAAGAAAGGCTATACGAATGTGACGCTCATCCGACCTTTCGATCTCGCCGTGCGCGTGGCCTTTCTGACGGCCAAGCCGGGGCAAAACGTCTTGCTCTCTCCCGCCTCGGCGAGTTTCGACGCATTCAAGAGCTATGAGGAACGGGGGGAGCGCTTCATCGAGCTGTTTGCCGCCTTGGAGAAAGACTACTCTCCCCAACCCGTACCGGTGATCCCGGCGCCCGCGGCGCAAGAGGAGGCGGATGGGGAAGTCGAATAGGGAAGCGGGGAGGGGGGACGTGCTCTTCCTCGCCGCCGTCATCCTTCTTGCCGCGTTCGGGGTCGTCGCGGTGTACTCCGCAAGCAGCTACAATGCCGAGGTGCAATACGGCGACAGCCTGTATTTTTTCAAGAAGCAGCTGATCGGATTTGTCCTCGGGCTCGCGGCCATCGTCGGGATCGCCTTTCTCGACTACCGCAAGCTGAAAAAGCTGGGCATTCCGGCGCTCATCCTCTCCCTCGTGCTGCTCGCCCTCGTCTTTATCCCGGGCGTGGGGAGAACCAATTACGGCGCCACCCGTTGGATCGGCGTGGGGCCCGTGACCGTGCAGCCGTCGGAGATCGCAAAATACGGGTTTGTGCTCTTCACCGCGCGGTATTTTGCAAAAGATCCCGCCCGCATGCGAACGTTCAAGGGCATTTTGCCCGTCATCGGGGCGGGAGCGGCCATCTGTGTGCTCATCATGTTGGAACCCAACATGTCGGTGACGATGTGCGTGGGGGCGCTCATGATCGGGATGATCTTTCTCGGCGGCGTCTCCAAGAAAGCGCTCGGGGTCATCTGCGTGCCCGCTCTTCTGCTCGTCCCCGTGCTCATTGTCATGGAGCCGTATCGGTTGCAGCGCCTGTCTGCGTTCATGGATCCGTGGGCGTCTCCCAAGGAGGAGGGGTATCAGCTCATCCAATCGCTCTATGCCCTCGCCAACGGAAAACTGTTCGGAACGGGCCTGTTCGCATCCCGCCAAAAATATCGCTTCCTGCCCTTTGCGGAGAGCGACTTCATCCTCTCCGTGATCGCGGAGGAGACGGGTTTTATGGGCGTTCTGCTCCTCTTTGCGCTCATCGGCTTCATCGTGTGGAGGGGGTTCCTCATCGCAAATCGCTGCGACAATTTTTACGGCTACATGCTCGCCGCGGGGATCACGCTCGCCTTTGCGATACAGGCGTCGCTGAATGCCCTCGTCGTGAGCGGCTGCATCCCGCCGACGGGGCTCCCGCTCCCGCTCGTCTCCGCGGGGAACACCTCCCTCGTCGTCACGATGGCGGGGATGGGGCTCGTCTACAATGTGTCGAGACACAACGAACGCAAAAATTTCATAGGATATACCAAATAGCGTGCAAGCCCGGGCCACGGGCTTTGCCGTATTTACGTGAGGAGAATCCTATGGATAAATTTATCATATGCGGCGGGAAGCGGCTGGATGGGAGCGTCTGTGCGCAATCGGCAAAGAACTCCGTTCTGCCCCTCCTTGCCGCATCGGTTTTGACAGGGGATCCCGTCGTCATCCGAGAAGTCCCCGACATTTCGGATGTGCACTGCATGGCGGAGATCTTGCAAGAGATCGGGGCGGAGGTGTCCTTTGCGGGAGGGGATGTGAGGATCGAGAGCCTGCACGCGGGCAACCACAGCATCCCGCCCACGCTCACGCGGGAACTGCGCTCCTCGGTTTTCATGCTCGGCTCGCTGCTCGCGAGGTTTCACCGCGCCGCATGCGCCTATCCCGGCGGGTGCGACATCGGGCTGCGTCCCATCGATCTGCACTTGAACGCGTTGAAACGCTTGGGCGTCTCCATACGCGAACGGGAGGGATATATCACCTGCGAGTGCGACAGGCTGACGGGGGCCGAGATCGCGCTCGATTTCCCGAGCGTCGGCGCAACCGAAAACATCCTGCTCGCGGCGGTGGGTGCGGAGGGGACAACGGTGCTCGGCGGCGCGGCCAAGGAGCCCGAGATCGTGGACCTGCAAAATTTTCTCAATGCAATGGGCGCAAACGTGCGCGGCGCGGGCACCGATGTGATCGTGATCAAGGGAGGCCTCCCGCTGCACGGCGCGACGTACACTCCCGTAAAAGACCGCATCGAGGCGGGAAGTTTTCTCATCGCCTGTGCCATCTGCGGGGGAGAAGTGGAGGTCGAGGGCGTCGGCGGGGACACACTTGGATTACTTTTACATAAATTGCGTGAAAACGGTTGCAAAATCCATACAAAAAATGATAAAATAAAGATAGCGAGCACGGGGAGCCTCCGCTGTAACAGAAAAATCGAGACGATGCCGTTCCCCGGCTTTCCCACAGACTTGCAGGCACAGATGACGGCGCTCAATGCCGGGGCGGAGGGGGTATCCGTGATCGTGGAGAACCTCTTCGAGACGCGGTATAAATACGTGCCGGAACTCATCAAGATGGGGGCGGACATCGAAGTGCGCGGGCGGAATGCCGTCGTGCGCGGCGCGGGCCGTCTGCACGGGGCAAACGTTGCGTGCGGAGACCTTCGCGGCGGGGCTGCCCTCGTCCTTGCGGCGCTCGGCGCTGAGGGCGTGAGCGAAGTGAGCGACTTGTCTTACGTCGACCGCGGGTATGCCGGTTTGGAGCAAAAACTCAGGGCGCTCGGGGCGGACATCCGGCGCATTCGGGAAGAATAGCCGCTCCGGGAGACGGATGGAGAGATACGGATGAAAAGGAGATGCGGATGAAAAAGAGATTGATCATCACCACGATCGTTGCCGTTTTCCTGCTTGTCGCGATTCTTGCGGCGGCGCTCAACACGATTTTCACGGTGACGCATGTGCGCACGGATTTCACGACTTATTCCTCGGAGGGAAAGGGGGAGGCCGCCACACTTAGGGAGGAGCTGGATACTTTCATCGGCAGGAGCACCACCTTTCTCGATCTCGGAGAGGTCTCGGCGACAGTGGACCGCTATCCCTATTTCCGTCTCGAAGAGGTGGAAAAGCGCTATCCCAACACCGTCTATCTCAGGATCGCCGAGCGAAAGGAGACCTTTGTCATCGCGGAGGAGACGGGCTATTCCGCCTATGCGGACAACGGCGTGTTCCTGCGCACTGCGGAGACGACCGCAAACCGCGCAAGCGGGGAGAACATCCTGCTCACGGGCTTTTCTTTCACGCGCTCCGGCTCGCCCTCGATGTTTACGGGGACGTATGCGGAGGAGGTGCGCCTCGCGACGGATGCCATCCGCGCAAAGCTCACCGAGGAGCGGGCAAACGTCCTCTCCATCGAGCTCATACGGAGAACTTCGGATGCGCGCAACGACTTTTTCCGCCTCCGCATGCAGGAGGGGGTCGTGATCGATCTCGGCAATCCGTCTGTTCAGCCTGCCGAAAAAGCCGCGCTCGCCATCGACCGCTATCTCGCGCTCGGCGACGAGGATCGCATCTTCGGCTTCATCACCGTGCTCGACGGAGAGAACGGCGAACTATACTCGGATTACACGCGCAACAGCGCGCTGTAAGGCCGTGCGAAAAGGGCGTCCGAGCGGACGCTTTTTTTGTATTATGATGAAAAAATACAGACATTCCCTTGACATGGGTGCGCTTGTTTGTTATAATAATGTAGAAGTGCGCTCACTGCGCGCATAGATATGCGGAAAGATCCGCCTTACAGGAGAAATACATGAACCACGGTCGCGTCGCGGTGCTCGATATCCGATCCTCCGAGGTCTCCGTCCTTGTCGGAGCGCGAGGGGTCAACAACACCTTCGTGTTCAACGCAAGCCATACGGAATCTTATTACGGCTACGAACAGGGAAAGTTTTACGATACAAACCAACTTTCCGATGTCATTTTTCGCGCGCTGTCCGTCGTGGAAAAGACCATCGGAGAACGCATCGGGGCACTGTATATCGGCGTCCCCGGAGAATTTATCCGGGTCATTCCCAAAGAGCGGACGGTGGGGTTCCCCAGAAAACGCAAGATCACGGAGCGGGAGACCGATGCGCTCTTCCGGAGCGGTCGGGACGAGATCAAGGGCTACCGCTTTATCCGCGCCACCAGCATGATCTACATCACGTCGGACAACCGCCGTGTGGTCAATCCGTTGGGGTTGCATGCAACGTCGCTCAGCGGGTTGATTTCTTATTTCTATTGCAGCGACTACTTTGCGGAGACGATGGAGAGCATCTTCGGGAAAGCCCGCATGGAGCTCCACTATTTGCCGACGCAACTTGCCATGGCGACCTATCTCATCCCGGCCGAGACGCGGGACGAATATGCGCTCCTCTTCGATTGCGGCTTTCTTTCCTCCACGATCTCCGTCGTGCTCGGCGGGGGCATCATGGCGCAGGAGACGTTCTGGGTGGGCAAGGCGCACGTCATCGGCAGCATCATGAAGGCCTTGGATGTGCCGTATGAGGCCGCCTCCGCGCTGGTCGTCGGGGCAAACCTATATGTCAAAGAGGGCGGCGTGACGGAATTCGAGTTCGGTGGCAGGCAATACGAGATCGACACCTCCAAGCTCGCCGAGGCGGTAAAGGATGGGCTGGATACCGTCTGTGAGGCCATTTCGGGCTTCCTCGAAGCATGTTCGGGACGGGAGCTGGACTTCAAACCGCTCTATTTTACCGGGGAGGGGCTCGCGGACATCCGCGGGGCGCGCGAGCATGTGACCAACCGCGTCAGCCGCGTGGCGGAACCGCTCGTCCCCAATCTTCCCTATTACAACAAACTTTCGATGAGTTCGCGCATTGCGCTCATCGATATGGCGTATGAGGACAACCGCAAGCGCGGATTTCTATACAGACTATTCAACACGTTCGGAGGTTAATTATGAGTTACGAAGATAGGTCATTCGGGGATCGGGGAGACCGGGATCCGAGAGAATTGCGTCAACCGCAAAATTATAACGATAATATCGTATCCAACGGCATCCCCAAGATCCGCGTGATCGGCGTGGGGGGAGCGGGCAACAATGCCGTCAACCGCATGATTGACGCGCGCATCACGAGCGCGGAATACATCGCGGTGAATACGGACGCGCAGGTGCTCTTGTGCAGTCAGGCGCCCACCAAGATCCAGATCGGCGTAAAGCGCACGCGCGGTCTCGGGGCGGGCGCGGATCCCGAAGTGGGGCGGGAAGCCGCCGAGGAGAGCAAAGACCAGCTCGCCCGTGCCATCGACGGGACAGATCTTCTCTTCATCACCGCCGGAATGGGCGGTGGCACGGGCACGGGTGCGGCGCCCGTCATTGCAAAGATCGCACAGGACAAGCATATTCTCACGGTCGCTGTCGTCACGGAGCCCTTCGCTTTCGAGGGGAGACGCAAGTTGGACAACGCCCTCAAAGGCATCAGCGAATTGCGCAAATATGTGGATACACTCGTCATCATTCCCAACGAAAAGATCCGGGAGGTCGTGGATAGGAGCGCCACGGTGAACGAGGCGTTCTCCATTGCGGACGACGTGCTCCGGCAGGGCATCCGCGGCATTGCCGACCTCATTGTCACGCCCGGTCTCATCAACTGTGATTTTGCCGATGTGCGCACCGTCCTCGAAGATAAGGGGCTCGCACACATGGGTGTCGGCGTCGCCAAAGGGGAGAACCGCATTGTCGAGGCCGTCAAGCTCGCCGTCAACAGTCCTCTCCTCGAAACGACCATCGAGGGCGCCAAGGGCATCATTGTCAATGTCGTGGGCGGCTCCGATCTCACGCTCGATGAAGTGGGCACGGCGATGGATCTCATCCATGGCGTCGTGGATTTCAACGCTATGATTATCCCGGGCGCCTGCATCGATCCCAATATCCAGGACGAAGTGGAGGTGACCGTCATTGCGACGGGCTTCCCCGAGGCTGAGAAGTATTTTGAGCGGCCCGCTGCCCAGACGCAGCCGCCGCAACCGCCCCGCCCGCAACCCCAGCTGCCGCGTCAGCCCATCGACCCGCGGGATGCGCAGGAGCTTCTCTATGGGCGCGGTCCCGTGCAACCCGCACAGCCCGTGCAACCGCCTCGGCCGCAGGGCACGCAGCCCTATTCGCGCCCCGCGGATCCCGCACAGCCCGTGCAACCGCAGGCGCCTTACGCACCGCCCGCGCAAAATCCCTATCAGCAACCGCAGCAGCCCGTGCAGCCGCAGGCGCCCTATGCACAACCGCAGGCGCCTTACGCACCGCCCGCACAAAATCCCTATCAACAGCCGCAACCCCCTGCACAGACGCAATCACAGGATGCCTATCCGCCCGCACAGGCGCCGTATACTCCCGCCCGGCCCGCCGATCCCTATGCTCAGCCCGGCCCGCAGGACCCGCGGGGGACATATCCCACGGCACCTACCGCGCAACCGGCGGCGACGCCCGACGACGCGGATGCGGATTACGATCCAGACGGGAAGCACCTCCCGCCTTTCGTAAAGAGGCTCTTCGGGAAAAAATAAGTTCGGCATGCGAGTTCTCATCTGTACGGATAGTTTTTATCCCGGGATAGGGGGCACGGAGGCGGCTTGCTTTGGATTTGCCTCGCAGTTGGTTGCGGAGGGGCATGACGTGCTTCTCGCCTGCCCGGATTATCATCGTAAGGACGAGCGGGAATATCCTTTCCCCGTTCTTCGTTTGCCCGCGCTTCCGCTCACCAAGACGGAAGTGATGGTGTATGTAAAGTTTGCACACAAGAAAATCAAGCAGATGGCGGCTTGGCGCCCCGATATCATTCACGTGCAAACATGGTCGGGGATGGCGCAGATCGCATTAAAGCTCGGCAAAAAGCTGGATGTCCCGGTCCTCATGACGATGCATACCCAGCTTAGGCTTCTGTATAAGCGCACCATCAAATTCCCGCCGTTGATCCACATCTTTATCCGTGATGCGGTAAAAAAGTTGCGCAGAGCGGACTATGTCGCGACCGTCTCCGAATGTATGCGCGGTGAACTCGCCGCTTGCGGCTATGAAAAAAGCGATGCGATCACCGTGATCCGGAACGGCGCCATGTTCAAGCGCGAACTGATTTCCGACGAGGAACGCTTGGCTGCACGTGCGCATTTTTCGCTCCCCGCAGATAAGCCCGTGCTGCTGTTTGTGGGGCATATTGCGCAGTTTAAGCGCGTGGACTTCTTGCTCCGCGCCTTTCAAGTCGCCTTAGAGAAAGGCTTTGACGGCAGAATGATGCTTGTCGGCAGGGGCGTTGACAGCGTCCGCTATGAGGAACTCTCCAAGCAGCTCGGGTTGGCCGGGCATGTCTTATTTACGGGCCAACTCGAAAACAGAGAGGAAGTAAAGAAAGCCTATGCCGCCGCCGATCTCTTTGTCATGGCGAGCATCTTTGATAATGACCCGCTCGTCGTCGTTGAAGCGGCCAGCATGGGGGTCGCAACTTTGGCTTTGGAGGGGACGGGCAGCAGCGAGCGCATTTCCGATGGCGTGAACGGGTTTGTCGCACCCTCGGAGGAAAGGGCTTTCGCGGCACGCATTCTGGAAATATGTGCGGATATGGACTCGCTCCGCAAAATCGGCGAGAACGCTTCCCTAAGTATCCCGACGACCTGGAAGCAGACTGCCGAGCAGTATGAGAAAATCTATCAACAGCTTCTTGAAAACAAGAGGGGAGAATGAGGGATTTTCTTTGAAGCGGGAATGAAGTAACGCTGCTTCTCCGCGTTGGAACCTGGTTGGAGTGGATATGAGAATATTGATACTATCGATGACGTGCGGCGAGTGTCACAATGCCATGGCGCGTGCCCTCCTTGCCGGGCTTCCCGAGGGGGACGTGGGCAAGATCGTGGATATCTATGGTCAAGATGAGCGGGCTCGGCATAAGGATGAACGCAGTTATCTCTTCTATATGCGATATCTGCCCCGTCTCCATGAGCTCGTGTGGAATCACTATCGGCAGATCGATCCCATGCACCGCTATCGGGGGTTTGCAATGAGCGGCGTCAAGCGCGGCGCCGATTATGTCGAAGCGCAAATCAAAGACTTCGGCCCCGACGCCATCGTCTGCACCCACAGTGAAGCAAGCAATATCGTTTGCTGGCTGAAAATCCACAACAAGTACCAAGGGAAAGTGTATGTCATCATGCACGACTACATCACCTGCCCTTGGTGGGAGGGGAGTGTGCTGTGCGATGCCGTCTTTACGCCTCACGAGATCGCACACCGTTGCCTGCTCGAACGCGGCTTCCGCGAGGAACAACTTGTTCCGACAGGCTTCCCCGTCCATCCGAATTTTGAAAGACTTCCGTCTAAGGCAGAGCTTCGCGCCTCCCTCGGAATTCCCGCAGATGCTTTCGTGGTGTTGTGTTTGAACGGAGGCGCGGGGATCGGAGACACGACGGGGCTCGTAAAGGCACTGATGCGGGCCGATCTCAAAGGACGCGAGCTGCTGATCTATGCCGTGTGCGGCCGCAACGAGAGTGCAAAGCGCAAGCTCGATGCGCTGTGTAAAAAGCGCGGATGGAAGAACGTGCGCGTCTATGGGTTTGTGGAGAATGTCCCGGAGTTCATGCGCATTGCCGACCTCTACTTCTGCCGCGGCGGAATGGGGGCCTTTGGTGAGGGGATGGCAAGCGGTGTGAATATCGTGGTGCGCGAACACCCGGTCTCACAAGAGCACCACAACCGTGATATCTTGCGTGCACAGGGGCTCTGTGAGGGGTTAAAGAAACTTTCACAGGCGACGGAAGTGCTGGAATCGTACGCGCTCGACCCGCAAAAGGGCGTGGCGATGCAGGCGCGTGTCGGGGAATTCTTCATCCGGAACGGCGTGCGGAATATCATGGATTACGTCCACACCCACGCCTAAGCGCTTAGCTCAC
>CANQJF010000002.1 GCA_947624225.1 uncultured Clostridia bacterium
GACAATAAGCAGACAGGGCTCTGCAAATTGGGACGCGCATGGCGAAAGTGAATTCCGCCTGCGCAAGTGATTTTAGCGTTCACACATTTTGTTGTGCCAACAAAATGTCGTGAGACGATTTTATTTTTTTGTTTTAAGTGCTCATCCCGATTCGTTGTTTCATCCGACAATAAGCAGACAGGGCTCTGCAAATTGGGACGCGCATGGCGAAAGTGAATTCCGCCTGCGCAAGTGATTTTAGCTTCACACATTTTGTTATATCAACAAAATGTCGTGAGACGATTTTATTTTTTTGTTTTAAGTGCTCATCCCGATTCGCTGTTTCATCAGACAGCAAGCAGACAGGGCTCTGCAAATTGGGACGCGCCACTTTTTCTTGTTCCAATCTTTACGGGCTTTTGTTAAAACCTGAACGGCTTGCTTCCGCTCTCAATGCTGAGAGATCTGCTTGGCGGGATCGTCGTCCTCTCCGTCCACGACGGTCTTGCCGATGAAATACTTGCGTCCGGAGGTCTCATAATAATTGACAAACTGCATCACGAGCAGGAAGAGGAAACTGAGCGGAATGGTGATGAGCAGGCCGCTTGCCGCCGTAAACAGCGCAAAACCCACGTTGACGAACACGATGAGATAGCACGCGATGAGATAGCCCATAAAGCGCCGCGTAAAGTCTTTGAGCATGAAAGTGCCCTTGAATGCAGCACCCAGCGACTTGTTGTCGGCGAGCATGGCGGGCATCCAAGCCGAGATGACGGTGAGTTTGAGCGCCTGCAACGCAAGAATGGCCGTCATGGTGAGCGCGATTGCCGCGAGCACGCCCACGACGCCGTAATTGGGCAATAGCGAGGGAATGTAGAAGAAGAGGAACCAGCACGCCGAGAGCGACAGCACGTCATAGACGAACGCAAGCGGGACATAGATGACGTGATAGAGCGCCGCACGGCCGATATTTTTGAAATAGGAGACGGAGAACTTGGTGTGACTGCAAACGGCCATGCGGTCGTTGATGGCGCCGGCCACGGCAAACTGCGCAAGGCCGTTCACGATGCGGCTGAGAATATACATGCAGCACACGCCGATGATACTGCCGATGATGCTGCCGATGTTGGCCCCGAGCAGGTCCAAAAAGTCGACGAAAGCGGCATGAAATTGCGTTTGAAAATTGGTGAGCATCGCCGCATCCCCCTCTATGAGCGAGAACGCAAGCGCGCGGAAAAATTCGGGAATGAGGCCCGTCAGCTCTTCCAATTCCGCGCTGTGCACGATAAAGGAGAGCCCGAAGTGCAGAATCAAGTAAATGAGGCTGAAAAAAAGCGCTCCCGCCACGAGGCGGTAGAGAAGCAGCTTGAATACCTCCGGGAAACAATCGACCGTGAGACTGACAGAACGCTTGAAACGCATATCAATACCCCCTGTAACTGTGGATGAGGTCTTCTCTGTCAAGTTTATCCGTTGCAAAGTAGGTCGTCTCCATGCGGATGCAAAAACTGAGATAGAGCAGGATAAACAAGATCACTGCCACGATGCGAAAGACGGGTTCCGGCAACAGCGCAAAGGCGCCGATGAGGAAAAATGCCGCCGTAAAGGAAATGAGATAGGACAGGATGAGCCCCCACCGCACATTCGTCATGAGGCGGTAGGAATACACAAAGGCGTTGTAGAAGCCAAATCCAGTCATCTGTCTGCAAGGCAGCCAAAGATAGAACACCGTGACACAGTAAAGAAGCGCGAATGAGAGGAGCAAAAAGATCGCGATGGAGAGGATGTAGACGACAGCCGTCACCTCGATGCGCGAGATCAAGAACAGCAGCGCGGAGAGCAGAAGCGCCCAGAGCTCATAGAGGCAGGTATAGACGAACGTGACGACAAGGGCGGAGAAGAGAATGTTGACAAAGCCGGCATATCCGCCCGAGAAAGAGCGCTTGCCGATGCGCATATGCTTCTCCACAAACGTGAGCATAAAGGCCGTGAAGATGACGATGCACGCAAAGGCCAAAAAGCTGTATACGCCGCCGAGAACAGAATCGATGCGGATAAAGCTCCACACGCGGAAATAGGAGACAAAGTCAAGCCGGGGTTCTCCCGTAAAGAATCCCTGTACGAGCGCTGAAATGGCCGAAAGATCGAGCGAGAGCGCAAGAAATACCGCCGGCATGAGCGCGAATGGCAATACAAACCATAGATTTTTGAAGAGATAGATCCAACTGTCAAAGAGTTTTCGCATACCGTTCCTCTTTTCTATTATATAACAAATCGTGCGTGGTGTAAAGTATTTTTTCGGAATTTTCCATGAATGGGCTTGTCTTGGCACATTTTCCCTCCCCTCCCCGCGGCGGGAAATTGCGCAAAAATTGAGTGCAGGCAAGCAAAGCCCTGTAATGTCTGCGGCCACGGCCCTGCAAACGGCAAAAAAATATCCGCCCGAAGGCGGATATTTTGGTTCACGGCTTATTCGCCGTCCTCACTTTGCGTTTGCTCTTCTTGGGGAAGTTCTTCCTTGGTCTCCTCCTCTTCGGGGATCTTCACTTGTGAGAGGTCGGGAAGTTCCACGTCGGGCAGTTCGCCGAGCTCCACGTCGGGCAGGGCGGGCGAATTCTCGATGACGTCGGGTGCATCCATGTCGAAGAATGCAGGTGCGGTGATCTCGCGCTTGCGGATCTCGCCGGCGGCAATGAGCTCTTCCTGCGTCTTGTAGGTAAAGGTGAAGTCCTCCGCCACATACGCTTCATCGCGTTCAAGCGCGAAGTTGCCCATGACCATGTCCACGAGAGCCTTTGCATATTTGAGCGAACGTGCGCTGCGGACTTTGAGTTTGGTCGGATAATCCGCATACCGCGCGACACCGCTCACATCCTTGTGGTGATACTTGGGTTCGAGCGACTTGGGATCGAGCGGAGCGTACAGGTAGAGCGATTTCCCCATCAATTGCAGCCTGCAAATCTTGTTGCGGCCCTTGTTGAATGTATCATAGCTCCAACTGATGCGCGAACGCACATACTTGTAGGACAGGATGTAGTTTTTGAGTTCGTTGTAGTAAGCCTTCGTGTCATTCTCGGCCAATGTGAGACGGGCCGTGAAGCTCTTGTCGAGGATGGTCACCATCTTAGGCGCGGGCGCCTCGACGGGCTCTTCCTCCTCTGCGGTCTCCACCACCACGGCCTGCTGGCCCTCCTCCAACGGGTAAGGCGTGTGCGCCTCTTCGGGCGTGAGAGCTTCGGGCGTTTCTTCCGCAAGCACCTCTTCCTCTAAGAGTTCTTCCTCGGCCTCTTCCTGCACTTCCTCGGCAACCGGCTCTTCCGCAATCGCCTCTTCGGGCTTCTTCAACTTGGCGGTGAACACACAGATGATGATGAGCGTGACGAGGAGGAGAATTGCAATGAGCGCAAGTCCGCCGATGAGGATCCAATCGGTTTTTTGATCGTTGAACCCGACTACCGCATAGATGGAGAAGCCGTTGACGTCGAACTCCATGTAGTCGCCGTTTTGCGTTGCACCGTCGACGATCTCGATCTCGCCGCTATCGGTGATGTGGATGACATAGATATGGTCGCACGAGCGGATATCCTCGGGGATGAGCAGGCGCACATGGAACTTGCCGTTTACGCTCTCCTCCTGCCCGTTCTTCTCGAAGTGGATGTCATAGGCCTTGCCGCCGACAAACTTCTGATTCTTGAAAGCCTCTTGTGCGCGGATGTCGTCGAGATAGTCATCGAGCAATTTTTCCGTGATGGAGCTCGTGTACTCCTTGGAGAGGGTCCCCTCCGTGAGCGTGACTTCCACCTCGCCGTTGTTGTAATCGAACTTATAGCCTGCGGGATAGTTGTTCCCCGTCACGGTGCCGTTGATGCTCCAACAAAGTTCGCCGCTCACGAGGACGGTGAAGTTATCGGCCGACGAGCCGCCCTTGATGGCATAGGTCTTAGCGCCCTCTTCCGAAAGCGTGAACGTCGCAACGAGCTTGTAGCTGCCGGGATCCGTCGCCTTTTGGTCGCCCGAGACGGCAACGGTGATATACTGCTTCGCCTCGGCGGGCTTGGTGCTCCAAACGAGCTGAACGCTCTTTTCGGTGCCGTCTGCCGTGAAGTTCTCCTGGCTGAGCCTGAATTCGATCTCGACCATCGTCTTGTCTGCGAGGGTGTTCTCAACGATCTTCCACGCATCCGCATACACATAGGAGAGAATTCCGTCGGCATCGCTCTTCGTCGTTCCCGCTTTGAGGACATAGGTGTTTTTGTAAGCATCTTTCAACTGCAACCGGATGGTGAGCGGATAGGTGCGGTTGACCTGCGTCGCGGTCCTGTCATACTCGAAGCCGACAATTTCAAAGGCATTCTTGCCCTCTGCCGAATCGCTGATCTTGACTGCCTTGGAGAAGTCGAAGGTCTGCACTTCGTTTGCGAAGAGGACGATGGGAAGCGCGGTGAACGTGAAAGAGGAATTCTTGATGACGACCTCTGTCGGCGTCGTCACTTGTTCGGGCTGGACAGACCATTCGCGCGCAATGGTGACGGTATCCGATTCAACACCGTCCCACTTGTAGTTGGCGTCGGTGAGCGTGAACTCGAACTTGGCCGTAAAATCACCCGATGTGGGCTTGCCGTTCACAACGTTGGTGAACCCCTCCGCATAGTTGATGCTATACTTCGCGGTCGGGAATACCTCGTTGCCCGACTTCACTTCGATGGTCCAACCGATCTCCGTGATGAGATTATCTTTCGTGTAGGTGCCGAAAGGCAACGACGTTTTCGCCTCGGGCTGGATGCTCACGGTGACGGTCGCCTTATTGATCAAGAAAGAACGGCCGGCGGCGACGGGAGTCCACAGATAATTGTCGCTGTCAAGCAAGACAAGTTCGGCAAAGTAGTACCCGGCGTTGGTGGGAAGCGCATCCGACGCAAGTTTCTTGCTCTCATCCTTGCTCGAACCGCTGTAATAGACGATGCCGAACATTCCGGCGACCTGCGTCTTGATCTCTTCGGTCAGCGTGTCGCCCGTGTACATGGTGTCGCCAATTGTGATGCCCGTATACGTGTAGCTCAGCGTGTGGCCCTGGCCGTCATAGACCAATCCATCCGCACCCGACCAGCTGAATCCCGCAAATTCGACATTCTCTTGGACCTGTACGACATTGAAGTCGATGAAGAACTCTGCGTCAGTGAAGAGATACAGATCCGCATACTCCGCTTTCAAGGTGATGATAGCCTTGACCTGGTATTCGCCCGGATCGATCACGGCATCCAATTTGGAAGATTCCAAATCGAGATAGTATTCATAGGAGACATCAAAGATATCCGCAAAGACTTCCGCATAGAATTCGGCAAGTTCGGGGTGCTGTTCGAGCGAGAACGCGCCGAACGAGAATTCCACGGGGTTATCCTGATCGCCGATCCAGTTCTTGCCCTTTACCCAATTGACGGAGTAGGCCACTTCGCCCTCTTCGAGGTTGTTCCATGCGGCAGCGGGCTCAAAGGTGGCCTCGCTGATGGTCCAATTGTTGCTCCATGTGTCGTGGAGGCCGCCCACTTGATCTAAGACCGCGAAATTCTGAGCCTCCGGGGTGTTCTTAAACGCGACGGTGTAAACATACGTTTTGAGCTCAGTCCCCTCGTTCCCCGTGATCTCAAAGAGATCGGCGAAGTCGGGCAGTTCAATGTTCTCATCGGACGTCTTAAATTCCGCAACGCGCACTTCGTATCCCGCCGGGTGATAGGGAAGCGAACCGTTGTATTTGATCCATTCGTCGGCGCCTTTCACTCTGAATTGGAACTCACCGGGCGTGATTGCCAGCTTTGCAATCGTCCAATCTTTCTTGAAAGTCGTCGTGCCCTCTTGCTGCGTAACGCCCGACCCCATGGTGAACGTGAGGAATACGCTGTCCGCATGGGCCGGCTTCAAGCTGACAGCGAGCTCTGCGGTGTAGGTGCCCGCATTCGTCGCCGACCTGATCCCCTGCTCGTTAAACTCAACGAAGTCACCTACTTTCAGGCTGCTCATGCCTGCGGGGAATGTGGAGGTATACGTCCACTGCACCTTTCGAGTTTCCGCATTATACGTGAGGTCTTTATCGCCTTCAAGGCCGCTGATGTTGATCGCAATTTCGAGCTTCCCGATGCTCCAAGTCACGATCTCGGTCTGAGAGAGCGTATAGTCGGTAATGTTCGGGGCCTTTGCATTCAGCGCAACAGTCATGTTGTAGTCGCCCGCTTTTGTGCCCTTGTCGTCCGTGTAAGTGACGAGGTCCTCGATCTTAACGCCTTGGGGAAGATTGACCCAATTCGGAATGATCTGATATGCCTTTCCGTCATAGATGAGATACGTGTCCTTGGTGTAAGGATACGCCTGCGTCCCGCCATGCGTATAATTGATCCCGTTGAATTCGAGCGCGAGGGGTGCGATCTCCCACGTGCCGATCACATATTGCCCGAGCTGGGTGGGATCGGCTTTGAGGTCGAGAGCATAGTCGGTATAGGCAGCGTTCAGCGACACGGTGAGGGTGTATTCGTCTGCATGCATCCCCTTTGTGCCCTTAAATGTAAGGAGATCCACGGGCAGGTCGAAATCATCCGGAGCTTCCGCCTCGGCTTTCACAGAATATTCTTTATTGTTGAAAGTGAGCGGAGCTTTATAATCTTGATAGTTCTCTCCATCCTGCGTCCATTGGATGTTGCCGAAGTTGACGGTGTAGGGCTTGATCGTCACCTCGATGGGGTCGGACTTCACGGTGACGCCCGTCTTGGCGTCCACGACCTCCACATAGTAGAACCCGCTTTGGGCGACATGCGTCACATCATAGGTGGCTTTGATGGCATCTTTGAGCGCGACAAACTCCGCCTGTGCGCTCTCGGCATAGTACCATTGATATTGATAGGTATACTCTTCTGCAAACGGCACCCCTTGTGCTTGCACGAAGAGCTGATGCGAAGTGTTATTAAATGTGGTTTCAAGCGAGGTGTCGCCGTCCACGAGCGTTTCAAGCGTGAATTTGGTCACGGGATAGAGCGTGATGTCCGCCGAGGGCATCTGCGTAAGCCAATCGGCCTCCGTTCCCCGCTCGATCTCGTTGTTCATCCAGCCGATGATCTTGCTGCCGCCGATCTCGTCGGCGCCGTCGAAAGTGAGCAGGTCGGCACCGACAGGGAGAAGTCCGGTGCGCGCATCCTGCATGTTTTCTTCACCCATATAATAGGTGACTTGATAGATATCATTGACGGAGAGATGCAACGAAAGATCGACGGTGATGGAAGTCTCACCCGCGACGACGGTGCGGAACTCGGAGACGCGATCCGCAAGGCCCTCGTGGCCGCGGTTTCTGAGCGCGTTCTCCACGCGTGCGAACAATCTGTCAAAATCAAAACTGTACACGCCCGCGTGCGAGAATTGTCCATTGTCGTCATACAGATCGAGGATGCTGCCGTTTTGAATGTTCTCGGGAAGAACATTGAACAGCCTTTCCATATAATTTATGAAAGTATCATAGAAATCGAGTTCCTCGAACTGCTCGATGTAGCTATCCACGGTGTCGTTAAAGGTCGTGGAGGTGCTGAGCACTTCGTGCACATACTCTGCCTTGTACTTGTTCCAATCGATGCGGTTGACAATGCCGAGCAGCTTGTTGGCGGCAGCCTCCGCCTTGGCGGGCGTGAACTGCTCGATCCGCGAGAAGAAAGGCACATGGCGGCGGAGGAAATCCATCGCGTCATTGTAATCCCAGCCCTTGGCGGCCAGCTTGGCTGCGTTGGAACTGAAAGCGTCGATCACACGGTCGATATCCGACTGCGCGAGCGGGCGGCCGAATGCCTTCGTGAAGTAGTTGCCGAAGTATGTATTGATGAATTCGGCATTGAGGAAATTATTGAGCCAATATTGGAAATCGATGCCTTTGAGGTATTCAAGGAGCTCTTCATAGCTGTAACTCTCGACCTTGTCGAGGATCTCGCGGGAGCTCTTGCCGAACAGCAAGAAGATCTTGTTCTTCTGCGTCTCGGTGAGGTGCCCCGTCTCCGTGAGCTTCAAGAGCGCCTTGGTAAAGGCCTGCGGCATGCGCACATCGGCCTTGACGGCGTTCCCGTCGACGATGACATCTACATACTGCGCGATGAGACGGCAGGTCTTTCTGATGGCCTCGGTGTTGCCGAAGAAGCCGAAAGTGAAGTCAAACTCGATGTCGCCGAATGTCGTTCCGACGGCAAAGTGCGCCTCAAAGATCCTCTCCATGTCCTCCTTGCTCATGTCGGCAATCGTCGAGGGCTTGGGAAGTTTCCCGAGGAGATAGCGCAACGTGGAGGGCGTGAAGCCCTCTCCGCCGATTCGCTTGTCATAGAGATTGAGCCCATCCACCTTGACAAATTGGAAGGCCTCGAAAAGCTGCGTTGCGGTGATATTTACGCCCTGTTCTTCAACACGCTCGATTCTGTCGGCAAGCGGCTCTTGCTTTGCCTGCCCGGGCGTGATGACGTTATTTTTAAAATCTACTGCACTGTCGTTCTGCTTCTTATCCAGATCTGCTTGAAGTTGGGGATTTGTTTCGAGCGCTTGGCGGAAATCCTCCTCCGTCTTGCCGGGATTTTTCTCCACCCAATCGTTCATGAAATCCTGCTCGGCCTGCTTTTTGATCTCCTCAGTCGCCTTTTCTTCGGCCTTTTCGAGGACTTTGCCGAGGTGTGTCTCCAAATCCTCTTTTTGCTCGGAGGTCAATTCGCCGCCCTGCTGCTGGACATAGGAATCGACGGCATAGTCAAGGAGCATGTCGTATTCGCCGTTATAATATTTTTGGAGTTCCACGGGATCGCCGAGCTGCTCGACGACGTAATCTCTGAACTCTTTGAGCTTTTCCTTGTCATCCCAGAAGGAATCATCCCACTGAGGGGGCGCATCGCCCGCGTCGCCTGACGACGCGTCAAGAAGCATAACGGAAGCAAGCGAAACCGTGCGGGGCTGTTTATTCCCCTTCAAGATGCTCTCCATCACGATCTTCATAGCCGCATTCTTGACCGCTGTCATCAGTTGCGAAACGCTGCCAACGCCCGAGTCGAGGTAATCGCGGAAGTCTCCGCTCAGCTTTAAATCGAACGTGTTCGTGTCATAGCTGAGCTTGAACCACTCGGAATCCTCTGTCGTGACAGTGGCAGGCGCATCTTCCGCGTTCGCATTGAAATGCATCGTCATCGTGCCCGTAAGCACCAAGACGAAGGACAACAATACGAGGAGAACGAGCGTCAATCTTCTGCCGATCTGTTTCATAAAACATCTCCCTGCTGTAATTTATTTGCAACACACGGCGGCATCTTCCCAAAGAGCGTGGAAACCACAGCGCCGAATATTCCCTGTATAAGATATTTTACCATGACTATAATAAATGTTTTTTTGAAACTTGTCAATAGGTATTCGACAAAAAAATTGTTTTCGAAGGCCTTTTTTTCGATTTCGAAAGTTTTTTTCATTTACTTTATGGACAATTTTCCAAATTTTTCCCGAAACGGTCATTCTTGCGGCGCCCGAAGTCCCCTCCCGAGACGCATAGCGCACTGCCCCCTTCATGCAAAAAGCCCTCCCGAAACGGGAGAGCTGTCTTTCGTGAAACCAAGCATCCGGCGGCAAAGGATGGGCCCGTTATTGCAAAGCGCCGGTCCTGCGCCGCGCGGAGCGTCATTCGTCCTTGTCCTGTTGCGTATCCTGTTGCGCGCCGTCGCCCTCTGCGTGCTGCTCGGCCTCTTGGGTCTCTTGGGTCTCTTGGGTCTCTTGGGCTTCACCGCCCTGATCGGCCTCTTCGACAGTCTCTTCAACGGCCGCTTGGGGTGTCTCCTCTATGGCCGCGGCATTGGTAGCCTCCTCGGACATGGGTGCCTCCGATGCGTCGGAGAGCTCGGGGGAGAGCTCGGGGGAGGGCTCCGCGAGCACGGTCAACTCCTCGGGCGTGGGTATGAGCAGGGGCGCATGGAGGGGCGCAATCATCTCCCCACGCATGGGAGCGAGCATTCCCGATTTGGCGGAGTCGGAGCGCCTTGCGGGAGCAAAAGCGGGGGCTGCCGCACCGCGCGCGGACGACGCTGCCCCGCCGATATGTGCCGACGCTTGCGATGCCTCGGAAACCGACGTTTTCGTCCCATTCTCCTCGGGCATGGTGCCCTCGTTTTGTGCCGCACGGGCCGCTTTCCTCTTTTTCTTGCGCTTGACAAGCACGACAATGAGCACGATCCCGCCGACGAGCACGACGAGGAACACGGGGATCGCCACATAGGCAATGTTCAAAAGCGTTGCGATCTTGGAGGGACGACGCGGTGCGGGTGCGGGAAGGGGCGAAGCGGTAAAGAGAGCGTTGTACTCCGCATCCTCCGTTGCGGGGCCGAATTCTCTGTCCCATTTCTCAAATGTGTAGGAATAGGTGTCGTCGGAGACCTTGACGGGCGTGCCCTCGGGGGGGACAATGGTCTCACCGTGAACATAAGTGCGCGTCGAGAGCACCTTGCCCTCCGAGCGGAACACGACGGTGTAGACATTCCACGCGCACACCGCGCCCACGCTGATGCCACCCACGGGCATGGTCACGGCGCCGTCTTTGAGCGCATACTCCGTGCCGTCCGCGCCTCTGACGAAGATGGCCTGCAAGTGCATGCCGTAAGCCGCCTCTCCCGCCGTGATGACGATCTTTTCTCCCACGCGTGCCCGCATGCGGCTCGCCTCCACGGTGATGTCCTCCGACGGGACGATGTTGACGAAGTATTCGGGCGCGATGGAGTATCTTCTCCCCGCATAGGCCGTAAACGTGAGCGTATTGTCGGCGATCACGAAGCGCACATCGCGCTCCTCCGCCTCGGACATCTCGACCAAATAGGAATTTTGGGGATCGAACACTCCCGCAACGGTGACGGTCACCGCGATGTCGGAGAGTCCCCGCGCCCGCCCGGCGATATCGATGCGGTATTCATAGCAGTCTGTTCCCGTCTGAATGGCCATGGCCGAAACGATCTCGGCGCCTCCCTCGGCGGCAAGGTACACGGCATCGGGGCGGAAGCTGAGCCGACACCCGGAGAGCGGTATCTCGATGCCCGCATTTTCGGCGGCAGCGAGCGCAAACAGCCTACCCATGTCCGCCGCATCGTGTGCACCGACGCCCTTGACGACAAAGTAGCCGTCCTCCTCCGCGACCTCGGCGGCGCTGCTGCCGAGATCGACGAGCGCCTCCCGGGAGAAGTACGCCGTATATGTGGTGTCGCCCGTGACCTGAGGAAGATCCTTTAAGAGGTTTCCCCCCGCCATCCAGCCGGCGAACGTGTAGATATATTTGGAATCCCTTGCCTTTTCGGGCTCGCCCTTGTAGACGGGCGTGTCGCCGCACCAATAGGGTTCACGCGTGGGTACGCCGTTGACGTACCACGTGACAACTGCCCCGCGCTCGAAGCGGGCCGTGTATCTTGCGTCCCTGTCCTCCATTGCGGGGAGTTCCGCATCCTTTTCATAGAAGTTCCCGGCCTCGTCCTCCCAGCCCATAAATTTGAATTTTCGGGTGCTGCTGTCGGACATGGTCAGTGCGCCGAATGTCGCCTCGTCATAGACGGGGTGGCTCTGATAGGCGCATGTGCCGTAATACTCCCGCCCCCCGACGTTCCACACAACGGTGTGGATCTTGGGCGTCTCGCGGAAACGGGGATAGAGCTTTAAGTCTCCTCTCTCCGCGTCGATATGCGTGAGGTCGACCGGGTTCCCCTCCTCATCCTGCCAGCCCGAAAACACACAGTCGTAACCCGGGCGCGGCGGCTTGGTGGGCGTTGCGCCCTCATAGCGCACATAGGAGCCCTTGACGACCTGATAGACGGTGAAAGCCACCTCCCCGTCGGCCGTGTAGAAAGTGATGCTGTCGATGATGGGGACATTGCGGAAATATTTGGTGACGGCAACGGTAAGTTCGAGCGCGAAATCCCTCTCCAAGGGAGTGCGCGCGGCTGGGAGCTCGCCGTCGAGTGCGGCTTGGCGGAAAGTTTTCTCCGCCTCGGTGAGGGGCTCCTCCTGCGGCTGTTCGCCGGGCGCCTCCACGGGCGTGGGCCTCTTCGGCTCGGGAACAAGCGCGGGCGCTTCATCGGGCGCCTCCACGGGCGCGGGAGCTACGGGAGGACGCATGGGCTTGGGCGCTTCGCCGGGCGCCTCCACGGGCGTGGGCTTGGTGGGCTCGGGGGGCAGGGTGATGTATCCCCCCGCAAGGGGCTCGGCATCGTTGCGGTCGGCAAGGCTTTCGCTCCCGAGAACGGCCGACGGCTTTCTCCGCGCACCCTTGTTCTTCCCGACGGTGTAGCTCGCGTCATAGTAGGCCTGCTTGGCCCTGTCGTATGTGTGCGCCTTAAAGTAATTGGGAACGGGCTCGTCGCTCAGCGCAAGGCTGATCTCATAGAGTTGGGCGAGCAAGATCTGGAATTGCTCGGTGCGGTCGAACTGTTCCACGGCGCTCTGCACCACGGGCGCGGAATAGAGATAATCGAGACAGCGGAAGAGCTCGCAAAAGTTCTCGCGCAACGCCTCATAGTTGGAAATATAGAAGAAGTAGCGCGATTCATCCGTCTTGCAGTCCATGTAAAGCGGGATGAGGTTGCGCAACGCCAGCGTCGCCTTGTCCGCATAGGCCACGGCCTCATCGTCCACGCCGATGACTCCCGTCACGCCCTTCGCGTCGGCAAACGCATCGAGCACCTGCGTGACGCTGTCGCCGAGGATGGCGTTTGCAAGGGTACGTTTGAGGGCCGTCATGGGCGTCGTGATATATTTTAAGATGGATAACTGATAGAGTTCGGTCTGCGCATCGGGGGAGGAGGTGTTTTGGGCGTATTCTTGCATGGCCTCCTCATACTGTGCAAGTTTGGCGACATATGTATTGTACGCGCCGATCTGATCGTTGTATCTCTTCAATGCGGAGTCGTAATCATAGGCGTCATAGGCCGCTTTTTCCTTGTTATATTCGTCGAGCTCGGCGAGATAACTCTGATAGGCCGCGTTCTTGCGCGACCACTCGCCATAGGCCGCCAAATACGCGCTCCGCGCCGCGACATCCTTCTCATATTGCACCGTCGCCGCCTGATAGTTTTCATAGGCCTCACACTGCGCCCGATAGCTTTCCATCGCGGCCGCATACGCCGCCTGCTTTCTCTCGATGCTCCCGAGCGCGCTCTGCCCCGCATCATAGGTGAGATTCAAAATGCCGTTGACGTCCTGCCGCGCAATGGTGACGGGGGAAGAGTAGAGCACCTCCACGCTGTCCTCCGCATAGTCCGAAATGTTCATCGAATAGGTAAACTGCCCCTCCGATTCGGACATGGTATGCCCGTTTACCGTCTTAGGCGTCCAAGTGAACGTCGCCTGCCCCACCGTGCGGAAAGTATAGGGCGAAGCGGTGACCGTGAGGATGTCCCCCTCGCGGGAGAGCTCGGCCCGCATGGCGGAGGAATCGACCCCGTCGCTGTAAAGCAGGGTCAGATCGGAATTTTTCGACAGATATTCCCGCTCGAAAGCGGAGAGCGTCTCTCCCATCCCCTGCAAATAGCGTGAAAGAATGTCGGAGGCGTCCAACTCTCGGGCGACGTCCCCTTCGCGTACAAAATGATAGGCGTTGATCGTGGCGGCGGAAGCGGTTTCGGGCGTAAAAAAACAGGACATGAACAACAAGCATGCGAGCGAGACCGCGATCCCTACAAACTTTTTCATCACAGCCCCTCCTACCGGTATACTTCTATTATATCACATCCCGCTATGAAATGCAACGATTATTTCGAACGTCCTTTTTTTCCCACCAAGAGCAGATAGATGCCCAAAAATATCACGATCCCTCCGACGAGCGCGAGGTAGCACCCCCAGACGGGCACTTGATTGCCGAAAAAGGAGATCGTGCAGTCGAACCCGCTCTTGATCCCCTCCGCAAGCGCGGCGGGCAAACCCTCCGTCGTCACTGCGTCGATGGCGCTGCCCATGAGGTGGCCGTGCAAAAGCACCGTGCCATACGTCCCCGGAAGAAACGAGAGCAATTTTTGCAGCCCGTCCGCAAACGACCCAATGGGCATGTACGCCCCGCACAGAAAGCCGTATGCCGCGGACACGGTGGCCTCCACCGCGGTCACACCCCCTTCCGACTTCACAAAATGGCACACGACGGAGGAGAGGGAGGTGCCGAACAGGACGAGCAAAAATGTATCCGCAACCGTCAGGAGAACATCTGCCGCCGTGAGGCGCCAACCGACGATCCCGATGTAGAGAAAACCCGCGCACAGCGCGACGAGGCAGATGAGTGCGGTCACGAGGAAGGTGGCGAGAAAGTAGGAGAGCGCGAGGATGCGCCCCGAGACGGGTGCGACGGCGAGGTCGTCATAGCGCCCGCGGGCCCTGTCCTGCACCATGATGGTGTTGGCGGTGAACGCGATGGTCACCGCGCACACGGCGATGAGGCAGGAGATGAGCCACCCGCCCGCAATGCTCTCGACGAGGCCATCGGAGATGAGGAAGCCCTCCACAACCGAGCGGATGCTGTCGCGGTAGACATTGCCGAGAAAGGCGATGAAGAGGAAGAGCAAAATGAGCGGCGCGATGAGCGAGGGCAAAAATACCCCCTTGTCGCGGAAAAATACCTTGCAGTTGCGCGCAACGAGCGCGCGAAGTTGAACAAATTTCATCATCATTCTCCCCAAAATTGATGTTTCGTCCCCCGCGAGGGAGGAGCGCTATTGTGCCTGTTTGCCCGTGACGGCCAGAAAGACGTCGTCCATCTTTCCCTTGGTGACCTCGAAGTCGGTGATGAAAGCATTCTCGCGGATGAGCCTTGCCGCGGCAAACGTATCGGCGACGGAAATGCGGTATCCCTCCCCGACCCTTTCATAGGGCAAATGCAGCTTTTTGACCTCTTCCTCTCGGACATGGTATACGGTAATGAAGTCTCCCGTATACGTCTCTTTGAGGCCGAGCGGCGTATCGTCGGCCATCACCTTGCCGCCGTCGAGAATGACGACGTGGTCGGAATCCGCCGCTTCCTCCATGTAATGGGTGGTGAGAAAGACGGTCATGCCGCGCACCTTTCTGAGCCGCCCGAGCGTCTCCCAGAGCGATTTTCTCGTCTGCGGATCGAGGCCCGTCGTGGGCTCGTCGAGGATGAGCAGCTTGGGGGAGTGCACGAGGGCACGGGCGACATCCACGCGGCGGCGCTGTCCCCCCGAGAGCTTTCCGAAAGGACGCTTTAAGAGCGTTGCAAGGTCGAAGAGCGCACAAAGTTCGTCGAGGCGGGAGGAAAACGCTTTGCCCGAAATGCCATAGAGGGCGGCGCGGGAGGCAAGGTTGTCGCGCACGGTGAGTGAGCGGTCCAGTGCGCTCTCTTGAAAGACGACGCCGAGCGAGCGCTTCACCTTTTCGAGGCATTGGGAGACGTCCTCCCCCGCAATGCGCACGGCGCCCGCGGTGCGCCCCTCTTTGCCGCACAGCACGGAGATGGTCGTGCTCTTGCCCGCGCCGTTGACGCCGAGAAAAGAGAAGAACTCCCCCTCTTTCACGGTAAAGGAGATGTCGTCCACCGCCTTGACGTCGCCATAATACTTTTTCAGATGTTCCACTTCGATGATGTTCATATTCCCTCCGGGATGGGTAGACACGGCCTTGGACGCAAGAAACGAGCACACCATGTCCGCGATCTACCTATTTCATATTCATGATATTGCGCTCTCATTCCCGGTTCTCCCAAAAGCGGGGCCGCCGGGGGAAGTAGAGCCCGTACAGCGCATAGAACTCGCGGTCGAATGCGGCAGCGATCTCCGCATCGGTGAGCGAAACATTCCCCACCGTCATGGCGAGGCCGTAAGAGAAAACGGTCATGTCTGCATGAAAGGCACGCGCCGTCGCCTCATCCATGCGGTAGAGCGCCATCATCTCGGCGAGGATCTCATCGAAGAACGGGTCGGCGGGAAAGCCCCGTTCCTCATCGAAAAAGAGAAAGCGAAACAGCCCGCGCTCCTCCCGCGCAAAGCGGACGAACCCCATGCCATAGGCCGCGTAACGGCCGTGCGGCGACGCCTCCATGCAGGCCTCGATTGCGGCATGGTAGTGCCCTTTTGCCTCTTCATAGAGCGCATCCCTCAGCTCCCCCACGCCCTTGAAACAGGAATAGATGGGCTGCGTCGAGCAGCCGAGCTGCTCCGCAACGGCCCGCACGGAGAGCCCCGCTCCTCCGCTCACGAGCTCTGCCGCCGTCCGCAAAATGTCCTCTTTCCCGATTCTTTTTTCTTTCGGCATGCGATGTCCTCTTAAAATAACATTTGTTATATAACACTTGTTATTTTATCATGAGGGCGGGATGCTGTCAAGCGTTTTTTTAGACCCCGACGATTTTTATAAGCCGCGGCTTTACAAAAGCCGCGGCGCGTTTTCCGTTCTCCCTAAATTTTGCGTGAAAAAAACCGCACCCGAAGGTGCGGTTTTAAACTTGCGAACTTGCTCCCAAGGGAGCCCCCGCTCACTCGTTGTCGGAGGAAGCGACGGCAGTCTCTTCAAGGGTATCGCGGTAGCTCGACACGGGGCGGATCCCCACGCCCTTATACTCTTTCATACCGGTGCCGGCTGGGATGAGTTTGCCGATGATGACGTTCTCTTTGAGCCCGATGAGCGGATCGCGCTTGGTGCAGATGGCCGCCTCGGTGAGCACGCGGGAGGTCTCCTGGAAAGAGGCAGCGGAGAGGAAAGAATCGGTTGCGAGGGCTGCCTTGGTGATGCCGAGGAGCTGGCGCTTGGCCGTCGCGGGGACGCCGCCCGCCATGATCGTCTTTTCGTTCTGTTCCTCGAACGTGAACATATCCACGAGCTGACCGGGCAACATTTCCGTGGTGCCGGCATTCTCGATGCGGACCTTTTTGAGCATCTGGCGCACGATGATCTCGACGTGTTTGTCGTTGATGTCGACGCCCTGCGAACGGTAGACCGACTGCACCTGTTCGAGGATATAGTCCTGCACGCCCTTGACGCCTTTCACGCGGATGATGTCCTGCGGGTTGACGGAACCGGCGTTGAGCTGGGTGCCGGGTTCCACGCGGTCGCCCGTCTTAACCTTCAATTCCGCATTGAAAGGAAGCTCATAGTCTTTGAGTTTCTCCTTGGTTTCGAGGTCATAGACGATGACATGCTTTAAGTTGTCGGTGTCGTCCACCGTGACGGTGCCCGCGAACTCACAGATGGTGGCAACGCCCTTGGGCCTTCTCGCCTCGAAGAGCTCTTCGACACGGGGGAGACCCTGTGTGATGTCGCCCGTGGCGGCAATGCCGCCCGTGTGGAAAGTACGCATGGTGAGCTGGGTGCCGGGTTCGCCGATGGACTGCGCCGCAATGACGCCGACCGCTTCACCCACCTTGATGGGAAGCGTCGTGGCCATGTTCTTGCCGTAGCACTTGGCGCAGACGCCGAAGCGGGTGTTGCAATTGAAGATGGAGCGGATGGAGACGCCGTTTTCCGCATATTTGGGAATGGCGACGATCTTCTTGGCCATATTCTCGGTGATCATCTCATTGGTGGGAACGAGCACATTGCCCGCTTCGTCCACGATGTCCTCTGCCGCAAAACGGCCGGTGAGACGGTCCTCCAAGCTCTCGATGGTCTCGCCGTTGGGGCCCAAGATCGCCTTGATGACGGTGCCGCGGGGACGCCTGCCCGCCGAGCAATCCTCTTCACGCACGATGACGTCCTGCGAGACGTCGACGAGACGACGGGTGAGGTAGCCCGAGTCGGCCGTTTTGAGTGCGGTATCGGCAAGGCCTTTCCGGCCGCCGTGCGAGGAGATGAAGTATTCCAGAACGGAGAGGCCGTTGCGGAAGCAGGACTTGACGGGAACCTCGATCTTCTTGCCCTGCGGGTTGACCATGAGGCCGCGCATGCCCGAAAGCTGCTTGATCTGGTCGATGGAACCGCGCGCGCCGGAATCGGCCATCATCCAAATGGGATTGAACTTATCGTTCGCGCCCTGCTCTTTGAGGAGACCGGCGACCTTGTCCGTCGCATCGTCCCACACGTCGATGACTGCATGGTAGCGCTCATCCTCTTTCAAGAGACCGCGCGCATATTTCTTGCTGATCTTGGCGACCTGATCCTCCGCCTCCGCGACGATGGCATCTTTCTCGGGCGGGATCTTCATGTCAAAGACAGAAGTCGTGAGGGCCGCAATGGTGGAATACTTGTACCCGCGCTCCTTGATGGCGTCGAGCACAGCGGACGCCTTGGGAGCATAGCCCGTCTTGAAGCACGCCTCGACGATGCGGGAGAGGTGCTTTTTGCCGATGGCACGGGCGTTTCCGATGAACTCCGTGGACAGTTCGAGTTTGAGGTAGTCCTCGGGATTCTCGCGCTTGACGAAGTCGAGGTCCTGCGGCATATTATCATTGTAGATAATGCGCCCGACCGTCGTTTTGATGGTGCCCGTTACGGTCATGGTACCCGTCTCTGCGTTCTGAATGACAAACACGCGGCCGCGGATGCCGTTGTTCTGCGGCGTATTCCCATAGTACTTTTCATAGGGAAGTTGCAGGTCCTTGAACTTGCCGGCAGGCAATTCCACGGTGCGGCGGACATAGATCTCGTCCTGGCAGTGGATGTCTTTGAGCTGATAGCTCATGAGGGCCTCGTCGAACGAGGCGTATACGGGCGGAACATACTCCGTGCCGTTCTCATCCGGGCGGCAGAATTCATCGTACTTCTTCCCCTCCTCTCTTCTCAGAATGGTGAGGTAGTAGGCGCCGATGATCATATCCTGCGTGGGGCTCATGACCGACTTGCCGTCCGCAAGTTTTAAGATATTGTTTGCGGAGAGCATGAGGAATCTCGCCTCGGCCTGCGCTTCCACGGAGAGAGGCAGGTGCACGGCCATCTGGTCGCCGTCGAAGTCGGCATTGAAAGGACCGCAAACCAAAGGAGAAATTTTAATGGCACGGCCCTCGATCAGGATGGGCTCGAAAGCCTGGATGGACAGACGGTGCAGCGTGGGTGCACGGTTGAGAAGAACGGGGTGCTCCTTGATCACTTCTTCGAGGACGTCCCAGACAAAGTCTTTGCCCTTTTCCACGGTGCGCTTGGCGCTCTTGATGTTGTGGCTCTTGCCCGTCTCGACCAGCCGCTTCATGACGAACGGCTTGAAGAGCTCGATGGCCATCTCCTTGGGGAGGCCGCACTGGTAGATCTTCAACTCGGGGCCGACAACAATGACCGAACGGCCGGAGTAGTCGACGCGCTTGCCGAGCAGGTTCTGACGGAATCTGCCCTGCTTGCCGCGGAGTAGGCCGGAAAGGGATTTGAGCTCGCGGTTGGAGGGCCCGATGGTGGGCTTTCCGCGGCGGCCGTTGTCGATGAGGGCGTCCACGGCTTCCTGCAACATGCGCTTTTCGTTCTTCACAATCATCTCGGGTGCGCCCAATTCGATCATGCGCTTTAAGCGGTTGTTGCGGTTGATGACTCTTCTGTAAAGGTCGTTGAGGTCGCTCGTCGCAAACCTGCCGCCGTCGAGTTGAACCATGGGACGGAGATCGGGCGGGATGACGGGAAGCACGGTCAGGACCATCCACTCGGGCTTGTTGCCGCTCTTGCGGAATGCCTCGATGATCTCGATGCGCTTGATCGCCTTGACGCGCTTTGCACCCGTTTGATTCTCCTCGATGATGCGCTTGCACTCCTCGGCTTCCTTGTCGAGGTCAACGGCCATGAGCAGTTCGCGGATCGCCTCCGCGCCCATTCCGACTTTGAGCCCCGTCTTGGAGGAATCGCCGAGCTCTTCTTCGAGATCGCGGAGCTGCTTGTCGTTGATGACCTGCTTATATTCGAGGCCCGTGGTGCCCGGATCGAGCACGACGTATGCCGCAAAGTAGATGACCTGCTCCAACGGGCGGGGGCCCATGTCGAGAAGAAGCCCGATCTTGGAGGGCACGCCGCGGAAATACCAGATGTGCGAGACGGGCGCGGCGAGCTCGATGTGCCCCATGCGCTCTCTCCTCACCTTGGCGCGCGTCACCTCGACGCCACACTTTTCACAGATGATCCCTTTGTAGCGGATGCGCTTGTATTTGCCGCAATGGCATTCCCAATCCTTGGTGGGCCCGAAGATCTTCTCGCAGAAGAGGCCGTCGCGCTCGGGCTTTTGGGTGCGGTAATTGATGGTCTCGGGCTTCGTCACTTCGCCATACGACCACTCCCTGATTTTTTCGGGGGATGCGATACTGATTTGAATAGAATTGAAATCGTTTAATTCGTACATTGATTCACTTCCTCCCTGTTAATTGTCGTCGTCCTCGTCTCCGAAGAGATCGCTTGCGGACATGGTATCATCGTCTTCGGTCTTTTCCTCGGTTTCTTCCTTGAAGAGATCCCCGAAAGAGCCGTCGTCGTCGATGTCCGAGAAGTCGTCGTCATCCTCCTCGTCCTCCTCGCTCTGGAAGAGATCTTGCGAGATGAAGTCCTCATCCTCGCCCGCATCGTCGAAGATGGAGCCAAGCGTGTCGTCGTCCTCGTCCTCCGTCTCTTGGTCGAAATGGAAGTCGGGTGCGTCGGGATGGGGTTCCTCGCGGCGGCGGTTGTCGGGCTGGTCGTCATCGTCGAATTCGCGGATGATGAGCTCTTCGTTGTTCTCGGTGAGCACCTTGACGTCAAGCGCAAGGGACTGCAACTCTTTGAGGAGCACCTTGAATGCCTCCGGGATCCCCGGTTCGGAGATGTTGTTGCCCTTGACAATGGATTCATACGTCTTGACACGGCCCACGATATCGTCGGACTTGACGGTCAAGATCTCTTGCAGGATGTGGGCGGCGCCATAGGCTTCGAGGGCCCAGACCTCCATTTCGCCGAAGCGCTGTCCGCCGAACTGTGCCTTGCCGCCGAGCGGCTGCTGGGTGACCATACTGTACGGGCCGATTGACCGGGCATGGATCTTGTCGTCCACAAGGTGGATGAGCTTGATCATGTACATGATCCCGATGGTGACTCTGTTCTCGAAAGGCTCGCCCGTGCGGCCGTCAAAGACCTGGAACTTGCCGTCTACCTTGCCCTCGGGCCCGACGAGGTTGTTCTCTTCGAACAACTTTTCGATGTCCTGCTCGGTAGCGCCGTCAAACACGGGGGTGGCGATCTTCCAGCCCAGCTGACGGCAGACATAGCCGAGGTGCACTTCGAGGACCTGCCCGATATTCATACGGGAAGGCACGCCCAAGGGGTTGAGCAAAATTTGCAGGGGAGTACCGTCGGGCAGGAAAGGCATATCCGCCTCGGGAAGCACGCGGGAGATGACGCCCTTGTTGCCGTGGCGGCCGGCCATCTTGTCGCCGACCTGTATCTTTCTCTTTTGCGCAATATACACGCGCACGAGCTTGTTGACGCCGGGCGAAAGTTCGTCCTTGTTCTCGCGGGTGAAGATCTTCACATCCACGACGATGCCGCCCTCTCCATGGGGAACGCGGAGCGACGTATCGCGGACCTCCCTCGACTTCTCTCCGAAGATGGCGCGAAGCAGGCGCTCTTCGGGGGTGAGTTCGGTTTCACCCTTGGGGGTAACTTTGCCGACGAGGATGTCGCCGCTGCTGACTTCGGCGCCGATGCGCACGATGCCGTTTTCGTCGAGATCCTTTAACGCATCATCGCCCACGTTGGGGATGTCGCGCGTGATCTCCTCTTCGCCGAGCTTGGTGTCGCGCGCCTCCGTCTCGTGTTCCTCGATGTGGATGGATGTGAATACATCGTCCTGCACGAGCTTTTCGGAGATCAGGATGGCGTCCTCATAGTTGTAACCCTCCCATTCCATGAATCCGACGAGGATGTTCTTGCCGAGGGCAAGTTCGCCATTGTTGGTGGAGGGGCCGTCTGCAATGACTTCGCCTTTCTCGACACGGTCGCCCGTGGAGATGATGGGACGCTGGTTGAGGCAGGTCCCCTGGTTGGAACGTTCAAACTTTTTGAGCTTGTATTCGGTCTCGAAACCCGAATCCTCGCGGATGACGATGCGGTCGGAGGCCACGGCAACCGCAACACCCGCCTCTTTGGCCGTCACCATGACGCCGGAGTCGCGTGCAATGGCCGCCTCGATGCCGGTAGCCACGATGGAGGGCTCTGTTTTGAGAAGAGGCACGGCCTGCCGCTGCATGTTGGAGCCCATGAGGGCACGGTTGGTATCGTCGTTTTCGAGGAAAGGAATGAGGGCCGTTGCGACGGAAACGAGCTGCTTGGGGGAAACATCCATGTAGTCGATCCGCTCGCGGGGCATCTCGGTGATGAGTTCGCGGTAGCGACACCCTACGCGCTCGTGCACGAATCTGCCCTCTTCGTCGAGGGGTTCGTTGGCCTGTGCAACGACATAGCGGTCCTCTTCGTCGGCCGTCAGATAGTCCACATGGTCTGTGACGATGCCCGTCACCTTGTCCACCTTGCGGTAAGGGGACATGATGAAGCCGTATTCATTGACCTTGGAGAACGTTGCAAGCGACGAGATGAGGCCGATGTTCTGACCCTCGGGGGTCTCGATGGGGCACATGCGCCCATAGTGGGAGTGGTGAACGTCGCGGACTTCGAAAGTCGCGCGGTCGCGGTTGAGGCCGCCGGGGCCGAGCGCCGACAGCTTGCGCTTGTGCGTGAGCTCGGCGATGGGATTGGTCTGGTCCATGAACTGCGAGAGCTGGGAGCTGCCGAAGAATTCACGGATGACGGCGGAGATGGGCCGCACATTGATGAGGTTGGAGGGAGTGACCTCCATGGGATCTGCCGTCGCCATGCGCTCTTTGATGAGCCTGTCGAGGCGGGACATCCCGATGCGGAGCTGGTTTTGAAGCAATTCGCCCACCGAACGGACCCTGCGGTTGCCGAGGTGGTCGATCTCGTCGATGGTACCGATGCCATAGCGGAGATCGAGGTTGGTGGAGACGGCGGCAACGATGTCGTCCACGGTGATGCACTTGTGGTTGAGCTTCTCCACGAGGGGCTTCATCGCCTTTTTCTCGGCGGGAGTGACCCCTTTCACGCGCTTTTCGGCTTCGAGATCGACGGGCGCGTTGGGATCGACGGTGTCGTCGCGGTTCAGGATCTCATGGAAAAGGCAGCACGCATGCACGAAAGCAAGACGGCTCATCCTGCGCTTCTCGCGGTTCTTCTTCTCCTCCTGCTTCTCGTCCGCGTCGGGTGCGGTCTCGCGCGTGTAAAACACGGCATTGATCTCATCCAGAAAATCGTTTGCGACTTCCTCCTCGCTCTTCTGCTTGCAGGCCTCCGCGATCTTCTTGGAGAATACGAAGTTGGGATAATAAACTGTCTTTAAGAGGCCGAAAGCCTTGGGATCCTTGTCCGAGAGCGCGGCAAAGTCCACCGTATTGTTGGAGATGATCTTGTGGCGGATCTCCCCCTCTTCGGGGTCGTTGACGAGCACATACACTTCGCCGATGCCCGCATTCTGAATGGCGCGCGCCTGCTCTTCGGAGACCGTCTTTCCCTTTTCGGCGAGAAGTTCGCCCGTCTCGGGATGGAAGATATCGTCGGCGATGCGGCAACCGGGCAAGCGGTAGGCAAGGTTGAGTTTCTTGTTGAACTTGTAGCGGCCGACCTTGGCAACATCATAGCGGCGCGGGTCGAAGAAGAGGTTGTTGAGATGCTGGCGCACCGATTCCTCGGTGGGGACTTCGCCGGGACGGAGCCTCCTGTAAAGGGCAATGAGGCCATCCGATTCCGAACGGACGGGCGGGTTGTCCTTGTCGTCCTTGTCGATGGTGGCGGCGATCATCTTGTCTCCGCCGAAGAGATCTTCGAGTGCGCGGTTGGACCCATAGCCGAGCGCGCGGAGAAGCACGGTGGCCGTCAGTTTGCGCTTGCGGTCGACATTCACCCAGAGCACGCCCTGTGCATCCTGCTTGAATTCCAGCCACGCGCCGCGGCCGGGGATGACCGTCGTCTCATACATCTCCTTGCCGGTCTTGTCCGTCTCGGAGACGTTGTTGACGCCGGGGGAACGAACGAGCTGGGAAACGATGACGCGCTCCGCTCCGTTGATGATGAAAGATCCGTTTTCCGTCATGAGAGGGAAATCCCCCATGAACACGTCGGATTCGATGACCTCATCTTTCACCTTGTTGACAAGGCGCACTTTCACTTTGAGCGGGAGGGAATACGTCGCATCGCGGTTACGGCACTCTTTTTCATCGTACTTGGGATTCTTGCCGAATTCGTGGTCGAGGAAATAGAGCTCGAAGTGGTCGGAAAAGTCGGTGATGGGCGAGTAGTCCTCGAGGATCTCTCCAATGCCCTCATTGATGAAAGCATAGTAGCTGTCCTTTTGGATCTCTACGAGGTCGGGAATGTCGATGACCTCGTTGATCTTGCCGAACTTTCTTCGCTGTGTCTTGCCGTACATTTGGATTGGTAAGTTCATCCGTCAAATAACTCCTTTGATGTTGTTATCATTTGGCGATTTACCGAGTATATCTTTTCATCGATAAAAATCGAAATGTCCGAATAATTTTTGTCCCCTCCCCCTTTACAACGCGGCAAGATCGCGCTATAATATATGGAAAGCGGATAGCCGCGTTCGGGAGCAAAAAACCACCGAAACGGCACAAAACCTCATTCTAAACATAATGATACAGTATGTTATTATACTGCTTCCAACAAAAGATGTCAACCGCTTTTCAGAGGCAAAAAAATATTTTTTCGGGATCCGTGAAAAAAAGATGAGAATCGACAAATTTTTGAAAGTATCGCGCATTTTGAAACGGCGCACCGTGGCGCACGACGCGGCGGAGAGCGGCAAAATTTCCGTGAACGGAAAGGAAGTCAAGCCCTCTTTCCGCCTGAAAGTCGGGGACATCGTGGAGATCTCTTTCATCACCGGCACCTTAAAATTCCGCGTGTTGGAGCTCAAAGAGACCGTCAAAAAGGATGACGCAAGCAGCCTCTACGAAGTGATCGCATAAGGTTACTGCAAAGTTCACGAAATTTGTTTTCTGTCGCCCCCTCCATGGGGGGCGGAGCGGCACATGAGCCCCCTCCATGGGAGGGGGTGTAGGGGGTGGGGTGGCGACCAACCTTGATGGACAGCGAATATCCCCCCCCACCACCGCCCTCCGGGCAGAGCCTCCCCCCAAAGGGGTAGGCCTTGTTCCTCCGCTGTCATACCGACCCCGTCCACCCGAGGCTTCTATTGTGGACCAAGGGCGTCACGAGAAGCGCAAGCGACGAAGTAGGCGAAGCCGAGCGGGGAGTGTATCCCCTCAAACGAAGTCCGTCCCCTCCCGGCTTCAATAAAAAAGGAAAAATATGATATCCGTCATTCTCTGTGCCGCGGGCAGCGGCTCCCGTGCGGAACTGCCCGACAATAAAATTTTTTTTGAACTCAACGGGCTCCCCGTTCTCGCGCACGTGCTCTCGGCTTTTGCGCCCTTTGCGGATGAGCTTGTGGTCGCATGCCGCGAAGAGGACGAGCCGAAGATCCAAACGCTTCTGTCCCCCTATCCCGTGGCCCGCACCGTGCGGGGCGGGACGACGCGCGCGGAGAGCGTTTATCGCGCTTTAAAGACGGTAACCGCGGACATGGTATTGGTCCATGATGCCGCCCGTCCCTTTGTCACCCCCAAAGTCATTCAAGATTGTATCGATTGCGTGAGGGCTTACGGCAGCGGCATCTGTGCTCTTCCCGCCACGGACACGACCGTGTTCGCCAAGAATATGCGGGAAATGGGCGTGCGCATGAACCGTTCCGACCTCTATACGGTTCAGACGCCGCAGGGGTTTTATACCCAAGAATTGCGCGCTGCATACGCGCACGCGGCGGCCGAGAACAGGCTCGGGGAATACACCGACGACAGCATGCTCTACAATGAGCACACGGGTAAACAGCCCCGCCTCTTTTTGGGCGATCCCGTGAACCGGAAGCTCACTTATCCCGCGGACTTTGCGCCCGCCGAACGCGTGGGGTTTGGCGCGGACACGCACGCGTTTGCCCACCTCGACGAGCTCGAACACGGCATTGCGCGGCTGAACCTGAACTATATCAAGCTGGGCGGAGTGGTCATCCCCTCGGACCGCGCACTGATGGCACACAGCGACGGCGACGTCGTCTGCCACGCGCTCATGGACGCCCTTCTCACCGCCATCGGCGAGCGGGACATCGGCTATCATTTTCCCGACACGGACCCCGCTTTTGAGGGGGCAGACAGCATGCAATTGCTCGCACGCGTCTTAGACATGGTATGGGGAAAGAAGCTTTCCGTGAAGAATGTGAGCATCTCCATCCTCGCCGAACATCCCCGCCTTTCGCCCTACATCCCGGCAATGCGGAATAAGCTCGCGGCGGCATTGCGGTGTGAAGATGTGGGCATTGCGGCGGGCACGAACGAAAAATTGGGCTATGTCGGCGAGGGCAAGGGCATCACCGTCTATGCTATGGCGCTCTTGACAGCCAACCGCGGATAGGCCGCTTTTTCTTCCCCAGCCCCCTATAACCATTCCGAAAATTTTTATTTCCGTCGCCATCGCCGGTCCAACGTCCGTGCTCCGGCAAGGCAACATGATCAGGAGTTCTCTCATGGCAAAAAATCAAACACAGTTCGTTTGCAGCGAATGCGGGTATTCAAGCCCGAAGTGGCTGGGCAGATGCCCCGACTGCGGGAAGTTCAACACCCTCGCCGAGGAGCTCATCGCTCCCCCTCCGACCAAAAAGGCGCCTACCATGTCCAAGGTTGGCCCCTCTCGTGCGACGCCGCTCTCGCAAGTGAAGTTCGAAAAATACGAGCGCGTGTCGTCGGGGAATGCCGAGCTCGACATCGTGCTGGGGGGCGGCATCGTGCGCGGCTCGCTGGTGCTCGTGGGCGGCGATCCCGGCATCGGGAAGTCCACCCTCCTGACACAGGTGGCGGCCCACCTCGCCAAGGAGCACAAGGTGCTCTACCTCTCCGCGGAGGAGAGCTGTTCGCAAGTCAAACTGCGCTGCGAGCGCCTCGGCCTCGATTCGGACAACCTGCTCCTGCTCAACGAAACCAGCCTCGATGCCGCCGAAGAAAGTTTTTATGGGGCGGAATACGTCATCGTGGATTCCATCCAGGCCGTCTACACGGAGGCGCTGTCGTCGGCCGCGGGCAGTGTGGGGCAGGTGCGCGAATGCGCGGCCCGCATCATGCGTATTGCAAAGAGCCGCGGCATCACTTTCTTCATCGTGGGGCATGTCACGAAAGAGGGCACGCTCGCCGGGCCCAAGGTCCTCGAACACATCATGGACGCCGTGCTCTACTTCGAGGGAGAGCGCACGGAGAACTTCAAAATTCTGCGCGCCTATAAAAACCGCTTCGGTTCCGTACAGGAGGTGGGCGTCTTTGAGATGACGGAAAACGGCATCTTCGGCGTCTCCGATTATTCCTCGCTCTTCCTGTCCGATTCGCGCGGCATTGCGGCGGGCGCCGTCGTCACCCCCTCCGAGACGGGCAACCGCTGCATGATGGTGGAGATCCAGACGCTCATGACCAAGACTGCCTACGGGCTCCCGCGGAGGATGTCGCTGGGGGTCGATCCAAACCGTCTCATCGTGCTCATTGCCGTGCTCGAAAAGCGCTGCTCTGTCCCCCTCGGCACGCAAGACGTCTATCTCAACGCCATGGGCGGCATCCGTCTGAACGAGCCGGCGGCCGATCTCGCCGTGTGTGCGGCCCTCGTCTCCGCCGAGCGCATGATCGCCGTCGATAAATTCACCTCTGTCTTTGGAGAAGTCGGGCTCACGGGGGAGGTGCGCGGCGTGAGTTTTGCCGACCGCCGTGTGAACGAATGCATCAAGATGGGATTCAAGCGCATCATCCTGCCCGCCAAGAACATGAAAACGTGCGAAAAGTTCAAAGACCGGGCAGAGCTCGTGCCCGTCACCTATGTCTCCCAGATGATCAAGGCGCTGTTCCCGCAATAAAAGCCTTTCCCCGCGCCCCAAAACACAAAGATCGCCCCGCCGTCTCCACGGCGGGGCGATCTCAATTCAAAGACGCTTATTCAAGTTTTTCGGCAAGAATCTCGGCGGTATCCGTCAAGAATTTTTTGCCTGTAACCTTCTCGATGGTTTTAATAAAACTCTCATCATACTGCTTATTGCGTTTTGCCGACTTCCACTTGGGATGACTAACCGCCCCGAATGCAATGCCGAGCGCATAGATGATCATAAACATCGGGAAAGACAGCATGGTCGGAAGCAACTTCCAAAAACCCACGCCGATGCGCTTGTAATCAAGGAGGTAGACGAACATGGCCTGCAAAATAAACGGGATCACAAATGCGAGAAGCAATATCCATCCGATGAAGAGGAGAACGTTCATCTCCAATCCCGCAAAATTGACGAAGAAGCCGCAATCCGAACATCCCGCCTCCGGAGACCATCCCCCACCAGACGCAAAATGAAAAATCGTGAGGTAGATATAATATGGCGCAAACCAAAAGACGCACAATACGGCAATTGGCATAAATAGCATGGAGAAAAAGACGTCGAGAAGGCTGTAACGCAGGGAAATGAAGAATTTGCCGAAACATCTAAGCCCATGCGTAAAGAACAGCTTGAAAAGGCCGTTTCCCATGCGATAGTTTCGTTTAAAGAGGTCTTTGAGTGTGCTCGGTTGGTCCTCATACACAATGGCCTCTTTCTGATATGCCGCCTTGCGCTTCTTTAAGAGCATATCCATGGTGAATTCGGCGTCCTCGCTGATCCCAACCTCCTGCCAACCGTATTGGCGCATGATCTCCGCAGAGAACATCATGCCTCCACCCACCATCATCTGCCCGATGCCGAGTGCGGAACGGGCTTGACAATTAAAGCGACAATCACGAATATACCACATCCCGGACACGCCGGCAATGGGATTTTGCATGAGATTGGTAGAGTGATTGTATCCTCGCGCAAGTTCCACACCGCTATCGAACACATCGTTCATCTTATCGACATAGTCTGGGTGAAGGATGTTGTCCGCATCAAGACGAATAAAGGCCTCCACGTCCGGATACATCTCCAATATCTTTGGAATTGCGTATCGAAACGCCCAACCCACATTGCGCCTTTTGGGATCCTCTTCTTCGTGCACAATGACCGTTGCTCCCATCCTTTGAGCAATCGAAGCCGTGTCATCCGTACAGTTGTCAGCAATTACAAAGACGCGGTATTGTTCCTTGGGATAGTTGAGAAATTTCAAATTGCGGAGTGTGACGGCAATGACATCCGCCTCATTGTGCGCCGAGATGACGAGTGCAAATCTATGCTTAACCTTTGCGGGCGCATATTTCTTGGCAGGCAAAAAGAAGAGAAACAGATAAATGATCTGCACCGCAAACGCGAAAGAAACAATCCATATAATCGCTTGGTTGATGTAGCCCAATATTTGATTCAATAGCTGCATAACGCCCTCTTTGACTTACTTTCTCAATTATATTGTGTTTGTACGTAAAAGTCAACCAATAATCCCCGCGTCCGAGAAAAATGTTTACAGCTTTACATTTGTTTTACATTCAACCTTCTAAAACTTTGCATGCCTCGCACCGTCCCACAGTCATGCCACATGAAAAGTCTAAATTTTTTTCCGCAATCGCCATGCAGATGGGTTTGCCCTGCGACAGAAAGTTTGCCTCATATTCGGTGACGATATTCCCCTCCGCGTATGCGCTGTGGTGCAAGTCGCGCGTGCACGCGATCACCCGAAACCCGTTTGCGGCAAATTGTTCGAGGGAATAATCGAAGAAGAAAGCGCTGTCCGTCTTTTGATAAATCCTGCCGTTCTCCTTTAAAATATCGCGGTAGATGGCAAGAAAGCGCGGGGACGTGAGCCGCTGCCGTTCACAGCCCTTTTCGGGGAGGGGCGTGGAGAAGTTGAGGTAGATCTCGGAAATACTGCCCGACGGGATATAGCAGGGCAGTGTCTCCGCGGGGATGTTTAAAAACCGGACGTTGGGGAGCCCTTTCGCGCGCATGCGCTCCATCGCGGTCAAAATGACGTTGGTGCACACTTCGACTGCGAGAAAGCCGACTTCCGGCTCCCGCGCGGCGAGTTCCAAAAGAAATCCCCCGTTCCCGCAACCGACTTCGAGTTTTACGGGCTTCCCCTCCCCGAAAACGGCAGAAAGATCCAGCAGGGCACGGTAATTTTCCGCCGCCTCTTTGAGGTTGAGGCAGGGCCGCCCGCGCACGAGAAGAAGATCCCCGCACGCTTGCATGCGAGGCTCTAAGTTGCGTTTTCTGCGCATCCGCATGAAGATCCCTCCAAATTTACCCCTCGTAAATTGCCGGGCGAACGAGGAGCACAAGGTCCGTCTCCTCCGCCTCCACTTCGAAGAAAGGCGTGGGATCGGGGACCGTCCATTCGGGCATGGGTACCACGTGTTCCTCCAAGACCAAGCGGAGGAGGTCGCAAGCCATCAAAAAGGCCAATTCGAGCGTCTTGCCGCAAGTGCGGAAAGGGATGTCCGGAAAGATGACCTCATAGCCCTGATAGTCTTTATCCCAACGAAAAATCGCGGGATAGACGGGAAGCGTTTTTTGTTCCATCGTGCACCTCCGTCAGTGCCCCGTCGAGCCGAACCCTCCCTCGCCGCGCACCGTCTCGCTCAGTTCGTCCGCAAAGCAAAAGCGGCCGGCGTAATAGGGCACAACGAGGAGCTGGGCAATCCGCTCGCCCGAGGAAATTTTCTTCGATCCTCTTCCGTGGTTGTGGAGCGCCACCATGATCTCACCGCGGTAATCGCAATCGATGACGCCCACCTTGTTCGCCGGAGCGAGGTCTTGTTTGCAGGCAAGCCCGCTCCGCGCACAGACGAGCCCTACCGTGCCCGCGGGGAGTTCGATCGCGATCCCCGTATGCACAAAGACGGTCTCTCCCGCGGGGATCTCATATTCCCCCACGCAATAGAGATCGGCGCCCGCGGCATGGGGGGACCCATAGGCGGGCAATTGTGCATTCTCCCGAAGTTTTTTTACGTTGATTTGGAAATTCGTCATATCTTTCCCGATAAAATCCGATGGATGAAAACCCGACCCGCGGCCGGGGATGGATGGCGCTATTCCGCTTTGAGCGGGATGGGCCTCTTGTCGCCGATAAACAGGACCGCAAGCGTGCCCGGTCCGCAATGCGAACCGATGACGGGCCCCACGGTCTGGCGGCGGATCTGTGCCTCGGGGCGCTTTTCGCGGATGAGCGCCGCGAGCTTGTCGCCCTCCTCCACACAGTCTGCGTCGAGGACATAGACGGGATATTCGGGCGCCGTCATCTCGTTGATACAGTGTTCGGCGAGCATGCGCATGGCTTTCTTGCGCCCCATCGCCTTTTCATAGACGCTCAGCCCGCCCTCCTCGTTGAACGTTAAAATGGGTTTGAGGCCGAGCATGGTGCCCGCCACGGCCGCCGCGGCAGACAGCCTACCCCCTCTCTTCAAGTGCATGAGGTCGTCCACCTCGAAGTAGCAGCCGAGACGGTCGCGGAAGTCATGCAAAAAGGCGAGGAGCTCCTCATCCGAGGCCCCCGTCTGTTTGAGGCGCGCCGCCGCCTCCACCTGCAAGCCCGCACCCAGCGAGATGGCCTTGGTGTCAAAGACGGTGCACTTCCTCTCCGGGAACTCCTCTTTGAGCTCTTTGAGCGCAACATCGAGGGAGCCGAACGTCCCGCTCATCGCGTGTGCGAAGCTGAGATAGAGCACGTCCTCGCCGCGTGCAAAGTAGGGCCGCAAGAAGTCCTTATAATCCTCGGGATTGAGTGCCATGGTCCGCGGCACCACACCGCCGCGCACGGCGGAATAAAAGGCCTTGAAATCCGTGTTTTTCCCGAGGTCATAGTAGCATTGCTCTTCGTCCCGATAGATGTAGGGCATGGAAATGTAGTCAAGCCCCAATTCCTCGGCATAGGTATACCACAGTTCACAGTTGGAATCGCAAATCAATACGCTCATGGTTTCCTCCCATATTCTCTATAAATGGATTATAACAAAAGAATGCCTCTCTGTCAAGCAAAAAGCCCGACGGCAGGCCGGGCTTCTTGATGCAAACGTTAGGTCACTTTACGGAATACAAGAGGTCCGTGTAGGTCGGGAAAGGCCAATACCGAGAAGCGGTCAACGTCTCCAATTCATCGGCGATCTTGCGGACTTTCTCCATGTCGGGAACGATCACATGCGCCATTGCCTGAGAGGCAGCGACGTCTCCCGCGGGCACATTTTTGAGGTCATTTTCCAACTCTTTGGTGGAGAGCATCAGCGAATTATTCAGATTGCAGAGCTCTTCCGCCATAACCATGTCCGTGGAATAGAACATCGTTTTGTTCACAGTGCGCTTGGCCGTGATGGCCGAACAGAGCTCGGCGGCATAGGCGTTGACGGCGGGCCAGATGTCCCGCTTCACCATCTCCGCCATTGTCTTTGCCTCGATGGCGATGGCTTTCGTGTAGTTTTCGAGCGCGATCTTGGCGCGGGCATGCACCTCCTTTTCGGTGTATACGCCCTGCCGCACGAAGAGGTCGATGTTCTCCCGCTTCAAGAGTTCGGGAATGGCGTCGGCCGTCGTCTTGTTGTTGAGCAGGCCCCTCCTCTCGGCTTCGGGCTCCCAATCCGGGCCGTAACCGTTATAATTGAAGATGATGCGGTAATGCTCTTTCAAGAGCTTTTCGGTGTAAGCCTTGCACGCCTTGGGGAAATCCGCCGCCCCTTCGAGCACCTCATACGCATCCGAGAACGCCTGTGCCGCCATGGTGTTGAGCACGATGTTGGGGTCGGCGACGGAAGCCCGGGAGCCGAGCATGCGGAATTCAAACTTGTTCCCCGTAAAGGCAAAGGGCGAGGTGCGGTTGCGATCCGTCGTATCGATGGGGAAGATGGGCGATTCGGGCACGCCGATGGAGCCCGGGACGGCCTTTTTGGGGACATATTGCCTGCCCATCACGATGGAATCGACCAATGCGCCGAGCTGGTCGCCGAGGTAGACGGAGATGATGGCGGGCGGCGCTTCGTCGGCGCCGAGGCGGTGGTCGTTGCCCGCGGACGCGACGCATGCGCGCAATACGCCCTGATATTTATCCACGGCCGCGATGACGCAGGCGAGGATGAGCATGAAGCGGGGATTCTCCTCGGGATTTTCGCCGGGATCGAGCAGATTGAGGCCCGTATCCGTGGAGAGCGACCAATTGTTGTGCTTGCCCGAGCCGTTGATGCCCTCGAAAGGCTTCTCGTGAAGCAGGCAGACGAGACCGTGTTTTTTGGCCACTTTCTTCATGAGCTCCATGGTGAGCTGGTTGGCGTCGACGGCGACATTGGTCGTCGTAAAGACGGGCGCCAATTCGTGCTGGGCGGGCGCCACCTCGTTGTGCTTGGTCTTGGCAAAGATGCCGTATGACCACAGCGTCTCGTCGAGATCGCGCATGTATTCGGAGATGCGCGTTTTGAGGCTGCCGAAATAGTGGTCTTCAAGCTCCTGCCCGCGCGTGGAGGGCGCGCCGAAGAGCGTGCGGCCCGTGAGGATGAGGTCCTTTCTCTTTTCATACACCGCCTCGTCGATGAGGAAGTATTCCTGCTCGGGGCCGACCGTCGTCGCCACCTTTCTGCACTCGATGCCGAACAGTTTCAACAGGCGCTTGGCTTGCAGATCGAGGGCGGTCATCGACTTTAAGAGCGGGGCCTTTTTGTCGAGCGTCTCCCCCGTGTAGGAGACAAAGATGGTGGGGATATAGAGCGTCCCCTCCTTGACAAAGGCGGGAGAGGTGGGATCCCACGCGGTGTAGCCGCGGGCGGCCGAGGTGGCACGGGAGCCGCCCGAGGGAAAGGAGGATGCGTCGGGCTCGCCGACGATCAGATTCTTCCCCGTCAATTGCATGATCACCCGGTCGCCGTCCGGCTCGATGAAGCTGTCGTGCTTTTCGGCGGTGAGGTTGGTGAGGGGCTGGAACCAATGCGTGTAGTGGGTCGCGCCCTTGGAGACCGCCCAATCTTTCATGGCGTTTGCAACGGCGCCCGCGATGGCAGTGTCGAGCGGTTTGCCCTCGTCGATGGTTTGCCTTAAAGATTTGTAGACCTCCTTAGGGAGCGAATTCTTCATGACTTCGTCGTGAAAGACATTGCTCGCAAATAGCTCTGTGACGTTCATATGGCACTCCTAAAAAAAGATTTTCCCGTTTGGTAAGATCTCCCGCTCATCATAGGCAACATTATAAATTTTTTTGACCGCAAAGTCAAATGTTTGACATGCGAAAATCAAAGTCCTTTTATTCGAGAAAATCCTCCCTTTTGAGCCCCGCGCGGAGCTTTTCGAGCGCCTTTTTCTCAATTCTCGACACATAGGAGCGGGAGATTTTCAGCTTGGCGGCGACCTCCCGCTGCGCAAGCGGCACGCCCCCGTCGAGCGCATAGCGCATGCAGATGATCTCGCACTCCCGCACGTTCAGAACGGCCTTGACCGCGGCGAGAAATTTTTCCTGCATGAGCTTCTTCTCAACGCCCGCAAACACCTTTTCCTCCTTTTCGAAGAGGAGGTCCATGAGGGTGAGTTCGTTGCCGTCTTTGTCCGTTCCGACGGGGTCACTTAAAGACATGGTACCCTTGTATTTCTTCCCCGCGCGGATGAGCATCAAAATTTCGTTCTCGATGCAGCGCGCCGTATACGTCGCAAGGCGCGTCCCGCGGCCCTGCTCATAGGTGTTGATCGCCTTGATGAGCCCGATGGAGCCCACGGAGAGCATATCGTCGGTCTCCGCGGCGCCCGCATACTTCTTGGCAATGTGCGCCACGAGCCGCATGTTGTGCCGCACGAGGATGTCCCGCGCTTCGAGATCCCCCTCCTTTGCAAGTTTCAGATATTTCTCCTCGTCCTCCTGCGAAAGCGGCTTGGGATAGGAACTCCCGTCCGAGACCGCTCCGGTAAAAAAGAAAAGCCGCGCGAACAGCGCATACAAATATTGCAGCATAGGCCACCTCTCATACCATTCTATGCAGCGGGGATTTTGTCCTATGATGCACGGGCGGCCACATTCGCAAAAAGAGGCGCATTCGTCCCAAATAGGACGCCCCTCTGCTTCTCGGGTTCGAAAAAGGCCGCTACTTCCTCCCCCCATTCCTCGGGAGAACAAGCCGCGCGGCCCATCCGAATTTTTGCCCAAAAAAACGCCCTGTAAGATTTACAGAGCGCTTGTTTCGGACATGGGGTGCACTGATGACGTCAAGACTTCTTTTTGAGTTCAATGTGCACTTCGTCGAGCTGTTTCTTTTCGACGGGCGAGGGCGCGTTCATCATGAGGTCGCGCGCCTTGGCGTTCATGGGGAAAGCGATGACCTCGCGGATGTTCACGGTGTCCGCAATGAGCATGACCATGCGGTCCACGCCGGGGGCAACGCCTGCGTGCGGGGGCGCACCGTATTCGAAAGCGTGATAGAGGGCGGGGAACTTGCTCTCCACCTCTTCTTTGCCGATGCCGACGAGGGAGAATGCTTTGAGCATGATGGCGGGATCGTGGTTGCGGACGGCGCCCGAGGAGAGCTCCACGCCGTTGCAGACGATGTCGTATTGGTAAGCGAGGATTTCGAGCGGGTCCTTGGTTTCGAGGGCTTCGAGGCCGCCCTGCGGCATGGAGAATGGATTGTGGCAGAATTCCAGCTCGCCGCTCTCCTCCCCGATCTCATACATGGGGAAGTCCACGATCCAGCAGAAGCGGTAGACATTCTTTTCGATCAGGTCGAGGCCCGTGCCGAGCATGGTGCGAAGAATTCCCGCGCGCTTTTGAACGGCCTGCAACTTGCTCTCGGCGACGAGGGCGACGAAAGCATTCTTTTCCGCACCGAGCGCCCGCTTCCACGCGTCGGCATTGCCGGCGACAAACTTTGCGATCCCGCCCGCGGGCGCGCCGTTTTCGTCGAGCTTGAACCAATACATGGCCCCGCCCTCCGTCTTGACCTTGAAGTCCTCGGCCGTCTTGTCGATCCACTTTCTCGGGACGTTCACGTCCTGCACACAGATCGCCTTGACGCGCTTGCCCTGAATGGGCTCGAAGCCGCAATCGGCACACAGTTCGGTGACGTCCTTGATGATGAGCGGGTTGCGAAGATCGGGCTTATCCGTGCCGTAATCTTCGAGTGCGGTGAGGTACGGGATGCGTTTAAAGGGGGGCATGTCCGCGTTCCACCCCGAATATTTGGCAAAGACGGGCGGCAGGACGCGCTCCAAAACGGCAAACACATCCTCCTGCGTCGCGAACGCCATCTCGATATCCAATTGATAGAATTCTCCCGGAGAGCGGTCGGCGCGGGCGTCCTCGTCGCGGAAACAGGGCGCGATCTGGAAGTACTTATCGAAGCCCGAGCACATCAACAGCTGCTTGTACTGCTGCGGGGCCTGCGGGAGCGCATAGAACTCGCCGGGATAGATGCGGCTGGGCACGATGTAGTCGCGGGCGCCCTCGGGCGACGAGGAGGTGAGGATGGGCGTGGCGATCTCAAAGAAGCCCTCCTCCATCATCAGTTTGCGGAGGTCGGCGACGATCTTCGAGCGCAAGACGATCTTGTCGCGGACGGCGCTGTTGCGGAGGTCCAAAAAGCGGTAGCGGAGCCTTGCATCCTCCCCCGCCTCCGTCGAATGCGAGACCTCAAAGGGCAGCGCCTGCGTGGTGCGGCGGCCCAACACCTCCACGATCTCGGGAATGATCTCGATCTTTCCCGTGGGGAGTTTGTCGTTGGGAGCAGAGCGGAGGACGACGGTCCCCTCCACGCTGATGGTGGATTCCGTGGGGATATCGCGGAAAGCGGAGAGCATGGGCTCCTCCGAGCAGACCACCTGCGTGACGCCGTAAAAATCGCGGATCACGGCAAAGAGCAGGCCGCCCTTGTCGCGCTTGCTGTCGAGCCAGCCGGCGATCTTGACTTTCTGCCCGACATGCTCCTCGCGGAGCTCGTTGCAGTTGTGTGTTCTAAAATACATAACTTGCCTCGTGAGACATTTTTTTCTATTATTGTAATCTTTCCGGCGCGCCTTGTCAACAAAATGCGCGCCCCGTTTTTCAAAAGAAAACGGGGCGCGCACGGCTTCCGAAAAAAATTTTTGCCCCTCACCGGATGATGACGAGCTTTTGTTTGGCGCGGGTGATGGCGGTGTAGAGCCATGAGGCGCCGTCCTCGAACAGTCTGCTCTCGTCAAAGATGACGACATAGTCATATTCCGAGCCCTGCGCCTTGTGGCAGGTGACGGCATAGGCGAACTCGAAGCGGCAAATGGTATCCTCCCGCTTGACTTTCAGGCGGCGCAACACCTCAAAATTGCCCTCGTGCACCATCATGCCCCCTTCGAGCAGACATGCCTTGTCGCCGTATCCGTGGAAATATCTGCCCTCGGTAAAAATGCCCGCGTCGAAAGGAAGATTCTTCACGGGCTTGTCGAGGAAGTCGGCGACAAAGTCGAGCTGGCCCAGCCCATCCTCCTGCTCCCGTATGTGATAGCAAGTCCCGATGATGCCGTTGACAAGATGAAAGTTCCCCTTTTCATCCAGCGGTTTGGACCAATCGTTAAGCGTGCAGATGAGTTTTTCCCCGTCGATGGGGAGCTGCGCCTCTGTCGGAATCCCGCGGAGAATGCGCGATTCGCGGTTGATGCGGCTGCGCGTCTTGTTGGTCCCCACGATGACGATGTCCGCTTCGAGAAGCAGACGGCGGCGCATTTCGGGGGAGATCCGCCGCTCCGAGACGACGGCGGCCCTGCTCCCGTAACTGCCGTAAGAGAGCCTCCCCCCGCCGCGCACGATCTCCGCCATCTGCACGATGGGATTGCCGAGCTCCTGCCGCACGATCTCTTGCAGGGTGATTGCGGGCACGGCCAGCACGGAATTGGTCCCCCCGACGGGAGGGAGCTGGGCGGGGTCGCCGCAAAGCAGGCATTTTACGCCAAAGGACAGGAGGTCCCGAAGCAGGTCGTCGGAGACCATCGAGGTCTCATCCACCACGATGAGTTTGAGCTCTTTTGGCAGACTTTCCCGCCGCACGAAGCGCAAAAAGCGCTCGGAGATGATCTCCCCGTCCTCGTTGACTTCCACATCCTCTTCCCGGATATAGATGAGGCTGTGCACCGTGCCCGCGGGCGTGCCGTTTCGGATGAGCACGGAGGCGGCTTTCCCCGTCGGGGCGACAAAGGCGACGCTCTCCCCGGGGATGAGGCCGAGGCTCCTCACGACGTGATCGACCAAAAAGGTCTTGCCCGTTCCCGCATAGCCGCAAAGCACAAAGATCTGGGTGTTTAAATGCAGATACCATTCCTTGATGAACTCGGCGGCCTCCGCTTGGTCGTGCGTCAGCTTTACCTCCGGCGCAAGTGTTTTTTTCTCCATGCAACCATTATAACAGATACAGGAAGAAATTGCAAACTTTTGTTCACGCCTTTGGAAAAAAATTTATCCGATGCGGAATTCCGCGAGAAGCGGGCGGCCGAAGAAATTCTCGTCGATATAGATGACGCCTCGCTCGAAGTGATAGGTCCGCGAATACGTTTCCGAGCCTTTCACCGCGGACATGGTTATCTCCTCTTCTGTCTCATCCACCGTATACGTTCCTCCCCACTCCCCGAACGCACCGTCTTTGCTCCGATAGGACAGCGTGAAGTCCCCGCCGTATTCGAGTTCCAGAGAGAGGGTGTAATCGTCGATGACCTCTCCGCCGAGGCGGATCCCATCACATGTGTACACACCTGCATACGGGCAGGAAATTTCCGAGAGCGTGCTCATTCTTTGCACGTCGCAACCCGCCATGGTACAGACGGAAAACAGCAAGCCGACGGTCAGACATAATTTCCACATGCAGGCAGTTTTTGCAAGCGGGGGCCAAACTATGCACCCCGCCCATCCCGCTCAATCTCTCCGCTTCCCCTTTTTTGCGGCAATGGCGATCATAAAAATGCCGAGCGCCACGGTGAGCGCACAGACGATTGCCCCCGTGATCGCGTTCATGGTGGCGACATTGACGGAATCCCCCGCATCGAACTCATGGAACATGGCCGTCTGCAAAGCGAGAATGGAGACCATCGCGTCGGCAAGGTTGATATTTTTCGCCGCCCGCACCGTCATTTCACTTCCCCGCCTCGTCTTGACAACGTTATAGACGGACACGATGATCTTATAAAAGGCGTAAATCGCATAGACATAGATCGTGATGCCCGTGTGGACGAAAGCATTGTTTGCGCGCACCATCTGCAAGATGGCGAATGAAAGCGCAATCGGGAGCAACAGCAAGACGATCCCGCAAATGCAGTAAATGCGCGTATCTTTCCGCTCGGTCATATCTTCCGTTTGCCCCGCTTTGACAGCTTTTCTGCGGAAAACGTGATAGACAAGAATGATCCCGCGAAGCACGATTAAAAGAATATAGTAAGCGGCGAGCGCGCCAAACCAAACAGAGCCGATGAGAATGGCGACCGTGCCGTTGTAGACGGCGAACGCGAGATTGATTGCAAACGAGCCGACGGAGAATAAGATCGCGCGGAAGCCGTATTCCGTGAAAACTCTGTTCCAGAACGGCTTGTTTTCAGACCATTTCAAAATTCTCTCATTTAAATCGGGAAATGTCTTGATAAAGCCGTAAATGCAGTAAGAGAGGCCCACGCACATCACGCCGAGAAAGGCATAGCCCGCCACGGTATACCCCGACAAGCTCTCTTGCGTCAAAAACAGCGTGCCGCCCACCGCCCCGCCGATTCCGATGACGGCGAGAACAATTAAAAACCACAGCGGCGGTCTTTTTAGGAATTCAAAAAATTTCTGCATGGTTTTCATTACAAAGCCGCTTTCATCGTGGGGCGCACACAGATGGAGATGACTTCGCAAATGAACAGGATATCGTCCTCGCACCCCCGCTTCACCCACTCCATTGTGATGGCTGTGACGCCGCTGATGAAGTAACGGGACATATACTCCACGACTTTTCTTTCCGTCACGCCGTTTTTTGCATAGATCGGGACAAAGATGTTTTCAATGAGCTGCTGATCCATTTCCCCGATCTGGAATGCCCCCGAATTATTGTAGACCTCGTAAAGCCGCCTGTTCTTCTTGACAAAGGTAAGATACGGCACAAGGTATTGCGGGGAGATGAAGATGAGCTCGTCCGCCGACATTTTGGAAATATCGACGACACCCACGGTCGAACTGAGGGAGGCGAAAAATTCCGACACGGCGCGCTCCTGTGTCTCCTTTAAGAGGTCGTATAAATTGTCATAGTGCGCATAAAAGGTGGAGCGGTTGACGCCCGCCCTCTCGCACACATCCATAATGGAAATATCCTTGAACTCTTTCTGTTCGAGCAGGGCGACGAGCGCGTCGTCATTTTCACGGCGGTGTTATGGAATTTCGCTTCGGATTTGTTCATGTGTTGGTCTCCTTCATTCGCATTATATCAAACCGTTCCGCAAAATACAACCAAAAAAACGAATTTTTGAGGGGATTAAAACAAAAATTTTTTTCAGAAACCAACAAAAATCGGAATTTGTGTTGTGGCGTTTCGAAAAAACCTGCGTTAAAATTTTATCGAGAACGCGGAGGAAATATGGCGAAGCTCATCAAAATCATAACATTGTCGACGGGAGCGGGATCCGAGGACGATTCCGGGCTCACCATTGACGACTTGAACGAATTTCTGTCGGCAAAGACCTATGAAGAGCAATTCGGAATTCTCTTAAAGCATTCCGAAAAAAATAAAAAATTTATAGAAATAAGGAGAAAACAGAAAATGGAAAACTACAATGCGGACTATGCAGTCAGCCAAGAAGAGATCGCGAAGCAATTTGAAGAGTTTTGTAAGACAAAAGGCATCGTCGCAAAATTCAAGGTGGCGTTCGAGCAAATGGGCGACAACGCCCGCCGCCAGCACGAACAGGACAAGGCGAATCTCGAAGCCGTGAAAAACTCCGAGGAAAACAAGGAATTCCGCGAATTTTTGCACACCAAAGGCTTCAAAGCAAAGTGCCGCCTCGTCATTGAGAACATCCAGCGCGGCGCGGCAAACGCGAACGCGGACACCGCAAGAAAGCTCGATGAGCTTCACGCAAAGACGCAGGCGAGCATCCGTGCGCACAGCGTAACCCCCGGCGCAAAGCCCGCCGAATACTCCGCCGAAGAGCTTGCTGCCGAGTTCAACGCCTTTTTGAAAGAGCGCGGACTCGACGAAAAGTATGCCGTTCAAATCGTGGAGGAATGAGCATGACCGAACTCGAAAAAGCGCTTTCGGGCGAACAGTTCGACCGCAGGGACAAAGAAGTATCTCTTTTCCAAAGCAAGATAAAGGATATGCTCCACGAGTTTCACAGCTTGAAACCGTCCGATCCCAAAAGAGCGGAGATCATCAAGGAACTTGTGACGGGCTATAACGAATATGTCTTTATCGAGGACGGATTCCGTTGCAGTTTCGGCAAGAATATCCGCTTTCACGGAATGGCAATGATAAATTATGACTGCACGTTCCTCGACACAAATTTTATCGACATCGGAAGTTGCGCCCTTATAGGTCCCAATTGCAGGCTCATTTGCACCAATCATTCGATTGACCCCGACGAGCGCTTAAAAGGCGTGTTTCACGACAAGCCCATCAAAATCGGCAACAACGTTTGGCTGGGCGCAAACGTGACTGTCTTGCCGGGCGTGACCATCGGAGACAACGCGGTGATCGGCGCTGGCTCGGTCGTCACGAAAGATATTCCCGCTTCTGTCGTCGCTGTCGGCAATCCCTGCCGCGTGGTTAAGGAAATTGCCGAGAAATAAATTCAAACCGAGGATAGGATTTTGAAAAAGACCTTCGAAGTCATGGAGAACGGAGTTAAAAAGGAGAGGGTCGTATCTTACATCCCTCTCCGTTATCTCTTGAATATTCTTCTTATCTTCTTTGAAATCGCCGCCGTGATTGCCATTTTGAGCCTTATCACGATCTATGTCCCCTATTTTTATTTTGCCGTCGTCGCAACACAAGTTGGCGTTGCGATCAGCATCATCGCACGAAACGATAACCCCGATTATAAGCTCCCGTGGCTGTTCTTCGTATTGCTCATTCCCATCATCGGGTTCATGCTCTACTTCATGTTTTATGATAGAAAGCTCAACCGCAAACAGCGAAAAAATGTGGAACGGGCAAAATCCGAGACAACGGGAAAAGACGATTCGGCGGAATTTCTCGCCTTAAAAGAGCAGGACGAACTCGTATATTCGCAGGCGGTTTCTCTTACAAAACTTTCCGCGTCCCGCCTCTACTTCGGAACGGCAATTCAATATTTCCCCCTCGGCGACGAGCTGTTCCCCGCACTTATTGAGGACTTGAAGAAAGCCGAAAAGTTTATCTTTATGGAATACTTCATCATCGAGGGCGGGCTGTTCTGGGATTCCATTCTTCATGTCTTGAAAGAAAAGGCAACGGCGGGCGTGGAGGTTCGCGTCGTCTATGACGACATCGGGTGCATGATGACGCTCCCCGGCAATTATTACAAGCAACTTGCAAAGGCGGGGATCAAATGCGTTCCGTTCTCCAAGCTCGGCGGGCAGGCGAACAACAAATTCAACAACCGAAGCCACCGAAAGATCACCGTCATCGACGGAAAAGTGGGCTACACGGGCGGCGTCAACCTTGCCGACGAATACATCAACCGCATCGTAAAACACGGGCATTGGAAGGATGTCGGGTTGCGCCTCGAAGGCGAAGCGGTGAACGAGCTGACGAGGCTGTTCCTCATTGATTACAATCAGAACGTCAAAAAGCCGACGGACGCCTTCGGGAGCTATTATGGGCATACCATGTCCGAGGGAGAGGGCTACTGTATTCCGTTCGGCGACGGTCCGAAGCCCATTTACGACAGGCAGGTTTCCAAGACGGCGATCATGAATTTATTAAACGGCGCAAAACGGTATGTCTATATCACGACGCCCTATCTCATTATCGACAATGAGCTTGCCTCGGCAATCGAAAATACCGCGCTTCGCGGCGTGGATGTACGCATCATCACACCGCACATTCCCGATAAAAAGCTCGTCTTTTTGATGACGAGAAGCTACTATCCGCGCCTTATGGCGGCGGGCGTAAAGATTTTCGAGTACGAGAAGGGCTTTATTCACGCAAAGACCTATTCGGCGGACGGCGAGGCGGCAATCGTCGGCACCGTAAACCTTGACTACCGTTCGCTCGTCCACCACTTTGAAAACGGCGTGTGGATGTACCAAAGCTCTGCAATCGCAGACATGGAAAAGGACTTCCTCGCTACGCAAAATCGGTCAATCGAATATCACAGCGAAATGCTCAAACAAAATGTATGGCGGCGGTTCGTGGGCGCACTCGTAAAGATTTTCGCTCCGCTTCTATAAGGAACTTTTCTGAAAGAAAAGAGGAGAATAAAATGCAAAAAAAATTTCTTCGCACATTCTTGGACTATCTCCCCGCCATTGTAACGGCGATTTTGACAGTCGTCACGCTCATTCTCTATGCGACGGTCATTGAAGAGCATGAAGTGAGCGATTTTGTGGTCGTCAGTCTGATGCCCCTCGTGCCGCTTGCGCTGATCTTCATCAACCGTCGGTGGAAATTCGGCATTCCGCGGTATCTTATTATTCTCGTCTGCCTACATCTTATTTTGTCGGCAGATGCGGGGACGGCGATGGGACTTTACGGGAGGCTTCCGTGGTGGGACCTCATGATCCACGGGTTCTTTGGACTTTTGGGGTGTGCGTTTTTTTACTATCTCTATTTCCACTTTGAAAAGCAATCGCCAAAGCCTCTCCATTACATCGTGTTTGTGCTCCTGACGATTTCACTTGCGGGGATTTGGGAGATTTACGAGTTCATTGCGGATCTTGTTCTTCACAGCGATATGCAGTGTGTAGAGGAAGCGCTGGCGCAGGGCATTTCCCCGCTCACCGATACCATTACGGATATGATGATCGCCGTAGCCGGTGCGCTGATATTTTATGTGGTGCTGTTCGTGATAAAGGTAATTTCGATACACAAAACGACATCCGACGGGAAGAATCATTCTTAAATTTTTCAGAAACCAACACTTTTCGGGATTTATGTTGTGGTGTTTCTCCCTCGAAGGTTTTATAATTGAAGTATCAAAACAAGGAGGCGGCTATGAACGCCATCGAAATTCGCAACCTCACCAAGAGTTTCCGCGGCATGTATGCGCTCGACGGCCTCGATATGACCGTCCCGCAAGGGGCCATTTACGGCTTCATCGGCGAAAACGGCAGCGGAAAATCGACCACCGAAAAGTGCATTTGCGGGCATCTCGTGCCCGACAAGGGCGAAATCACGCTGTTCGGCAAGCCGTATACCGACGCGGGCGTTCGGGCAAAAGTGGGCGCACTCATTGAAAATGCGGGGTGCTTCCCCTCGTCGAGCGTGTATAGTAACCTCATGATGCAGGCCATCAATTTGGGTCTGAAAGACCGTGCGGGCGAGATACAAAGAGTTTTGAAGATCGTCCGCATGGAGGACAACGCGCGGCTCACGTTTAAAAAGTGTTCGCTGGGTATGAAACAACGCATCGGCATTGCCATGGCGCTCTTGGGAGATCCCGCGCTCCTCATTCTCGATGAGCCCATCAACGGGCTGGACACCGACGGAATGCGGCTCATGCGGGAGATCCTCGTGGACATCACCAAAAATTACGGCTGCACCGTGCTCATTTCCTCGCACATCCTCGGGGAGCTCGAAAAGATCGCCACACACTACGGCATTCTCCGTCAGGGCAAGATGATAAAAGAGATCGCCGCCTCGGAAATGGACAGCCGCTCGCAAGTCTACGTTTCCCTCAAAACGAGGGACGATAAGGCCGCGGCAGAGTTCCTGCGGCGGGGCGGGCGCAACGTGAAGTTTGCAGAGGGCGAGCTTCGCGTCTATGACGAGGACGACACGGCCAAACTCTCCGCCTATCTTTTGCAGAACGGCTTCGCCTTACGCGAACTCAAAAAGCACAAGATCGGGCTGGAAGAATACTACGTTTCGCTCATGAGCGATGAGGCGGTGTGACATGGAAAACGCGAAAGCATTGCAATTCGAACAACCGAGCTTCTTCCAAAGATTAAAGGGGATGCTCGGCGTGGATTTCTACCGTCTCTTCCACACGCCCCTCTTCTACATCTTCATCACAATTGCCGCCATCATTCCCGCGCTCGTCTCCATGGGAGCAATGGGCGAGGGAGAGACTGCGGGGATGTTCACAAACGCTTGGCAGATCATCGCGGCAGACAGCCCGCTGTATGTCATCCACGACATGGGCGAGTATGCCAACATGAACATGGTGTTCATCTTCGGCGGCATCATGGTGTCCATCTTCATCGGGCACGACTACCGGAGCGGGTACGTCAAGCAGCTCTTCACCACCCACGCCAAGAAAGAGGACTACATGATAAGCAAAACCCTCGTCTCCGCGTTCTCGATGGTGTGTATGTGCTTTACCTACCTCATCGGCGGCATGATTGCGGGGGCTGCGACGGGGCTTCCGTTCACGGTGAATGCGGGTTCGCTTCTCTGCGCCATTTTGGGCAAAATGATCATGAGCCTCGGCTGGGCGAGTCTCTACACTTTCATCAACGTCATTTTCAGAAGAAAGTTCGGCATCTCCATTGCCCTCTGCTTTGTGCTCGGCACGGGCATCCCTGTCATCGGCGCGGCGGCACTTGTCGGCAATACGGCGGCTCTCAATATCTTCCTCTACGGCTCGTCGGTGCAGGCATGTTTGAGTTCAAACTTTGTGTCCGTCGTGATCTGCCTCATGAATTCTGTCGTGTGGGCGGTCGTCTATAACGTCCTCGGTGCGGTGATTTTATATCATCGGGACGTCTATTGAGGTGAAGCTATGAACGCCATCGAAATCAGAAATTTAACCAAAGCATTCGGGGACAAGTTGGCAGTAAACGGGCTAACCATGTCCGTACCGGAGGGCGCAATTTACGGTTTTATCGGCGAAAACGGCAGCGGAAAATCGACCACCGAAAAGTGCATTTGCGGCCTCATTCAGCCGAGTAGCGGAGAGATCAAACTTTGGGGGAAAGATTACCGGGATCAGGGCGCCCGCGCGCAAATCGGCGTTCTCATCGAGGCCCCCGGGTGCTTCCCCAACTACTCCGTCTGGAACAATATGAAACTGCAAGCCGCCAACCTCGGGATCAAGAACGAGGACGAGGAGATACGGCGCGTTCTACACCTCGTCCGCATGGACGGCGCGGCTTCGAACAAGTTCAAAAACTGCTCGCTCGGCATGAAACAACGCATAGGAATTGCCTTTGCACTTCTCGGAAATCCAAAACTGCTCGTTCTCGACGAGCCCATCAACGGGCTGGATGCCGACGGGATGCGCATCATGCGGGAGATTTTGTTGGATCTCTCGCACCGCGGCACGTCCGTGCTCATCTCCTCGCACATCTTGGGCGAGCTCGAAAAGATCGCCACCCACTACGGCATCATCCGCGGCGGCAAAATGCTTCGTGAAATGACCGCCTCGGAGCTCAACGCGAACTGCCCGACCTATGTCGCCCTCAAAACGAACGAGACCGAAAGGGCGCGGGACATCTTACAGCAGGCATATGGCAGAGCCGAGATTGACGAACAGACGGGCGAGGTCCGCGTCTATGGAGCGTATGCAGAAGATGTCGCAAAATATCTGTTCGGAAACTTCGGGATCGCCGTGAGCGAGATCCGCACGGCAAAAATCAGCCTCGAAGAATACTATGTGGGGCTCATGCAGGAGGGAAGAAGATGAGCGCGAATCTTAAAACCGATGACTTTGGAAAACGCCTGAAAACAATGCTCAAAGTGGACTTTCGGAGAATGTTTACGATGCCGACTGTGTGGATCATGCTCGGCATTTCTCTCGCACTCCCCATCCTTATCTTGGTGATGACCTCATTCGTGGGGGGCATGTCCGCGGTTGACCCTCAGACAGGCTTGGAAACGGAGATGGAGAGTTTCACGAACGTCTGGCAGGCGATTGGCTCGGCAGGCGGAAGCGCCATGAGCATGGACCTCACGGGCATGTGCAATATCAATCTCCTGTACTTCCTTGTGGCGATCTTCGTGTGTCTCTTTGTGGGCGAAGATTTCCGGAGCGGATACGTCAAGAACCTTTTCACCGTGCGCGCGAAGAAGCTCGATTATGTCCTCTCCAAAACCGTCGTTTTGTTTGCGGCATCCGTCGGGATGTTCGTCCTCTACTTTGTGGGCGCGATGATCGGCGGCGGGATCGCGGGGCTCTCTTTCGACCTCGCGGAGGTGGGCGCAAGCGCGGGCAGCATCGTCCTCTGCATGGTGAGCAAAGTGTTCTTTGCGCTCGTCTTTGTGTCGATTGCCCTGACGCTTTCAACCGTCGGGAAGCAAACATTGTGGCTCTCCATCCTCGGCTCTCTCGCGGCGGGCATGCTCCTCTTCACCATGATCCCCATGATGACGCCCCTCAATGCGGGCGCATTCCACGTCATCCTCTGTGTCGTCGGCGGCCCGCTGTTCGCCGCCGGGCTCGGGGCGGTCAGCACCGTCATTTTAAGCAAGACGAATTTGATCTGAACGGTCTTTGTCCGTCCCCGTCCGCTCCCATCCTTTGCCCACCCTCGGACTTTGTCCGCGCAACAACACTTCCGACGAGAAAAAAACCGCACACGGTGCGGTTTTTTTACGGAATAGATGTTACGAGCCCCTCAGTCGAGCCGCCCCGCCTCTTGCAGAGCGCGCTCCAAGATGTCTGCCGAGTCAAAGACGAGTTCGGCACAGGGCCGCTTTTTGTAATACTCCGCCGTGCGCGCTTGAGCGTTGGGGGAGGCATCATACTGCACGCCCGCACCCGTCAAAAGTTCGCCGCAGACAAAGCTGCCGTTGCGCTCGCGAAAGGCATTCGCGTGCCGTTGGATGCGCGCATAGATCTCGCTCTTGCCCTCTTCGGGAAAGAGCAATCCGTACAGCACGGCCGCACCCGAAACGGCGCCGCACACGCTCCTGAGCCTACCCATGCCCGCGCCGAGGCCTATGGAAACGCGCGAGAGAACGCCCTCGTCCGCACCCGTCAGATCGGCAAACGCACAGACGATTGCCTGTGCGCAATTGTAGCCCTGTAAAAACAGCTCTCTTGCCCGTTCTGCTCTCGTCATGATGTCCTTCCCGGGGGTACTCCCCCCTTTTTGCACGAAAACCGCTCTGCCGTTGACAAACGCGGCGGCCTGTGGTAAGATAAAGATATGAAGATCTACTACACGCGCACCCCCGCGGAGGGGTTTCTCCGAGAAGCGCTCGCGCGGGAATACGACGGCCCCATAAGGCTCTTGCGAACGAATCGCGGCAAGCCCTATCTCCCCGAGGCGGATGCGCCCAAATTCAGCCTCACACACACCGACGGACTGCTCGCCGTCGCGATCGGGCCCCGTGAAGTCGGGCTGGATGCGGAAAAACGGGCGCCGCGCAACGTGCAAGCGGTGCTCGCCCGCCTGACCCCCGCCGAGAGACGGGAGGATTTCTTTGCGCTGTGGACGGCCAAGGAGAGCTTTATCAAGTATTGCGGCAACACGCTCGCCGTCATGTATCGCCGCCTCGTCTATGCCGACGGAGTGCTCCTCTTGGACGGCATTCCCCAAGCCGTGAGTTTGCAGCATTTCGAGCTCGCGGGATGCACGCTGTGCCTTTGCACCGCGGCGCCAGAGGAGACGAACTTCCTCGAACTTTGACTAATTCCACCGCTTTTCGGCATACCATGTCCGAAAGAAAGCCTCTCAAACTTCATACCACACCCCTTCCTCGGGTATGATCGTGCGTGCCTCGGGAAGGGATTTTTTTACGGTCGGAACAAATTTCTTGACGTTCATCCGATGCGTGTAGGGCGGGAAAGCGTTGTCGAAGTGGTCGATCATCACGCCTTTCGGCTCAAACAGCGGGAGGAATTTCTTCAAATAGCGGTGCATGCCCGTGCGCCCCTGGTAGGGAAAGATCATGAGATCGCACCCCTTGGGATACTTCTCATCCCCTTGGTAGCCCGCCGAGCCGAGGATCATGACGCGGCTGCCGCCGTCCGACACCTCAATCGCATAAATATCGCCGTAAATGCGGTAGCGCTTGGTCTCCTCGATGCGCTTGACCCCGGGCTTAAAATATTTGAAATAGGTCTTGGGCGAGAGGGCCACGCCGAGCACCGTCCAAAGGTCGAAAATGCAGTGACGGCTCCGATAAGTTTTCACGGTAAAAGGCCCCACTTCGAAGCGCTCATCCGCGGACATGGGTACCATGCAATCGGTGTTGCACCCATTTTCCCGTGCAATGCGGATGCCGTTTTCGGAGACATAGACGCGCCGCACGCCGCCCTCTCTCGTGAAAGCGTCGATGTCGATGAAATGGTCGAAATGCGGATGCGTGATGAAGATGGCGTCTGCCGTTCTTGCCTCCGCGACATCCACGGGCGAGAGCGCGGGATTGCGCCTTAAATACGGGTCGAAAAGAAGGCGCGTTTCTCCGCTTTCGAGAAGAAGCGAGGCCGTGCCATACCATTTGATTTTCATTTGCAACTCCCAATTGCCCTCATTATAGCACATTGCAAAGTGATTGACAAGGCTTTCGCCTCAGAGAATATGAAAAAATCCTCCCGCAAGGAAGGATTCACTCCCGCATATCGAAGAGTTCGTTCGGCGTGATGTCGAGCAGTTTGCAGAGCGCGAGGATCTGTTCATAATTCAATTGAAAGATGCCGTTTTCAAAGCGGCTATACTGCTGTTGCGTCATGAGCATCTTCATTGCCACTTCTTTTTGCGTGAGGCCTGCATCCCTCCGCGCCTGTTTCAAATTTTCACCCACCCTTTTTGCCGCTTCCATGTTAGGTTTATTACCACAAAGTGATGTAAAATTCTTGACTTACATCATTTAGTGATGTAAAATATATGGTAGAAATCATATTCTCAGGAGGACATCATGAAAAAACTTCGTGCACTATTGGTTATGCTCTTTGCGCTCTGTCTCTGTCTCGGGATCGCGGCCTGTGACCTCGACATTCAGACAGGGAACAAAGACAAAGATGAGGTGTGGACAATCGAGCGCGTCTATTCCACCGCCAAAGAGCTTGGTTTCGAGGGTTCACTCGAAGATTTGATCGCCGAATTCAAGGGCGAACGAGGTGCCGACGGTATAAACGGCACCGATGGCCAAGACGGCAAGGACGGAAAAGACGGCGCCGACGGCAAAAACGGCATCGGAATCAAAAAAATCTATGTCAACGAGAACGACGAGCTCATCGTGGAACTCACTGAGGGAGCCCCCATCAATCTTGGCATCGTAAAGGGACTCAAAGGTGACCAAGGTGAGCCCGGAGACAAAGGTGCCAAGGGCGATCAAGGCGAACCCGGGGAGAAAGGCGAAAAGGGCGACCCGGGCGAACCCGGCCAAGATGGCAAGAGCGCCTATGACATTTGGAAGGAAAACGGCCACACGGGCACGGAGGAAGATTTTCTTACATGGCTCCGGGGGGACGATTCGGCGAATCTCCGCTTTGTGCTCAACCACGATAAGACAGAATACATCGTCGGCGGCATCGGGGACTATGAGAGTGTAGACGTCGTCATACCTACCCAATATAAAGACAAGCCGGTTACCTCAATTGCCGCAAGAGCGTTTTCCGGCAATACTTTCATAGAATCGGTGTATATCCCCGATAGCATCAAGTGCATCGGCGATTCTGCATTTAACGGCTGCTCGAATCTTTCGACCATCGATATTTCCGACGAGGTGACCTCGATTGGTTTCAAGGCATTTGAGGAGACGGCGTACGTTCAGGATCCCAAAAACTTGGACGAGGACAATGTAATCTATATTGGGAATCATTTAATCGAAGCATCTTCTGTACCATCAATGTACACCGTTCGCAAGGGCACCAAGACCATTGCGGGAGGAGCATTTGACAAAAATCACGGCACGCTACAAACTGTTCACCTCCCGGACAGCGTGGTCTCAATCGGAACGGAAGCATTTTATTCATGCACATTGAGAAGTATTACCCTCGGCAACGGTCTGCTTTCAATCGGAGATCGGGCTTTTTGGGGATGTCAACTTGTTGATATGCCCGAATTGAAGATTCCGGACAGCGTGACCGAAATCGGTTCGGGCGCGTTTGCGTATTGCATCGGACTGACGCGTATTTCCATCGGGAAAAGCGTAACCTCAATGGGCGATAAAGCGTTCGAGTCCTGTAACCAGATCGAAGAATATATTGTAAATACAGAAAACTCCGTATATAGCAGTCATGATAAAATTTTGTATGATAAGGCTCAAATGAGGATTATCTGTGCACCGTATATGATCAAGGGCGAACTTGTCATTCCCGATAGCGTGACCGAAATCGACAGTAATGCTTTTTATGGGTGTAGCGGGCTCATAGGGACTTTAAAGATCCCCGATAATGTGACAAAAATCGGAGATTCTGCATTCTATGGATGTAGCGGATTGACCGAGCTAATCATCGGCAAAGGGCTCCGACGAATAGGAAATAGAGTATTCGAATTCTGTTCGGGATTGCTAGGCGAGTTAAAAATTCCCGATAACGTGACTTCCATAGGAGAGGAGGCATTCTCCCAATGTAGTGCAACAAGCGTTTCCATTGGGAACGGCGTGACCGAAATTCAAGCATCGGCATTTTACATGTGCCGCAATCTAACAGGCGAGTTGAAAATCCCCGATAACGTGACCAAGATCGGAGATTGTGCATTCGCCGAATGTAGTGCGCTGACGAGCATTTCCACCGGGAACGGCGTGACCGAAATCTGTTCGGGTGCATTTTCGTATTGCGACGAACTGACGCGCATTTCCATCGGGAAAGGCGTAACCTCAATTGGGTATGCTGCGTTCGAAGATTGCAGCAGACTTAAAGAATTCATTGTGGATGCAGAGAACGCTACTTACAGCAGTCGGGGCAACATTTTATATGATAGGGCGCAAACAAAAATCATCTATGTTCCGCGTACAATCGAGGGTACACTCATCCTGCCGGATACTTTGACTGAAATCGGTACCGGAGTATTCGATGGGTGTAGCGGACTCATAGGAGCATTAAAGATCCCCGATAATGTGACCAAGATCGGAGATTCCGCATTCTCCGGATGCGGCGGATTGACCGAGCTAATCATCGGCCAAAATGTCAAGAAAATAGGCTTCTATGCGTTCTACGGCTGCACTGGGCTAATGGGTGAATTGCGTATCCCCGATAGCGTGACTTTTATCGATTCCGGCGCATTCCAAGATTGTACCGGATTGACAAGTGTCAAAATCGGAAACGGCTTGACTGAAATCGGCTCTCAGGCATTCAATGGTTGCAATATGCTCGAAAAAATCATCGTGGATGGGAAAAACACCGCTTTTAGCGCTCAAGACGGCATTTTATATGACAAAGCCCAAACTCAAATCCTCCTTGTGCCACGGATGATTGCGGGCGATCTCATCTTACCGGAGGCTCTAATTGAAATCAGCGACAACGCATTTTCTTTGCGCAGTGAACTGACAAGCGTTGTCATCGGCAATCACGTCGAGATAATAGGCAATGAGGCCTTCTCCTATTGTATCGGGCTGACAAGCGTCGTCATCGGTGATAACGTCGAGATAATAGGATATCAAGCCTTCTCGCATTGTCACGGACTGACAAACGTTGTAATCGGCGATAGCGTCACAACAATAGGGTCGCGTGCTTTTGAGAACTGCATTGAACTTGCGGAAATCACCTTTGGTAAAAATGTAACCACTTTGGAATGGGGTGCGTTCGCGAACTGCAACAACTTAACAAAAATTCACTTCAAAGGTACCATGGATGAATGGAAAACCATGGAGGGAAAATGGATGGAAGATTGGGATAGTTTCTTATATGACTACACCGTGGAGTGCAACAACGGAACCCTCGGGAGAGATGGCTCCGAAATCTTTCCCCAAGATCCCTAAGCCCCACAGAGCCTTGAAGCAAACACTTTGAGCTCCTAAAATAGTTGCGCGCCGCACGGCTTGTTGCCGTGCGGCGCGTCTTTCTATCCGTTTCTATCCGTTTCTATCCGTGTCTCTATCGTTACATTTCTATCTTATTTCCCCTTGTCTCTTACTACATCAAGTTTGAAGAGAAGAACCCGCCGTGATTTCTTTTTCTTGCGAGCCGAGTTTTTTCCACACCCATACCATGACAGGCAGAGTGATGAGGATCGCCGCTGCGTCTGCAATGGGAGCTGCCCACGCTACGCCCATGACGCCGAGCCCGAGGGGAACGAGGAACGCGAAGAGTATCAACAGAATATCCCGAAGAAACGCGAGCGGCGCGGCGAGCTTTGCGCGCCCGATAGACTGCAAAAAGATGGAACAGACCTTTTGCAGACAGGTAAACACGATGAACATCAAGTAGATCCTGAGGCAGGGAATTGCAAATTGCATATAAAGTTCGGTATCGAGCCCCTCTGAGCCTCCTCCTGCGCCAAACATGGAGATGAACGCACGGGGAAGCGCCTCAAACAGAACGGTAAACACGAGACAAATTCCCGCCGTCCATAGGAGAACAAGTTTTAAGAGCTGTTTCACTCTGCCATATTGTTTTGCACCGTAATTATATCCGACAATGGGCTGTGCGCCCGCGGCGATCCCAATCGCCACATTGAGCACGATCTGGAAGAGTTTCATGATGACGACGAATGCCGCAAGCGGAATATCTGCCCCGAACTCGCTCGCCATACCGTAACGCACAAACAGTACGTTATTGACAATCGTCGTGGCGACGATGCAAAGCTGTGTGAGAAAACTCGACGTGCCGAGTGCCATGATTTTAGGCAGAATTTTGAAGTCGGGGACAAAACTATGCCATTGGATCTTGAAAGTTTTGCTTCGCACGAGATAGCAAGCACAGATGACAAAACTGACAAACTGCCCGAGAATCGTCGCATAAGCCGCCCCTTGGATGCCGAGATCGAGTGCATAAATGGCGACGGGATCGCCGATGATATTGAGGACTGCACCCACGATCATAGCGAACATGGCATATCCTGGCGCGCCATCGGCACGGATAATTGCCGCGAGACAGTTCTGCACGAGCGCAAGCGGCATCATGGCATAGATGATCGTGCCATAATCATGTGCAAGGGAGATGTTTGCCTCCGTTCCCCCGAGGAGCATCAAGAGGTTATCACCCCAAAGATAGGCAATGAGAATGACGAATGAGCCCGATAAAAAGGAAGCGAGCATGGCGTTCCCGACGCCGCGGTGGATATTTTCGCCTTTCCCCTCACCTAAGGAGACGGAGAGCCATGCCGCCGCCCCATCCCCGAAGAACAGGGAAAGCCCCCACCCGACGACCGTGATCGGGAAGATGACGCCCGTTGCCGCATTGCCCAAGTACCCCACCTTGCTATTGCCGACAAAGATCTGGTCTACAATGTTGTAGAGACAGGAAATGATGAGGGAAAGAATACACGGAACGGCAAACTTTACGAGAAGTTTCCCAACCTTTTCTTTGCCGAGATGTCACTGTTTTCCATAAAAAACCTCCAAAAAAGAGCAAAACGGCACAAAACTACGCGTGCCGCCAACAAAAAAACGACACTCCTAAGCGCTTGCGTACCGTAATCAGATTTACGCGCATGGGCGCCACATGTGTCGTTAAGCTCAATGAAATTATGCCGATATTTTATCAAAATCCGCCGGAATTGTCAAGCAAATTTCGCATATTTTCCTGCTTCATCAAGTTTAATTAAAATAACTCCGCGCGACAACGAGAATCTGTCAAATATCGCGGAACTCCGCGAGAAAAATTTTTACCCGCTTCTTTGATCAAGGGCAGAACAAAGTGTCCCAAGGTAACCGCGGTAAAGTTTTTGCGAAAGGGCAGGCATTACTTTGTCTGAGTTTTTTGACAGGGATTACTTCAATACCCCGGAGGATGATGAATAACACAAAGACCCGAAATCCGTGAGGACATCGGGCCTTTTTTCTTCAACTTCTTATTTCCCCTTGACGCGGGCGACGTCGACGTTGTCTTTCTTGCGGTCGGCAAGCGCCTTAACGGGGTGATCGGGATTCTGGATGCGGTAGTCCTGCCCGAGCTTGGCAATGGCCTTTTCGATGACGGTGTGCGTCCCCACCGACGTGGGCTTGCCGTTGATCTTGGAATTGTAGCCGAAATAGCGGAAGCTATCGGGCACCTTGTCGAGCTCTTCCCAGCCCTCCTCTACGCCCGTGAGCCGCACGCTCTTCAAAACCCCGCGGATATACTCCTTCTGCGGACGGAGCTTTAATAGTTCGGGGAACTCCCCGCCCTCGGGGAGCACCTGCTGCCACACCTTGCCCTCATAGGTTTTGAGCAGATCGGCCGCCTCGTGAAGGTGCGCCACTTCCTCCTCGAAATGCTGTTCCCAAATGGCCTTGATGCGCTCGTCTTTCTCATCTTCATAGCATGAATAATAGAGGTAACACTCGGTGTATTCATTCATTAAGAGACACTCAAACTCGGACATGGTAGGGTCCTTTAAGCTCCCGTATCCCGTGACGTGCTGTTCCTCGATCATTGCGATCTCGTTGTAGAGTTTGCGCCCCAAGGGGCTCGCATAGAGGTTGGCGACGTTCATATAGAAGTTCATCGTCTGCTGTTCGGCGCCCGTGATGATGTTGATGTTGAGCTTGGTTTTGAGATCGTTGAGATAGTTGTTGATATAGAAGTCGACGTCGTCGTCCGGATGGCGATATTCGGCGACGGTCGGCCGCCCCGGCATGATCTCGGTGTAACTGCCGACAAGCCGCTTGGGATCCCCGCCCTTTTCGAGCTCCATGAGGTCGGAATAGCGGTAGAGGTGGTCGAAATCTTCGAGGAGGGCGAAATCCAGTTGCTTCTTCACATAGGAATTCTTCTCCGTGATGGCGAGATTGGCGGTGAGGTCGACAGCGAGCTGTTCATAGCCGATGGTGTGTTCCAAGATGGTCTCGTTTGCGGGTTTTAAGGCGGCCACGCGCTTTTGTTGGATCTGCTCTCCGCGGCGGATGCGCGCAAGACGGCGCCGCACGTCGTTGTTGGCGCACATGCGGGTGAACGAATGCCCGAGGCGCACGCTCTCGAACTCCGTGCCGGACATGAGGATGACGCGCGTTCGCGTGTAGGGATCGACGGCGTTCTTGTCGTAAGGCTTGACGAGCACTTTGTTCCAATTGGTAAAGATCTTGTCCGCTTTCTGCGGCTTCAATTCAAACGGATTCATTTGAACCTCCTTTTGCGAAGGTTGTTCCCTTTCGCGAAAAGAAGTATTCATCCATTTGCCAAGCCGCGAAAAATATGTTATAATGATTTACGGTGGAGCCCGTGTGTCCGTCATTTGGGGACGGCTACTTCGCGCCACGCGCTCGTGTCGACCTAGTAGCACAATCAGAGCCTCGGTCGGTCGAAATGTTGTACTACCAAGCGTGGTCGCAATAAGATTTCTCGCGGATGAGCAATCCGTTGATACTCAAACCCTGTCGGCTCGAAATGACATACTTCGGACATGGTCCACAGAAAACACAAGGTCGACGAAGTAGCGCGCCGCAAATGTGTGCTGCGGGGAACCGTTAAAACGCATAGTTGCAAGCGGGACGAGGAGAACGCGGCTTTCCGATGGGGAGTGTACTATGGACGTACATGACCCGAGGAAAACGCAAGGTCGACGAAGTAGCGCGCCGCAAATGTGCGTTTCGCATAATGAAAACAGAGAGGTATATTATGATTGGTTGTGTCATCGCCATGGACCGCGAAGCCGAGCTCCTGCTCGAAAGCATGGAGCTGGAAAATATCCGCACGATGTTCGGAAAGACGATGCACATCGGGAAAGCATTCGGGCAAGACGTTGCGCTCGTCGTCTGCGGGGTGGGCAAGGTGAATGCCGCCGCGGGGACGTGTGCCGCCATCGCACAGGGGGCAGACCTTGTGTTAAACTTTGGCGTGGCGGGCGGTCTGAAAGCGGAGCGCACGGAGGTCGGCGAGATGTATCTCATCGACAGGGCCGTGCAATACGACTTCGATTGCACCCAACTCAACGGCTTGCCCATCGGCACGCTCGACGGGGAGACGGAAAACTTTCTCCCCCTCTTCTGCCCGCCCTCTCTCCGGCTCCCCCGGAGGGCGCTCGGCACGGGAGACCGCTTCAACGATTCTCCCGCCGATCATGCCCTGCTGCTCGAACTCGGCTGCGACATCCGCGAGATGGAGGCAGGCGCCATGGCCGAGGTGTGCAAGTATGCGGGCGTGCCTTTCTGCTCCGTAAAGGCCATCTCCGACGTGTACGGCTCGGGCTCGACGACCGAGCAATTCCGCAAGAACTGCAAAATCGCCCTGCTCGAACTCAAATCCAACCTCAAAGAAATTTTTCAAAGTTTGCAATAAAACCCTCTTTGAAAAAAGCCCGCACGCGGGGGCAAACCACGGCGCCGCGCTCCGTTTCTATTGGAAAGCGGCGCTCTGCGCGTTCGATCTCAAACAAATCGGATATTTCCGTTTTAAGGAGATGGGCAGAAAAAGGGCGCCGAAAAGGCAGGCGCTTTGCAGCCCAAGAACGAATAAGGAGAAACATCTATGATCGATTTAGGCGATTGGAACGAGGTTTTGCGGCCCCTCTTTTCGGATGCGCGCTACCTCAAAATCCGGGAATTTTTGAAGTATGAATACTCGCACTGCACGGTGTATCCCGACATGTACGACCTCTACAACTGCTTCCGCTACACGCCCTTTGCCAACGTAAAGGCCGTGCTGCTCGGGCAGGACCCCTACCACGAGCCGGGGCAGGCGCACGGACTGTGCTTCTCCGTGCCAAAGGGGGTACCCATGCCCCCGTCGCTCGTCAACATGTTAAAAGAGTTGAAAGATGACTTGGGCTACGATCCCCCTCGCTCGGGCGATCTCACCAAGTGGGCAAAGGAGGGCGTGCTGCTCATGAACACGGCGCTGACCGTGCGCGCGCACCAGGCCAATTCGCATGCGAACTGTGGGTGGAGCTGGTTTACGGACTCCGTCATCGAGCTGTTGTCGCGCGAGAAAGAGCACCTCGTGTTCCTGCTGTGGGGAGGCAATGCACGGAGAAAAAAGCCGCTCATCGACGCGCGCAAACATCTCGTGCTCGAATGCGCGCATCCCTCGCCGCTTTCGGCCTACAACGGCTTCTTCGGCTGCCGCCACTTCTCCAAAACCAACGAATATTTAACGTCTTGCGGCATTGCGCCCATCGATTGGGACCTCAATCATACATAAAACGAGCATACCATGTCCGAAACAAGATATTCAAAAGCCGCCCGAAGCGATGCGCTTCGGGCGGCTTTTTTAACATTTTGCTATTCGATTTTAAAGACGAAATCCCCGCCCTCGTAATCGACGAGCACGGAGGCCTCATCGGAAATATTGCGCTTTAAAAGTTCCTCGGAGAGGCGGTCCTCGACGAGCCGTTGCAGCGTCCGTTTGAGAGGCCGTGCGCCCATCTCCTCGTTGTATCCCTCCTCCACGAGCTGTGCCTTGGCGCGTGCGGTCACGCGCATGGAGACGCCGCGCTCTTTCAGGCGTTCGGCCAGCCCGTTCAAGAGGCGGTCGCAAATCTTGGTCGCATCTTCTTTAGAGAGCTTGTGAAAGACGACGATCTCGTCAATCCTGTTCAAGAATTCGGGCTTGAACTGCTTTTTGAGCGCTTCCTCGATGTGCTCTTTCATCTCCTCGTGCTCGCTACTCTCCTCCTTGATGCCAAACCCGAGGGCGGTATCCCGCACCTCGTGTGCACCCACATTGGAGGTGAGGATGATGACGGTATTCTTGAAAGAGACCACCCGTCCGCGGCTGTCCGAGAGCCTGCCGTCATCAAGGATTTGGAGGAGGATGTTGAACACGTCGGGGTGTGCTTTCTCGATCTCATCGAAGAGCACGACGGAGTAGGGCTTGCGCCTGACGCGCTCGGTGAGGCAACCCTGTGTGTCGTCGTATCCCACATATCCCGGGGGGGCGCCGATGATCTTGGTGACCGAACCTTTCTCCATGAACTCCGACATGTCGAGGCGGATCATCATGCGCTCGTCGCCGAACATGCTCTCGGCGAGCGCCTTGGAGAGGTCCGTCTTGCCGACGCCCGTCGGCCCGACAAAGATAAAGGAGCCGATGGGCCGGTTGGGATCGGACAGCCCCGCCCGCGCCCTACGGATGGCCCTTGCGACAGCGGACACTGCGTCATCCTGCCCCACGATGCGGCGGTGCAGGTCCTCTTCAAGCGTCATGAGGCGGGCGCTCTCGGCCTCGGTGAGCTTGGAGACGGGCACCCCCGTCCAGTCGCTCACGATCTCCGCGATCTCCTCTGTTCCGATGGAGAGGTGGGTGTTGTTGCGCTTTTGCTCCCATTCGGCGCGCAATGCGTCCCGCTTCTTTTCCAACTCCTCGATCTGCTTGGAGAGATTGGCGGCGCGGCCATAGTCCTGCCACCGTGCGGCACGCGACCGGTCTGCCGAGAGCCGCGCGATCTTATCGTCGAGCTCGTGTAACTCCGCGGGGCCGTTGTAGGAATTGAGCCGCGCACGCGAGGCCGCCTCGTCGATGAGGTCGATGGCCTTGTCGGGCAAAAATCGATCCGTGACATAGCGGTCGGAAAGTCTCACGGCCGCCTCGATCGCGGCATCCGTGATGACCACATTATGATGGGCCTCATACTTATCTTTGAGCCCCTGTAAAATGATGATGGCGTCGTCCACGCTCGGCTGTTCGACGATGACGGGCGTGAACCTGCGTTCGAGGGCGGCATCCTTTTCGATGAACTTGCGGTACTCCTCCGTCGTCGTGGCGCCTACCGTCTGCAATTCGCCGCGGGCGAGCATGGGCTTTAAGATATTGGCCGCATCCATGTTGTTTTCGCTGGAAGAGCCCGCCCCCACGATCATGTGGATCTCATCGATGAAGAGGATGATGGATTTATCCTTCATGATGGCATCCGTGACGACCTTTAAGCGCTCCTCAAAGTCGCCGCGGTATTTCGCGCCCGCGAGAAGCTCGGAGATGTTGAGGGAGAACACTTTTTTGCCGATGAGCAACTCGGGGACCTCCCCCGCAACGATGGCCCGCGCAAGCCCCTCGATGACGGCGCTCTTGCCCACGCCCGGCTCCCCGATGAGCACGGGATTGTTCTTCGTGCGGCGGGAGAGGATCTGGATGACCTTTTCGATCTCCTTATGCCTGCCGATGACGGGGTCCAATTTCCCCTCGCGCGCAAGTTTGGTGAGATCGGTGCCGTATTTGAGGTAGGGCAGCGATTCCTCGGGCTCGGGCGGGAATGCGGGGATGGGACGGTAAGGCGAAAACCGCTCTGTCGGGCGGGAGGACGGGGGCGGCGTAAACTTCATGTCCTCGTCATCCGTGTTGACAAAGGAGCTCAGCCGTTTTTCCAGCTCGTCGATGTCCACGCCGATAGCGCGCAAGATGGAGACGGCGAGGCACTCGTCGAGCATGGTCACGGCAAGCAGCATGTGTTCGGTCCCGACGAGCGTGTGGTAATCCCCTCCCTGCAAGGCGAGTTCGAGGGCGCGGTCGAAGAGCTTTTTGGTGCGCGGCGTATAGCCATAGACGGGCGTCTCGGGGCGAACGGTGCGCTTAAACATCTCCGTATAGCGCTCCAAGGAGGCCCCCGCCTCCGCGAGCAGGCGCCCCGCCGTGCAATCGCTCACGCACAGCATCCCGAGCACGATGTGCTCGCTGCCGATATACGTCGTCTGATAGCGCTTGGCCGCCTCTTCCGCGACAAGCACCACCTGTTCGAGGTGTTCGGAAAACTTGGATGTATCCATATGTCCTCCTTATTAGAGATGGCTTCCGCGAAGATCTGCCGCGGAAGTTGTAAAAGTAGCTTATAATATAAAGTGCAGAGAGCTTATCTTCTTGCGTACATATTCCGCCCGGAACGACAGCCCCTCTTCTTCCGTCAACTTGCGTTTTGCGAGGCGATCCATCCCCGCGGGACGGAGCTCCATGGCAATGTTATCCAGCGTCTCCAAGCGGCGGTCCTGCCCCGCCTCCGCGCCGAAAAAGCCCAAGGCAACTCCGAGCTTGACGTCGGCAATGCGGCGGGCGAGCTCCTTTTCATCGAGCAGACAACAGCTGAGCAGGATCCCCAGCGAACGGCGGAGCCGATCTTTGAGCGCCATGCCCTCTTCCGCCATCATGCGCTCGCGCTCCAAGAGCTCGGCCTCCACGATGACGCTCACCGCCTGTTCGACCCCGAAGAGCACCTCCTCCTCGGAGAGACCGAGCGTCACCTCGTTGCTGATCTGAAAGAGGTCTCCGTCTGCCCCGCTCCCCTCTCCGAATACGCCGCGCACCGTGAGACCGAGGCGCGTGAGCGTGGGGATGAGCTTCTTCATGAGCCCCCGCCGTGCGAGGGCGGGCAAGAACAGCATCACCGACGCCCGCAACCCGGTGCCGAGGTTGGAGGGACAGGCCGTAAGATATCCCAGCTCTCTATCATATGCAAAGGGGATGGAATCGGAAATGATATCGTCGATGCCCGCGATCCGCTCATAGGCACGCTTTAAATCAAATCCTTTCATGAAGTACTGTTCGCGGATGTGATCTTCCTCGTTGATCATCACGGAAATGGTCTGGTCGAGGGAGACGAGGGCCGCCGAGATCATGCGGTGCCTCAAAAGGTCGCGGGAAATGAGATAGCGCTCGATGAGAAAGGCGGCCGTCTCTGCGGGGATATCCGCCATCTCGAAGAGGTGGAACTCCTCCATGCTGGTCAGCTCCGCCGTGATGAGACGGATGATCTCGCTCGCCTGTTCCGCGGCATGGGTATCTTTGAGCAGGCGCCCGGGGAAAGGATAGTCCTTAAAATTGCGCGCCAGCCGTATGCGTGTGGAGACGGCGACGCTCTCATAATCGGCGAGCTGCACCATCATGCCCCCTCCCCGCCATAGAGGCGCTTGTTTACGGCATCCAGACGGGCACGGAGGCGCTTGACCTCCTCGGTATCCCCCGCCTGCTCTGCCGCCGAGACTTCTGCGCGGAGGCGCTCCTGCACCTCCACGAGTTCGCGGACGGTATCATAGTTCTCGTCGGCGGTGCCGCTCGGGACCTTCCCCTCATGCTGCAATTTCCCCTGCACATAGCGGATGGTGGGCAGCAATTCTTCGCGGAAAGCCGTATAACAATAGGCGCATCCGAGTAGCCCCGTGTGGCGGAACTCTTCGAGCGTCGTCCCGCATCCCTCACACGCCTTGCTCCCCTTGGTGCGCCCCATAAAGGAGGTGAAGAAATCCCCGCTCCCCTCCTCGGGATATAGTTTTCGGTAACAAGAAGGACAGACGGTGAGCGTCGTCTCCCGCCCGTCCGTTATCCGTTGATAAACCTTGGCATTGTCGCTTCCGCAAACATTGCAACGCATGTCTGCCTCCGATATCTCCCGTGCGCAACGTGACGCGGTCGTCACGGGTTGCGGCGAAAGGTCATTCTCCCTCGATCTTATCGGGATAATTTTTCAGCAAGAATTCCCACGCGCCCTGCGGCAGGGGGAAACGGTAGGCGCCGTATGTGCACCTCGCAACGATTGCACGGTAGCCCTCTCCCTCCGCACGGGAGAGCGCCTCGATCTCTTCCCACTTCAAAAAGAGGCTGTCCGTGCGCCCCGCCGCCGTCCAATACATCCCCTCCTCATAAAAAGCGAGAAGTTCGCGGGCACGGAATAGGCCGACAAAGCCGCGGAAGAGCAAAGCCAGCCCAAAGACCAACAGCACCAGGCCCGCCCACAGTCCGACGAAAATGGCGACGAGGATGCCGGCCACCGCGAGCAGACCGCCGCCCGTGAGAAGAAAGAGGGCGCGCCGTTTGAGCTTTGCATCAGGGGTGAAGAACATCTCTTGGACTTTAAACCGCCCGCTCTTTTTGCCCCGCTCCGCCTCGGGAGGGCGCTCCTCCCCGACCAATTCCAGCCCGTGAGCGGCAATGGTCTCGATGAGGCGGTCCTTGCGGTCTGTCTGGATGAGGGCGTTCCCGCCCGCGCCCTTGCCGTCCTTGGCGAGGTAAGAAGTGGGCACTTCGATCACGACCGACCACTCCCCCTCCTCCCGCGCCCGCTTGCGCGAGCAGACGGAGATGAAACGCATCCGACTGTACGGGATATCGATCACGGGTCCCTTTTCGGCATGCAGACGGATGCCGCTTTCCGTAAACGTCGCAAGCGTTCCCTCGCCCACGAAGAAGCTCTCGTCGGAATCGCACCGTTCGAGAAAATCCTTCCTTCGCACCTCGATGCGCCCCGAAACGCGTACAAGGAAAAAGGCGGCGAGGGCACAGACGAGCGTCCCGCCCGCAAAACTGCCGAGGAGGATGATGAAGAGCTGCAAGCCCAATTGGTCGAATTCATAGAGAAATAGGACGACGACCACGCCGATCAATGCAAAAATGGCCAAAATGGCAAGCACGAACGCGGAAACTCCCGCCGCCGCATTGCGCACCGCGAGCGCGTCGGCCCGCTTCTTTTGAAGCTCGGGCGAGGTCGGGATTATCTTATCAAACATGTTCTTCTCGGACATGGTACCTCCGTTTAACGTCTGATCGCAAAATCAATGCCCCCGAAAACGCACAGGGCTCTCCCTATTTTTCGGGGGAAGTTCTCTTCCACCAAACAAAAAAGAAGAGTGCCAACAGTTGGAGCGGGATCCCGATCAGGAAGATGAGCCACAGCGTGGGGTGCGGGCCATGGACGGCAAACACGGTGAGATAGGCGCACGCGAGCACGGTCCAGATGAGCACCGAGAGGCTCAGGATGCGGTAGACCTTATACCGCCAAATGCAACTGAAAATGAGGACCACGATGGCCGAAGCGGGCACCGCATAGACAAATGCGAGCCACAGAAAATGGGTATCCGGGGAAATGATGCCGCCGAGCACAAAGCTGACGACTGCGGTGAGCCAGCAGAGGCCCACCGAGAGCAAAATGATGATGAGACGGCGGATCCCCCTCGTCTTTTTGGGCATGACCGGCTTCTCCTTGTGTTCGTGCACAAGGTCGTCGAGGCTGACATTGAAGAATTCCGCGATCTGCATGAGCGTGCGCACATCGGGGATCCCGTTCCCCTGTTCCCACTTGGAGATGGATTTATCGGAATACCCGAGTTTTTCGGCAAGTTCGAGCTGCGTCATGTTCGTCACCTTGCGGAGACGCATGATGTTCGTTCCGATGATTTGGGCAATATCTTCTTCCATAGTCGGTATTATAGCGTAAAAATGCGCAAATGTCAACGGTTCTACCGAGAGTAGAGATAAAGATTCACATTCTACCGCGCCTTTTCACAAAAAGAGAGCCCGAAAAAGCAAGAGTAGGTTGCAATTTGGGCCGCACCGATGGTACAATTTGAGACGAAGAACGGGTGGTCCCAGCCGCCCGCTTCACTCTCCCAATTGAATAAGCCCGCGTGATTCACGACGGGCTTATTTCCTTATTTATATATTTTGTTGATCATATTTTTGTTGATCGATTCGCCGCCTCGCAAATTTGTCCTCTCCCAATCGGTTGTAAAAAATGCCATGCTGCCCCACTCTTTCTCCTTTTTGCGACATTTCCTATATAGCATATGTCTAATGCGGATGAAAACAATTCTATCATATCCAAACGACAATGTCTATATAGTAACGTCGTTTTGCGGAGAAAAAAATGAGAATTTCCACCCAATTTCAAAATCGTTTCAAGGAGCTCATGCAGGACGGGGAGTATCCCACCAAGACTTTGGCCGCAGAGGGTCTCGGCATCACATATGTCACATTCTCGAAAGCGTATAACTATGGAATCGTCCCCAAGACGGCGATCCTGATCAAAATTTCCGACCACTTCCATATCTTGGTCGAATACCTCTTAGGTACGTCGAACGATGACGGGTTTGCCTGCTCGTCGGACGCGACGTTTCAAGAGCGCTTGGAGCAGTTGAGGTGCGAAAAGCATATCCGCACGGTCTATGAACTTGCCGAGCGCCTGCACATCCACCGCAACAACATTGCACAATGGGTGAAGAAAGGATATCTGCCCGAGCTGGAAAATTTAGAGATCGTTGCCGATTTCTTCAACGTGTCCTTGGATTACCTGCTCGGCCGCACCGATTACCGAAAATAAAGTTCCCCTCCGGGGACACCGCCGCGCCCTCGAAAGTCGCCCCGCTTTCGAGGGCGCTTTTTTCATGGGGTTTGGCATTTTATACATCATTTTTGCATAAATTCGGAATAAACGGCAAATTTTTATAAAATTATTCCAAAAAAATCCATTTTACCCCCGAAAAATAGTTGCACTTTCCCAAGCATTGTGATATGATATGCTTGCTTTTGAACGAGAAATAAAAATTTTATCCAAGAAGGAAGGTAAACCATGAAGAAAACAATTTTGATCCCCATCGCCCTTACGATGGCCGCCGTGTGCATCTTTGCCGGTGCTTGCGCGGGCGGGAATGCGAACTATGTCTCTAATGACGCGCAAGATCTTCTCCAAGAGGACTTTGGCATCGCGCTAAAAAAGGGCGACACGGAGATGGTAGCGGCCGTGAATGCCGTCGTGGATGCGTGGGTAGACGACGGAACGATGGACAAATATTTCGAGTATTACAGCGACCTCGCCGATGAGAACAGCAATCCCACGGCCCCCACCGGTCTCAAACTGACGTGGGACCTCGACGAGTACACCGACACGCTCGATATGTATACCGAGTCGGGCTTTGCCCCCTATGAGTTCCTGAATTCGAACGGATACACCGTCTCGGACGGCAATGCAGAGGAGGGCGCCTATGCGGTTGCCGGCCTCGACGTTGCTATTGCCTGCCAGGTCGCAGAAAACCTCCATTGCAAGCTCGTGATCCACGACGTCGCTTTCGATGATATCATCACCAACCTCAAACAGAATTCGGGCAAGGCCATTGCCGCGGCGGGCCTCACCATCAACGAAGAGCGCCTCCAAGAGGTGGATTTCAGCAACATCTACTCCTCCTCCACGCTCTCCATCGTCTGTGCCGAGGATGCAAATTATCACAATTTAAAGGACCTCGACGGGCTCAAAATCGGCGTGCAGAAGGGCACGAGCGGCGACCTCATTGCCAGTGCCGCCAAGACTTCCGCCGGCTACACCTATGAAGTTGAGGACGCCCCCTCCGTTACGATCAAACTCAGCTCCTCCGATACGGAGATCGTGACATACGAGACCTATGCCGCTGCGCTTGCCGCATTGCAGACGGGCAAGATCGACGTCATCTTCATGGACAAGGTACCCTCCTTGCTCCTCCTTGCAAATATATGATGTTGACGCTTCTCAATGCAAAAACGCTGGCCGAAAGATTTCGGTCAGCGTTTATTGTGGATGAAAGATGGTTGCTCTATCTGAACGGGCTCAAAAACACATTGATCATCGCGCTGCTCGCGGTGGTGATTGGCATCCTCCTCGGGTTCCTCATTGCGGCGGTCGTGTATACAAAGAAAAAGACGGGCAAGCTCAAAATCCTCTCCTTTGTCTGCAACATCTACGTCACGATCATCCGCGGCACGCCCGTCGTGTTGCAGCTGTTCATCATGTACTTCATCGTCCTTGCGACCATGAAAAACGGCATCTTGGTCGGCGGGATCACATTTGGGCTCAACAGCGCGGCCTATGTCTCCGAGATCGCGCGCGCCGGGCTCGAATCCATCGACGAAGGGCAAATGGAGGCGGGCCGCTCGCTCGGGCTGTCCTATTCCAAGACCATGCTGAAAATCATCCTGCCGCAAGCTCTTCGAAACATCATCCCCGCCCTCTTCAATGAGTTCATCACGCTCGTGAAAGAGACGTCCGTCGCCGGATACGTGGGGATCTTGGAGCTGGGAAAGGTGCCGGGGCTCATTCAATCGCGCACGTTCGACTATCTCTTCCCCCTCCTCATTGCCTCTGTCATGTACCTTGTGGTCGTCTATCTGCTCACGCTCGTGGAAAAGGTCATCGAGAAGATCCTCGCCAAGAGCGACCGCAGCGCGGGCAACGTAAAAATCACGGGAGGTAGAAAGAAATGCAAGAAAAAAGCACAAAAGAGCCTCTCATAAAGACAGTCGGCCTCAAAAAATCCTTTGGAGAACTGTGCGTGCTCGACGGCGTGAGCGTGGACATCTTCGAGGGGGAGAAAGTCGTCGTCATCGGCCCCTCGGGGAGCGGGAAATCCACCTTTCTCCGATGCCTCAACCGCCTCGAAACGCCGACGGACGGCGCAATTTACTTTGAGGGCAACGAATTGACGCCCACGACCGATCTCGAAGAATACCGCAAAAAGATGGGCATGGTGTTCCAGCACTTCAACCTGTTCCCGCATCTGACGGTGCTGAAAAATATCACGCTCGCGGCCGTGGAAGCGCGGCTTCACGAAAAGAAGAAGAAAAAGCTCAAAATCTCCAAGCGGCAGATCAAGGCCGAGGAAAAGGCACGCGCCATGAAACTCTTGACGCGCATCGGGCTCCAAGACAAGGCGGACGCCTATCCCTCCACCCTCTCGGGGGGGCAAAAACAGCGCATTGCCATTGTGCGCGCGCTCGCCGTGGGACCCAAAGTGATGCTCTTCGACGAGCCCACCTCCGCGCTCGACCCTGAGATGGTGGGAGAAGTGCTCTCGCTGATGAAAGAGCTCGCCGACGAGGGCATGACGATGATCGTCGTGACCCATGAGATGCGGTTTGCGCGGGAAGTCGCCACGCGCGTGCTGTTCATGGATGCGGGCAAGATCGTGGCGGACGGTCCCCCCGAAAGCATCTTCGGCGCACCCAAGGACGAACGCCTCAAAAGTTTCCTCGCAAAAGTGCTTTGAGCGCTCCCCTTTCGGACATGGTACCCACCTGCCTCGTGCGAGGTGGGTTTTTTATGCACATTTGCACACTCATTTTACACACTCTCTTATGCACTCTTTTTTTGCAGCGCGGCCCCGCATCTCGGAATTTGTCTAAAAATCCCGGGATTCTCCTCGCCATCTCATAATTTCCGACAAGATGCAAAAAGCACGGCGCTTGCCGTGCTTCTTTTTGGTGTGTTACGGGGAGTGCCCGAAAGAACGGGGCGTCTCCCGGTGCGGTGCGCGACGATCGCGTGCGCTTGCCGCGGCCTCGGAACTTACTTGCCGAAATAGCGTTTGAGCAGGCCCTTGAACCCTGCACCGTGGCGGGCTTCATCCTTGGCCATCTCGTGCACGGTGTCGTGAATGGCGTCATAGCCGAGCTCTTTCGCGCGCTTTGCAAGCATCAGCTTGCCCTCGCACGCACCCGCTTCGGCGGCCGCACGGAGTTCGAGATTCTTCTTCGTGGAATCGGTGACGACCTCGCCCAACAGTTCGGCGAACTTGGATGCGTGATCGGCTTCCTCATAGGCATAGCGCTTGTAGGCCTCGGCGATCTCGGGATACCCCTCCCGCTCGGCGACGCGCGCCATGGCAAGGTACATGCCCACCTCGCAACACTCGCCGTTGAAGTTGGCGCGGAGCCCATCCATCACTTCCTTGTCCTCGACGATGCCGTCGCCGACATGGTGCTCGCAGGCAAATGCCTTCTCCTCGATGGGTTCAAACTTTCTTGCTTTGCAGACAGGGCAGACCTCGCAATCGTCGGGTACGATCTCGCCGCATACAGCACAACGTTTCATATTGTTATCTCCTCCTAAGAAATCTTAACCGTATTATATCACAATCCGCCGCGGATAGCAACGGCTTTCCCGAAATTTTTCTCCGATTTTTTTGGGGAAACGCTACGGGCTATCCTCACAATAACTCCGACAAAATCTCTCGCAGTTCTTGGGGATCGCGGGCAAAGCGCCTTGCGCCCGCCGCCTCCAAAACTTCCCGCTTGCGATATCCCCAGAGCACGGAGACGGGTACCATGCCCGCGTTCAGGGCCGTCACAACGTCTGTTTCGCCGTCCCCGACAAAGATGCTCTTCCCGAGAGGGACGCGCATCGTGAGCGCGGCATAGCGCGTCAGCGAGGGGTCGGGCTTACACGGGAACGAGCCGTCGTCCCCGCCGATGAAGTCAAAGATGCCGGGATAGAAGCGCGCCATCAGCTTTTCCGTGGAGGGCTGCAATTTGTTGGTCACGACCGCCAGCTTCACGCCGCGCGCTTTGAGCCATGCGAGCAGTTCCTGCATGCCCGCATACGGCAGGGTCAGCACACTCTCCGAGGCATTGTAATAGGCCGCAAACAGCGCAAGCAGTTTTTCGTGGTCCCCCGCGGGCGCCGCGCGTTCGACCAACCTCCGCGCCCCGTTGCCCACATAGGAGACCGTCTCCTCGTAGCTCACGGGAGAAAATCCGCAGTCCGCAAGGGCACGGTTGAGCGCACTTTGAATGTCGGGCACGGTGTCGAGCAGGGTGCCGTCAAGATCGAAAAATACCGCGGCCATCACATTTTATCGGGCACGCCGATGCCGAGGAGCGTCAAGGCGTTGGTGAGCACGGCGAGCGCCGCATCGCACAGTTTGAGACGGAATGCCCGGAGCGCCTCCGTCTCCGCCTGCATGATCTTGCAATCGATGTAAAATTTATTAAACTTCTGTGCCGTCCCGACGGCATAGCGCGCAATGACGGAGGGCTCGTAGGTCGCTGCCGCCGTTTTGACGGTGTCGGGGAACTCCGCGAGCGCCTTGATGAGCTCAAACTCCGCGGGGCAGAGCTCGCACACTTGGGCATCCGCATAGCCGATCCCTCCCTCCGCGGCTTTCGTTAGAACGGAACGGGCGCGCGCACATGTGTATTGCACATATACGCTCGTCTCTCCGTCAAAGTTAAGAGCCTTGTCGTAGGAAAAAACGATGTCCTTGATCTTGTTGTTGTAGAGTGCGCCGAACACGACGGCTCCCACGCCCACTTTCTCGGCGACATCCTCCTTGTTTTCGAGGGCGGGATTCTTCTCCTCCAAGACGGCCGCCGCTTTCTCCACACAGCGGCTGAGCACATCTTCCAGCCAAACCACTTTCCCCTTTCTCGTGGACATGGCCCCGTCTTCGAGGCTCACCATGCCGTAAGCGACATGCACGAGGTCCTTTGCCCAGGGCTCGCCCATGAGCTCGATGACCTTGAAGAGCTGTTTGAAGTGCAGATTTTGCTGGTACGCGACGACGTAGAGGCACTTGTCGAAATCATAGGTCCTCTTGCGGTAAAAGGCCGCGGCGAGATCGCGCGTGGCATAGAGGGACGCGCCGTCCGAACGCAGCACGATGAATGGCGGCATCCCATACTGTTCAAGGTCGACGACCTGTGCTCCCCGGCTCTCCACGAGCAGCCCCTTGGCTTTGAGTTCATCGATGACGGGCTGCATCTTGTCGATGTAGAAGCGCTCGCCCGCGTAACTGTCGAAAGTGATGTGCAGGCGGTCGTAAATTTTTTGGACATACGCCATCGTGAGCGACTTGAACCAATCGAAAAGCTCGTTCGCCTCGCGGTCCCCACTCTCGATGAGGCGGAAATATTCGCGCGCCTCGGCCTGCATCTCCTCCGTGGCCTCCTCGTTGAAGCGCACGTAGAGGGCGTTGATGGCGTGAATGCCCCCCTCCTCTACCTCCTCGCGCTTGCCCCAATGCTTGTAGGCCGAGATGAGCTTGCCGAACTGTGTGCCGTAATCGCCAAGATGGTTGATGCCCACAACCGTGTAGCCGAGGGCCTTGAAGATGCGGTAGAGACTGCCGCCGAGCACCGTCGTGGAGAGGTGCCCGATGTGGAAAGGCTTGGCAATGTTGACCGACGAATAGTCGATGCAGACGGTTTTGCCCCTACCCATGTCCGAGGCCCCATATTGGCTTTTCTCCTCTAAGATGCGGGCGAGCGTCTCCTCGGCGAGGCGCTCTTTGCCGATGCGGAAGTTGAGATATCCGTTCACCGCCACCACCTCGGGGATGACCTCGTCGGTGGGATAGGCCGCCGCGAGTTCCTCCGCGATCTTCGCGGGGGGCTTCCTCATGAGCTTCGCAAATTTGAAGCAGGGGAGGGCGTAATCGCCGAGTGCGGTATCGGGGGGAATGGCGATGGCCGCCGCGATCTCTTCCTCCCCCATGCCCTCCACGGGGAGGCGCGCCGCGATGTATGCTCTGTAATCCATAGACGTGTGTACTCCTTTTCGCGACTATTCTACCACAATTCCCGAAATCAAGCAACCGAAAGGCTTGATGTTTGCGGAAAAAAGTTGTATAATGAGGAAAGAAATGCAAAGCTTTCCCGCGGGCAAGCGGCGGGAAAAGGAGTTTTTACCATGAAATTAGGTGTCGTAGGATTGCCCAACGTCGGCAAATCCACGCTGTTCAACGCCATCACCCGTGCGGGCGCCGAAGCCGCCAACTATCCCTTTTGCACCATCGAGCCCAATGTGGGCGTCGTGGCCGTGCCCGATGAACGCCTCGACAAGCTCGCCGCCCTCTATGCGAGCAAGAAAGTGACGCCCGCCGTCGTGGAATTTGTCGACATCGCCGGTCTTGTCAAGGGCGCCAGCCGCGGGGAGGGGCTCGGCAACAAGTTCCTCTCCCACATCCGCGAGGTGGACGCCATCGTGCACGTCGTGAGATGCTTTGAGGACGCCAACGTGACGCACGTCGAGAACACGGTGGACCCCGTCCGCGACATCACGACCATCAATCTGGAACTCATTCTTGCCGACCTCGAAGCCGTCGACAAGCGGCGCGACCGCATCCGTAACGCCGCCCGCGGGGGAGCAGACAAGGCCGCCGCGGCGGAGTTTGCGTTCCTCGATAAGCTCTACCGTCATCTCGAAGAGGAGCAGCCCGCTTCGTCGCTCGACGTAACGGAAGAGGAACAGGCCCTGCTCGACAACCTCTTCCTGCTCTCTTCCAAGCCCGTCATCTATTGCGCGAACATCTCCGAAGCGGACATGGGTATCCCCGAAGATGCGCTTCCCCTCGTGCAGGCGGTGAAAACGTATGCGAGCGCCCACGGTGCGGAGACCATCGTCGTCTGTGCCAAGACGGAGGCCGAGCTCGCTGAGCTGTCGGATGAGGACAAGGCGGTATTTTTGGAGGAATTCGGACTCAAAGAGAGCGGGCTCTCAAAGCTCATCAAGGCGTCGTATTCCCTCCTCGGGCTCATTTCCTACCTCACCGCGGGCGAGAAAGAGACGCGCGCATGGACCATCGTGAAGGGCACCAAGGCGCCGCAAGCCGCCGGGAAGATCCACACCGACTTCGAAAAGGGTTTTATCCGCGCGGAGGTCGTGGACTATGAGACCCTCCTCGAATGCGGCGGGCTCACGGGCGCGCGCGAAAAGGGCAAGGTGCGCTCGGAGGGCAAGGACTATGTGATGAAAGACGGCGACGTCGTTCTTTTCCGCTTCAACGTGTGACGGCATTCCCCCCTACCATGTCTGAAAGACGCACGAAGAAAACATCCGAATAGCACAAGCGGACGGCCTCGCCGTTCGCTTTATTCTTTGATGAACACGATGATATCCTCCACGCGGCAATCGAGGATCTTGCAAAAATCATCTATTTTTGCTGTGCTGATCCCGTTGCCTTTTTTCATGCGATCAATCGTCGCACTGCTAATGCCGTACCTCTGAATTAAGGTATAGGTCGATATTTTTTTTGCTTTTGAGTGTTTCCCAAAATGGCCCATACTTCGATTGGAAGCCGTGCATTCGAGAATTGCTATAAAATCATCGAAGTATGGAATCATTCCGAATTACCAATCGCACTCGCTTCAAGTGATTACGGCAGTATAGCTATATTTGCAAAACATGTCTACACAGGAGAGGAGAAAGGATGCCAAACGGTAACCCAAGATGGCTATCGGTTCTACGAAGATGGAAATGAGAACTATCTTCTCGCTTACTACGGCAATGAAACGGAACTGACCCTCCCCCAAAAGAGCCCGAACGGAAAGCCCTATGAAATCTATCAGCGTGCATTCTATCAGTGTAGCAATTTGACAAGCGTGGTGATTCCCAACTGCGTGACTATAATCGGATATGGCGCATTTACGGGTTGCGGCAGCTTGACGAGCATTTGAGATTCCCGATAGCGTGACCTCGATCGGAAGTGAAGCGTTCTCAGCTTGTATCAGCTTGACGAGCATTGAAATTCCCGAAGGTGTTACTTCAATTGAGAACGGTACGTTCTATCGGTGCGAGGGTCTCACGAGCATTACCATTCCCGACAGCGTAAAATGGATCTGGGCTGAGGCGTTCTTAAATTGCAGAAGTTTGACGAGCGTTTACTACAAGGGAACGCCCGACAAATGGAGTAAAATTCTCATTCACAACTCTAATAGCGGTTTCACCGATGCTACCCGTTATTATTTTTCCGAGGAAGCGCCCGATGAGGCGAAGTGGCAGGAGAGCAAAAATTGGTGGCACTATGATGCCGACGGAGAAATTGTCATTTGGAAAAAGTCCGATGCTGTTTCGTGAAAGCAATAAAGCAGAGGCCTTTGGTCGAAAATGACGGATGCTTTGCGGGCATGGTCCCATTTGAGTGTGTGAAAAGCCCCCGCGGCAGAATGGCCGCGGGGGTGATTTTTCTGTTGAACGGACTTCGTTTGAGGGGATACACTCAAAGGGCGTTGCCCTTTTCGGTATGACAGTGGGGAACAATGCCTCGGGCGGGCGGAATGGCGGGAGGGCCAGCGGAGAGGCTACTCGCCGATCTCCTCTCCCAACGCGCGAAAAACATCCGTATCGAAAAATTCGGCAATGGAAATGCCCAGCCCGTCACAGAGCATTTTCAGCGTGACGACGCCGGGATTTACACTTTTTCCATACAGGATATTTTTGATCGTGGAGGGCGGAACGGATGACGCGATGGCCAATGCGTGAACCGACATCCTCCTCTCCCCGAGGAGCCCAAGCAACCGTTCCTTGACAGCAGAATACGTTTTCATTGTTTTCCTGCATCAAATGTATCACAAAAACACTTGACAAAGTGGGCTATATATGATACAATTTGTCTAAATATAGCCCATGATGAGAGAAAACAATGAACGATGAAATGATGCGTGAATTTTTAAAGATGGTGGCAAAAAAATTAGCGGAGGATTCGGAGATGGACGGCCCAAAAGCGCCACCTGTGACAGTGGGAGATATCCTGCTCGACTTTAAGATTTTTGCAAATGATGTTTATGAAGGGAGGGTAACGGAGGAGGACGAAGATTCCTTGGTAGTCGTCTTTCGAAACGGTCAAAAATTTCGCGTTACCATAAGAGAGATCAAAATGAAATTATCCGAATGAGGAAACGCCGCCGAGAGAGACACTCGGCGGCGCTGGTTTTTTCTATTGTTTTATCACGGTTGTGTGCTGTTTTACGATACAGTTTTCGGGGTAACAGCCGCGGCAGAGGGTGAGGGGATAGACCGTCGCGTTGCGGCCGACCACCGTCCCCGGGCACAGCACAGCGTTGCAGCCCACTTCGACGCCGTCCCCCAAAAACGCGCCGCACTTTTTCAGCCCCGTGTCCGCTTTTGCATCGTCCGCGCGGATGAGAACGCGCCCGCGGTCCGCCCGAAGATTGGAGGTCACCGCCCCCGCTCCGAGATGCGCGCGATAGCCCAAAATGCTGTCGCCGACATAGTTGAAGTGGGGCACCTGCACGCCGTCGAACAGAATGCAGTTTTTGAGCTCGGAGGAATTGCCGACCACACAATTTTTGCCCACGAGCACGCTCCCGCGGACGAATGCGCCCGTCCGCACTTCGCTCCCCTCTCCGATGACGGCGGGACCGATAATCGTGGCCGTCGGCGCAACTTTGGCGGCGCGGTGGACGTAAACGCCCCCACCCATGTCCGCGAAGTCGTCGTCAAAACGTAAATTTTCCAAAAAATCTTTGAGCCCCGCGAGCGCTTCCCACGGGTAGAAAAATTCTTCGAGATATGCCTCTGCCGCCGTATGGCGTAAATCAAAGAGCGCCGAAATTTTGCAATCCGAAATGTTCATAGTCCATTGTATGCGGCCCGCCTTCCTCCTGCCTCTTTTATTTTCCACTCTGTTTTCAATGCGCGCTTCTGCGGCGCGACGGAAATATGGGCGCACCTCAGACGGAAAGAAACCCGACGTTGAAAAACGTCGGGCCTCAAAATTTTCCCTTCACAATGCCGCAACCATTTTGCGGCGCTCGGCCTACGACTGTCCCGTCGAGGCGATATCTTCGTCGTCGCGCTCCTCGCTGTCCGGCATGATCATGCAGTAGTGCGGGTTGTGCGCATAAGTTACATCTCTTTCGCGTTTGTTTTTCTTTGCCATCTCGCTGAAAGTATGCGCAAAGACGAAAAAATTATTCCTTTTCCTTGGTTTCCTTCTCTTCGTCGGGGTCGTTGCCCGTCATCTCCGCAATGGCTTCCCGCTCGCGGCGGACGCGTTCTTCTTCGCGTTTTTGCGCGTCACGGCCAATGCGTTCGGCCTTTACTTTCTTATCTTCCATCCAAGCGCCTCCGAGCTGTCTTGTGAAAGATTATACCTTTTCCCCCGCCGCTTGTCAAGCACTTGCCGTGGACATCTGCTTTTTTGCCTTGGAAAATTTTTCCGCGTTTTGATCGATCATCATCTTGGGCGCGGGCTGCACTTCATAGTATCCGCGCGAAAGCATCTGTTCAAAGACAGAAAATTGCGTCTTTTCGTGGGCCGTATAATTTTTGAGGATCTCCTTGCGAAATGCCGTGCTGCTGCCCTCCGTGAGCGCCACGGAGTAGTAATTCATGAGAAGTTTTTCGATGTCGAGCATGTCTTGCAGGGCATCTTTCTCCGAAAGCATGATATCCTTTTTCGACTGTTTCATCCCTTCCCTCCCAACAAATGGAAGAGCGCTTCGAAGCGCTGCTCGTGTTGCATCGCGACCTCATTCATCGTCTCGGCGAGCGCCGCGTCGGTGAGCGTGTTGGCGTAAATGCGCGCCTTTTTGCATGCCATTTCCTCTCCCGTGAGAACGTGCGTCAGAACATCCAGATCTTTTGCGGTCAGATTGGTCATAAAAATACCTCCTTGCATGTTTTTTGGCCCATGCGAGAGGTTTTTATACACGCTTTTTGAGGCTATATTGCGGACATGGGTGGCTCATTTGTGTTCTTCATAATATTTACATAGACCTTTGAGCGTGCACTCGGAACAGGCGGGGCGCTGAGAATGGCAGACGCGCCTCCCGTGCCAGATGAGGAGGTGGTGCGCCTTTGACCACATTGCCTCGGGGATGACTTTCATGAGCCCCTCCTCGACGGCTTCGGGCGTCTTGCCCTCGGCGATGCCCAAGCGGTTGGAGACGCGGAACACGTGCGTGTCGACGGCGATGGCATTGCCCCCGAAAGCGACCGCATAGACGACGTTGGCCGTCTTTCTGCCCACTCCCGCAAGCGTTCTGAGCTCTTCGAGCGTGGAGGGGACTTCCCCGCCGAACTTCTCCAAAATATCCCGCGAGGCGGACAGAATATGGGCGGCCTTGTTGCGGTAAAACCCACAGGAGAAGATATAGCCCTCCAACTGCTCCTGCGAGAGCGTCACCATGGCGGCAGGGGTGTTATACCCCTCGAACAGCACCTTTGTGACCTTGTTGACGCGCTCATCCGTGCACTGGGCGGAGAGAATGACCGCGACGAGAAGTTCATAGGGCGTGCGGTAGACGAGCGCCGGGCGGGCGTCCGGATAGAGGCGGTCGAGTTCCGTGAGAATTTCCGAGATCTTGTCCATGCGGCCATCATAGCACATTTTTTTTAAAAACGCAAGCGCTTACACAAACCCGCCGCCCTGTCCTCTCAAAAATCCGGCAAATGCGGAATAGGGCCGCTTGGCAAGCACGGCCTTTGCGCGAAAGAGCATGCGCTCATCAAATTTTACGGAGATCCCGCATCCTACGCCGGCCTCCTTGGGCGTCGAGACCGCCTGCGCCACCACTCCCGCCGCTTTCAACGCGGAGAGGAAGTCCAGCGACTGCGCGCGCGAACGAAATACCGCCAATACCGTCATATCACTTCGACCTGCCTTCGTATATTATAGCATAAAAAATCCGTGGAGAATGCCTATGATCTATCTCGACAATGCCGCCACGGGCGGCACCAAACCCTCCTCCGTACAAAGCGCCGTGCTCGCCTCCATGAAACAGTGCGCAAATCCGGGCAGGAGCGGGCACCGCCTCTCCATCGCCCAAAGCGAACACGTGCTCGCCTGCCGCAACTTTCTCTCCGAGCTCTTCGACGGCTACGGCTTTGAGCGCGTCGTCTTTACGAGGAGCTGCACCGAGGCGCTCAACTATGCCATTTTGGGCATTCTCAAAGAGGGGGACCACGCCGTGTGCTCTTCCCTCGAACACAACTCCGTGCTGCGCCCCTTGGAGCATCTCAAAAGGACGAGGAATGTCTCCTACGATGTCGTCCCCCTCGATGAAAACGGAGGGATAGATGCGGACATGGTGGCATCGTTTGTGACGGATAAGACCAAACTCGTCTGCATCACCGCCGCCTCCAACGTGACGGGATTCGCCCCCGATCTGAGGGCCGTCCGCGCAAAACTTCCCCCGCACGTCTTTTTACTTGCCGATGGCGCACAGGCCGCGGGGCACATTCCCCTCCGCATGCGGGAGATGGGCATCGATGCGCTGGCGATCGCGGGGCACAAGGGCATGCACGCCATACAGGGCGCCGCCGCCCTCCTCTTCTCCGACCGCTTCGATCCCGCCCCCGTGCTCTTCGGGGGAACGGGCAGCGAGAGCTTCAATTTAGACATGCCCTCTTTCTATCCCGACCGCCTCGAAGCGGGGACCCTCTCCTATCCCGCCGTGTGCTCGCTCTTCGAGGGCGCACTGCTCGTCAAGGCGCGCCGCGCAAGGGATGCAGAGCACCTCCTCTCGCTGACGGCCGCTCTGCACGGGCAGTTGCAAGAGATCGGCTGCGTCCCCTACTCCGCACCCAATGCGTGCGGGATCCTCTCCTTTCGGCATCCCAAATATGATTCCGAGGAGGCCGCAACGCTCCTTTCCGACCGCTTCGACATCGCCGTGCGCGGGGGTCTGCACTGCGCTCCGCTCGTGCACCGCGCCCTCCGCACTTTCCCCGAGGGGCTCGTGCGCGCCTCCTTTTCTCCCTTTCAGGGCTTACGGGAGGGACAGGCGCTGATCGCCGCACTCAAACGGCTGTGATCACATGCGTTTGAGCTGCTCAACGAGCTTTTTGAGGCGCTTTTTCTTGAAAGCGTCGAGCAGCGGGGAAAAGCGGTCGTAAAAAGCATCGATCTGTTCATTGGTAAGCGTTCCCTCCCGCTTGCCCTGCACGGCGCGCGCATAGATGGCACTCAGGATCTCTCCCTCGCTACGGCCTCCGTACTCCTTTAAGAGCGCATCTGCCTCTTTGAGCCACTCCTCGTCCGATCTCTTCTTGGGGGAAAAATTCGCAAAATCGTCCATAGTCACCTCTTCTATATCCTATGCCCGAACATCGCATTTTGTCCGTCGCATAAAATGAGAGCATGGAAACTTTCGTGCTCTTATTTTTACTCACCTATGCGGGCGGCGACGAAGAGACGCGCGGACGGCTCCGTTCCCTCCTCGATTTTTATCGGGAAAACAGAGAGCTCATCACCGCATTGACGCAAAATCAAGCACCCATGTCCGAAACAGCGCTTCACGTTCCCCCCAAAGAGAAATGCGACCCTCAAAAAAACCGACCCCCGGAAGGGGTCGGCGATATGGATGTTCTCCTGCGCTATCTCGGCGGACTTCACTGAATGCTCGCAAAGACCTGCTGTAAAAATACGTCCGTCTCCGACGGGATGTCGGGCGCCTCGACGGCCGCTGCGCCGTCCTCCGTTCTCACGCCGATGCCGTGGATGGTCGTCCCGTTGGGCCAAAACATCTGCGCACTCGTCAGTTTGAGAACGTTCCCCGCACTGTCGGTATAGGCGGACTGCATGATCCCCTTTCCGTACGTCTTGCCCGTCTCCGCGCGCAAAAAGATGCGCTCGTATGGCGTCGTGCCATAGGAAACGAGGGCTCCGATGAGGCACTCCGAGGCCGAGGCCGTCATCTCGTCCGCGAGGATGTAGATCTTGCAATCCTCCCCGAAGAACTCGCGGAACCTGTTCGCGGGCGCGCGCCACACCGTCTCCTTGCCGCGGTTGTCGCGGGAGTAGGCGACGACGGGCGTCCTTTCCTCTGCATTTCTCAAAAGGAGCGCGGCGATCTCCTGAAAGACGGAGAGGTAGCCGCCGCCGTTGCTGCGGAGATCGAGGATGAGAGCGTGCTTCCCGCGCGCTTTCATGGCGGAGAGTGCGGCCGTCATCTCGGAGGCCGCCGTGCCGTAAAACTCGTCGAGGCGGATATATGCCGTGTCCGCGGGGATGCCCGCAAGGGCGCCGAGGGCGGGTTTGCCCTCTCCCACAAAGCGCAACGCCCCCTCCCCGTCGCGATACAATACGGCAGAGGCCGAATAATCTTCCCGCTCGATCTCATACAAACGGGCGTCCGTCCCCTCTGGGTCGTACCCGCAACGCAAGACCACGCTGTCCAGCCCCGAGACGAAAGTTCGGAAGTCGGACAGGCCCCCCGTTTTGAGATTTTCCCCGTCCTTTCCATAGGCGAGCACATACATGCCCCCGGAGATCCCCGCCCGCTCGGCGGGAGAGTTCCCGACCGTGCGCACAATGCGCAACGCCTCCCCCTCCGCACGGAATTGGAGGCCGAAATCCGCATGATTGCCCGCATGCTGGGAATATAAACTTTCATATTCTTCGCGCGTGTAATACTCTGAATAGGGGTCGAGCGAGAAGTCGTCGAAGAACTTGTTGTAGAGCTCGTCCTCCGTAATGTTGCCGTAAAAGTGGTTCTCGGCCGTCTTTACCGCCCAAAGCAGGCTGCGCGCATTGTCCCCGAGCGAGAGGATGTGGCAAAACCAGCCCGCCGTGAAAAAGAAAAAGGCCGCAAGCACGATGCACGCGCCGGCCAAAATTTTTTTCCCGAAATTCTTTTTTTGCTTTGCGCCCGTCTCGGACGCCCTTTCCTGTTTTTTCTCCATATGCCTCCGAAATAACATCAAGCCTTGGTTTTCCCCCGCGCGGACCGCGGCGCCGGCATTCGGGGCGCTTCTACGCCCTCTTCTACGGCAGTTTTGCCCTATTTGACGGCGGTTTATGCCCGATCCAGCAGTTTATAGAGGATGGAAAGCACGCGGAAAGTGACCGCATCCGAAAATTTGCGGATGTTGAGCCCCGTCGCGCGTTCGATCTTGTCGAGCCGGTAGGTGAGCGTGTTGCGGTGCATAAAGAGGTTGCGGCTGGTCTCGGAGATGTTCAGGCTGCTTTCGAGGAACTCCTCGGCCGTCGCCGTCATCTCTTCGTCCTCGAACACTTCCCCCGCGCCCTCCACATGGAACTGCTCCATGTAATCCATGAGGCGGCTCCGCGGCACATCTTCGAGAAGCCGCACGAGGAGGTATTCGCGGTAGGAGTGCACCTCCCCCTCGCCGTGGAAGAGGTTGCTCATGCGCACCGCCGCGGCTGCCTGCGCGTAAGAGGAGGCGATCTCGCGGAAAGACTTCACCTCACACCCGACGCCCACGCTGGCCCGCACGCCCAGCTCTTCATAGAGCGATTGGGCGAGGAAAGTGCCGAATTCAAAGGCCGTCTGGTCCTCCTCCACGAATTTTACGATGGCAATGCGCCCCTCGCCGACGGACAGCGCAGCGTCGCGCTCCTCCTCGATGAGCATGGAGATCTGGGCGAGCGTCTCCTCCGCAAGGCGGTCGGGGACCACCTCCACGGCAAAACACGCGCCGTCGGGCACGTTGTACTTATTCATATAGCGAAAGACGCGCCAATTGCCCCCCTCGCCGAGCAGGACCTCCCGAAGTTCTTCACGGCGGTCGGCATAGGGCTCCCGTGCGCACACCGAGACGAGATAGGCCGCGAGCTTGGCGCTCTTTTCCGCCTGCTCGCCGGTGCCCGCCACATAGGCCTCGACCGTGCGCCCCTCCGCACGAAGAGAAAAGCAGGTCTCTTCGCCGCCGCGCGGCTGCAAATAAATTTCCACGCCCGTCTTTTTCCGGATGTCGTCGAGGAGCGCGAGCAGCGCATTTTGATGGTCGTGTGCTTCCATGGTATCTCCCGTCCCCGCATTGGGGGACCACGATATGAGTATACCACTTGACGGGGAAAAATGCAAGGGGGTTTTCCCAATTCTTTTGCCGAAAGGAATTTCTTCCTGCATTTTCCTAAGAAAAAAGAGGAAAGATTTTGTATTTTTTTAAATCGGGTTATTGACACATTTATATTTTCATGTTATAATAGTCCATGAACTATGGTTTTCAACGAAAACGGAGGTTATTTATGAGCAAAACTGTTTACACGGCAGGCTCGGTCCCCACGCTGAGATATCGCGTCCTCGCGATCGTCTTTTTCCTGTTGGCGGTCGCCGGTCTCTTCCTCGGCCTTTTGGGGCAATATGTCCCCATCTTCTCGCACAGCAATGCCGTTGTGTACCCCTATGGCGAAAGAGCGCTGAATAGCGGATCGCTCGTTCAGGGAACGTTGTTTGGCTATCTCTATGATATGATAGTCTACTTCTTCACGGGCGGCGCTTTCAACGGGTTCAGATTCAGCGGGTACTATATCCGCATGCTCGTAGGTTTCAGCGAAGTGATGTTCCTCGCCGTTGCCATCATATTGTCCCTCGTGCTCGGCATCACCTGCTGCCTCACCAAGGGAAAGACGGCAAGAAATTGCGCGATGGTGTCCGGCTATCTCCTCGCAATCGCCTATCTGTGGGTCTCCTGCACCGTGATGTTCTTCGGAAGAGGAGAGGCAATTCCCGCCATCACTCTCTTCAATGCAATCACAATCAGCTTTGACCTCCCCACCCTCCTCATCGGCGGTCTTATCCTCGCCATCCTCTGCATCACCTCGCTGTGCCGCAGAAAAGAGGTCGGTATCTTCAACGTGCTCACGCTCATTCTGATGTGCGCCGTCGTGGTTTCGCTGTGCATCTCGGGATCTGCCGTGAACACCGCCATCCACCAATCCATCGATGGTTGGAGCGAGGGCACGAGCCTTTTCCACACCAATAAGACCCTCGCGATCATCATCTATGCGCTCATCCTCCTCTGCACGCTCAATATCGTTCTGAGTGTGTTCCGTCTGAATGCCAAGCGCTTCTATCCCTTCGATGCCATTCGCTATGGGGTGCAGTTGGCCGCCGTCATCGTGTTCAACGTGCTCTACATCTGTAATCCCGAATGGGGCGGTGGCAACCGCTTTGCACTCTTCACCGGAGGCAAGCTCACCCTCGCCGTCAACCTCGTGATCATCATCGCGAGCCTCCTTGCATTCCTGTTCGGCATCATCAACTCCCTGCTCATCACCAGGCGCCGCCGCAATCGCAAAGCTGCCAACATGGCGACCGAGCTCAGCAGAGACGATCTCGACCGCGAGGACGATGAGGATTCTTTCGACTCTTACGAAGTCAACGCTCCGTATGACGACCGTGAAAATCCCTATATGCCGCCCGCACAACCCGTTGCGGCACCGCAGCCCTATATGCCGCAGCAGCCGGCGCCCCAGCCTGTCTATCCGCCCATGCCTCAACCGGCACCCCAACCCGCGCCGCAACAGGTGATCCAGCCCATCTATCAGCCGATGCCCTATCCCGTGCCCATGATGCAGCAGCCGGCGCCTCAGCCCGCACCTATGCCGATGCCCATGCCTCCTATGCCGATGCCCATGCCGATGGGAATGGGGATGGGAATGCAGCCGCCCATGCGTCCGATGCCGCCCTATATGCCGCAGCAGCCGGCGCCTCAGCCGCAACCGCAGGGCTCGCCCATCATTCTGCAACAGGCTCCCGCGACGCCTCCCGTCGTGATCGTGCAGGTTCCTCCTACACCGTATGCCCAGCCTGTCTATCAGCCCGTGCCTGTGCCGCAACCGGCACCTCAGCCCGAGCCCCAGCCTGCACCTCAGCCCGAACCTAAACCCGAGCCCAAGCCCGAGTCTCAGCCCGAACCGCAACCGGCTCCTCAGCCCGAGCCCCAGCCGGCACCTCAACCCGAACCTCAACCTGCACCTCAGCCCGTTACCATCAACGAAGATGAAATGAGCGAATTCGAGCGCAGGATGCTTGCAGCGGCAAGAGGAGAGGACTTCGAGGAAGAGCCCACGCCTGTCGCACAGGAAGCAGCTCAGCCCAAGACGACCGTTTACAGCGGAACCTATGATTCTTTCTTCGAGACGCTCAACGACGACGAAAAGAGCGAATTCCACTCGCTGTTCGTCAATCGTCTGAAAGGCGACTTCGGGTTGCCCGTCTACCAGGTCGGCGGCGACAACAGCGAATTCTTCAGCAATGTGTTCCGTGCACTCGGCAAGTTCCGCAAGTACATTTCTTCCGGCCTGCTGAACAAGATCTACGAGTACACCAACAAGTAAATCCGCCAAACGAAAAAGAAGCCCTCGGGCTTCTTTTTTTGTGCTTTTTCAAGGACAGCGAGGTCTCGACCGCGCCCCCGTCGGCTCGAAATGACAATTAGAACGCCTCCATCGCTGCCCAAGGCCTACCCCTTTGGGGGGGGGGAGGCTCTGCCCGGAGGGCGGTGGTGGGGGGGGGATTGACCGTTTCCCATGCTTGGTCGCCACCCCACCCCCTTAGTCCGTTGCGGCGGCAGGGACCGCCGCAACCCCGTACTTCGGGGCATAGCCCCTCGTGCC
>CANQJF010000003.1 GCA_947624225.1 uncultured Clostridia bacterium
ATCCTTCTCTTCCAAACTCCACAACTTCTCTTTGAACAAAATCTCAAATCCTGTTGCACTTAGTTTGACAATTCACTCGAGTGCGTACTTTATATCAATTGTAAAAGAAGTTTTCTCGATTGATAAACATCTTTTCTTGACTCTGTGTGCGGCATGGGATATCATCAAGGTATGAAGCGCATCGATCTCATCTTTCTTGTCATTCTCTGTCTCATTGCGGCCGCCGCGGCCATACACATGACGGTCAACTATTTTGCCGTTCTCAACAGCACCACGAGCGCACCCGCATGGGTGGGGTTGTTGGTCGGCATCCCCTACCTCGCCGCCTCTTTGCTCACGGGAACGATTTGGCTCACCGTTTTTTTCTGCCGGAGGCATTGCAACCGGCGCCGCGACGTGGTATAATGTTTTCATGAAAAAGCTCGGCGAAAATATTTGGCGGTTCCGCGAACAGGCGGGGCTCTCGCAGGAACAGCTCGCGGAAGCGCTCGGCGTATCCCGCCAAACCGTCTCCAATTGGGAAAACGACAGGGCCACGCCGGACGCCTATAAATTCGGCCGCCTGTGCGAACTGCTCGGGGTAGGCGCGGAGGAACTGCTGGGGACCTCTCCGTCCTCGCCGCAAAAACAGCGCGCCAAAAAGAGGATCGCCGCACTCGTCGTCGCCGTTCTGGCCTTTCTGTTTGCCATTGCGGCCATTTTGCTCGCCGTTTTTACTTCCGACACACAGATTACCTCCACCGTCCTCTTTTCGCAGGCATTCCTTTGGGGAGCGGCCGCCGTGCTCGCGCTGGCCGCCTGCCTCGTTGCATTGATCTATTATTTTAAGAAACATTGAAAAAAGGGCTCCGACGCGGGGCCCTTTCGTTTTTTGATCTTTCCTATTTTACCATCCGCAAGCCCTTAGGGAGGTGGTTTTTGACCGTGCCGTTCACGATCTTGCCGAGGCCGAGCGGGAATTCCTCCACGCACACGACGCACCATCCGTTTGAAAGATTTGTCTCCGCCGTCTCGCCGTGCAGGTAGCGCACGGCCTCATCCCGTGAGAGCGAAACTTTCCTCCGAGCCCCCGCGCCGAACGCCATGGCAAGGGCATGGGCGGGCTTGAAGAGCTTGCCGTCCCATTCGCCGAGCTCCACGCCCAGCCGCAAGAGATTCAGCCCCGAAAGCATGGGCATGCCCGCGGGCACGAGATACATCCGCCCGTCCGCAAGCGTGTGCACCGACCCCACAAAGGGCGCGCCGAAAAAGTCCTCCCAAAATTCTTGCAGCGCCCGCTCCGCTTGCGCATTCCTCTGCACGGGATAGGGCTTCGCACGCCGCATCTCCCCCTCCCCTCTTCGGAACAGGGCGCAAAAGTGCCCCTCTCCGCGCACGAGATGGGGATAGAGCTTCTTCATCTCCACGCATTCAAAGGCAGGATGCCGCCTTAAAAAATCCTCTGCCTGCCACTCGTCCTCCTCCTCGGCAAAGGTGCAGGTGGAATAGAGAATGTGCCCGCCGGGGCATACCATGTCCGCGGCATAGTCCAAAATTTCCCTCTGACGCGCGGCACAGCGGGCGACGTTTTCCTCGCTCCATTCGGGGATGGCGTTCTCCTCTTTTTGAAACATCCCCTCGCCCGAGCAGGGCGCATCCACCAGCACGAGGTCAAAATATGCAAAAAAGCGCGCGGCGAGCGTCTCGGGGCCTGCGCTCGTGACGGCACAGTTGGGGATCCCCATGCGCTCGACGTTTTGCAGCAGAATTTTCGCCCGCGAAAAATTGATCTCGTTGGCAATGAGAATGCCCTCCCCCGCCATCTGTGCGGCGAGCTGGGTCGTCTTTCCGCCGGGGGCGGCACAGAGGTCCAAGACGCGTTGCTTGGGCAGACTTTCGGACATGCCCCCCACCGACATCGCCGATGGCTCCTGCAAATAATAGAGCCCGGCGAAGTGATAGACGTCCGCCCCGGGTTTTTCTTCCTCGATATAAAAGGCGTTCTGCTCCCACTGCACCCTGTCCCCGAGCGGGAATGGCGCGCGGCGGGCAAACTCCTCCGCGGAGATCTTGCGCGGGTTGACCCTCAATCCCTTTGCGGGCGGGGACTGATAAGACGACAAAAAGGCGGGGAATGCCTCTCCCAGCCTTTTTTGCATGCGTTCTATGAATTTTGCGGGCAATTCCATGCCTATGCTTCCTCCAAGACCTGTTCGCGGAAACGTTCGAGGGGAACAAACTCGGCGCCGCCCTCCATTGCACTCTCAAAGCGCATGCCGCCCTCATCCCGGGCGATGTAGACATTGCACTCCGCCGGATGGGAGGTATATCTCCCGCCCGATTTGAAGATGGAGGCGACGAGCTCCACGGACATGGGTACGTCGATCTCTACATCCTTGGCAAAACAGAACACTTTGCCTTCAAGCGCGCCCCCTTTCTTGCGGCGGTGCATATACTTGTTGACATAGCGATAGAACTCTTCGTGTGCGCGGTGATATTCCTCGCGCTCCTTGGCCCGCTCGGCGTAAAACTGCCTTTGCCCCGCCGAGCTCGGCGTCTGCACGCGGTAGTTCTCGATGCGCCCCCCGCGGATGCGGTAGCGGGAGATGAGCCCCTCGACGTTCACCCCCTCCCGCTTGCAGAGGGCCTCACAGACGCGCATGGTCGCATAGGCGTCGTCCACGGCGCGGTGCGGCGTGAACTCCACCCCGAGGTGCTCGGCCATGATGCCGAGGCCCACCTGCCGCGTGTATTCCCCCTCCGTGTTCATCCAGAAAAACTGCGTGTCGTGGAAGATAAATTTAAAGGAGGGGAGCTTATAGCGCTTGGTTTCAAGATTGAGATAATTGACATCGTTGAGGGTAGCATGTCCGAGAACGATGGTCTCTTTGTCCTCCAAGAGCGCCTTGATGCGGGGATATTCGTCGCGGAAGAGGGGATATTTTTTGAAGTCCTCATACTCATAGGGTAGCACGAGGCCCTCGTGCCCCTTGCGGTCGGTGAGGTGGAATTTCCCCTTGGGGTTCATGAGAATGTCCTCGCGGGCAAGAACGTTGAACGCCTCGTCCGTGACGACATACCCAAAGGCACAGATCTTGGCGGTGTATTTAAAGACGCAAGCGCACTCGATGTCGAAAAAAACGTACTTCACTTTTGGGGCACGATCTCCTTCTGTCCGCCCATGTAGGGGCGCAAAACTTCGGGAATGTGCACGCTCCCGTCGGCGCGCAAATGGTTCTCTACAAATGCAATGAGCATGCGCGGAGGAGCCACCACGGTGTTGTTGAGGGTGTGTGCGAATTTGCTGCCCTTGTCGTCCTTATAGCGGATGCCCAACCTCCTCGCCTGTGCATCGGTGAGGTTGGAACACGAGCCCACCTCGAAATACTTCTTCTGGCGGGGCGACCATGCCTCCACGTCCACACTGCGGTATTTGAGGTCGGCCAAGTCCCCCGTGCAGCATTCGAGCGTGCGGACGGGGATCTCCATGGAGACGAAGAGCTCGACGGTGTAGTTCCACATCTTCTCATACCACGCCTCGCTCTCCTCGGGCTTGCAGATGACGATCATCTCCTGCTTCTCGAATTGGTGGATGCGGTAGATGCCGCGCTCTTCGAGGCCGTGGGCCCCTTTCTCCTTGCGGAAGCAGGGCGAATAGCTCGTGAGCGTCAGGGGGAGCTGCTTTTCATCGAGCGTGGTGTTCATGAAGCGGCCGATCATGGAGTGCTCGCTGGTGCCGATGAGGTAGAGGTCCTCCCCCTCGATCTTATACATCATGCCGTCCATTTCCTCGAAAGACATGACGCCCGAGACGACGTCGGAGCGGATCATAAAGGGCGGGATGCAATAGGTGAAGCCCTTTCCGATCATGAAATCGCGCGCATAGGCGAGCACGGCGGAATGGAGGCGCGCAATGTCCCCCGTGAGATAGTAGAATCCCTGCCCGCTTGTCCGACGGGCGCTGTCGATGTCGATGCCCGAGAGCTTTTCGAGGATATCGAGGTGATACGGCACTTCAAAATCGGGCACTTTGGGCTCCAAGAAGCGCTGACGCTCGACATTCTCCGAATCGTCCCTGCCGATGGGCGTCTCGTCGGAGACAAAGTTGGGGATGCGCATCATGATCTCTTTCAAGCGCGCACCCGTCTCCTCGGATTGCTTCTCGATCTCGGCGAGGCGGGCTGCGTCGCGGGCGACTTCCGCTTTCACGGCCTCCGCCTCCTCCGACTTCTTCTCGCGCATGAGCTGCCCGATCTTCTTGGAGAGGCTGTTGCGCGAAGCGCGGAGAGAATCTCCCTCCGTTTGGAGCGCGCGGCGTTTTTCATCGAGGGAAAGCGCCTCGTCCACAAGGGGAAGTTTGTGGTCCTGAAATTTCTTCTTGATATTCTCGCGCACCCTGTCGGGGTCTGCACGAAGCACGGCAATATCGATCATGAGAATCAACCTCTTTGACGAATTTTCTATATTATACACCTTTTTGCGCAAAAAGGCAATGTTTTCATCCCCACATCGCGTCTTTTCGAGAAAAAATACGAAAAGATGTTTTGACTTTTTGCCCGCTGCCGTGGTATAATGAAATTGCTCGGACCAAAGGAGGTATTCCCAATGAGTGACGATTCCGAAAACCGGGATAATGAAACCCGGGATAACGAAAACCGGGATAAGCAGTCTTTCTCCTCGCGCGTGCTCGGCGCATTCTCGGGAAAGACGACCGCGCCCGCCGATAAAAAACTCATGAAGAGATTCCGCCATGCCAAACACATCCCCGCCGCATCCGACGTGGAGCGCTTTACGCCCGACCTCGACAAGGGGCTCACGCAAGAGCAGGTAGAACTGCGGCGGAGTCAATTTCTCTTCAACGACGTCAACAAGAAGTATTCCAAATCCTACGCCAGCATCTTCTTCGGCAATATCTGCACTTTCTTCAACTTCCTCTGCCTCGCGGTGGCTCTCGCCCTCATCTATGCGGGCGCCTCCATCTCGCAATTTTTGTTTGTGGCGATCTTTGCGGTCAACCTCCTCATCGGCATCGTGCAGGAGATCCTCGCAAAGGTGCAGATCGATAAACTCGCCGTGCTTATCTCCTCTTCGACAAAGGTGATCCGCGGCGGCGTGCAATATGAGATCCCCATCAAGGACATCGTGCTCGACGACGTCATCCTGCTTGAAACGGGGCAACAGGTCCCCGCCGACTGCATCCTCGCAAACGGCGTGGTGGAAGTCAACGAATCGCTCCTCACGGGGGAATCCCTGCCCGTCAAAAAACAGAACGGCGACATGCTCTATGCCGGCTCCTTTATTTCGAGCGGAAGTTGCAGCGTGCGGGCGGACAAAGTGGGCGCCGCCACCTATCTCAACTCGCTCACCTCCAAGGCAAAGAAATATAAAAAGCCGCACTCGGAGATCATGAACTCCATCAAGCTCTTCATCCGCGGCATCGGCGTGCTCATCGTCATCATCGCCGTTCTCATGTTTTGGAGGAATTGGGAGGCCATCACCTCGGACATGGTAGCCTCCGGTGGCGTCAATGAGTGGGAACGCCTCTCCCAAACCATCCAGCTCACCTGTGCGGTCATCATCGGCATGATCCCCTCCGGGCTGCTGCTCCTCACCTCGTTCGCCATCGAAATGGGCATCCTGCGCCTCGGCAAAAAGAACACGTTCGTGCAAGACCACTATTCCCTTGAAATGCTCGCGCGCGTGAATGTGCTGTGCCTCGACAAGACGGGCACGATCACCGACGGCAGAATGACCGTCAACGACTGCATGCTGCTCGGCAACTTCATCGACACGCCTTTCGAAGAGGTCATGGGGAGCATGCTCTTTGCGCTCGACGACAACAACCAGACCTCCATCGCGCTCACCGAGCACTTCGGCCATTCGCACACGCTCTCCGCGACGGACATCCTCCCGTTCTCCTCCAAGCGAAAACTCTCCGCGGTGACTTTCGGAGACCTCGGCACTTTCGTCATGGGTGCCCCCGAATTCGTCTTGCGGCCCCTGCCGTTCAAGGTGGAGAAGATCGTGAAGCAATACGCGCAATCGGGCCTGAGGGTGCTCGTCGTGGCCTTTTCGCCCAACCCGATCTCGGGGGAGAAAGTCCCCTCCATGCTCCGTCCGGCGGCCATCATCACGCTTGCCGACAACGTCAGGAGCGACGCCATCGAGACCATCAAGTGGTTCCGCGAGAACGACGTGGAGATCCGCATCATCTCGGGCGACAATCCCGTCACCGTCTCCGAAGTGGCGCGGCGCGTGGGCGTAAAGCATGCCAATAAATATATCTCCCTCGACGGGCTCACCGACATCGAGGTGGAAAATGTGGCCAATCAATACACGGTATTCGGGCGCGTGACACCCGAACAGAAAGCCATCCTCGTCAAGACGTTGAAAAAGCAGGGCAACACCGTTGCAATGACGGGGGACGGCGTCAACGATATTCTCGCCCTCAAAGAGGCCGACTGTGCCATCTCGGTCGCCTCGGGCGCCGAGGCCGCGCGCAATGTCTCCCACCTCGTGCTCATGGACAACAACTTCATGAACTTGCCCTCCGTCGTGTATGAGGGCAGGCGGGTCATCAACAACATCAAGGCAAGTGCGTCGCTGTATATCATGAAGACGCTCTTCATCACCATGCTCGCCATTCTTTGTGCTGCCCTCGGCACGCAATACTTCTTTAAGACAAACAACATGCTCCTCTTCGAAGTGATGATCGCGGCTTTCCCTTCCACCATCGTCACCATCTTCCAGCCCAACACGGCGCGGGTCAAGGGGAAATTTATTCCCTATGTCATGTCGCGAAGTATTCCGGGCGCCATCACGCTCATTTCCTGCATCATGGCGGTGTACATTGCCTCGCTGTGCCTGCCGGAGACGTATGGCTTCTCGGGCCCTACCCTCGACGCACTGTACCTCTTGGCGCTGACTTTCGGCGGCCTCGTCATGCTCTTCCGCATCCTGCAACCTTTCAACATTCTAAGGCTTGTGGTGTATGCCCTATCGGTGGCGGTGTGCATCACGGTGCTGTCCATCCCCATCTTCGGGAACATTGTCTTTGACGATTGGGATGTCATCGCGTTCACTTTCCCGCAAATTTTGTATATCACATGCGTGGTGCTTGCGGCTTTCCCGCTCTCCAACGCCCTCGTCAAACTTTGCGACCTCATGAACCCGACCAACACGTAAGGGGAGCCGCTGTCATACCGTCCGCCACTCTTGTCGCCCCTGAAAGGGGTAGGCCTTAGGTTACCACTGTCATACCGAGCGAAGCGAGTGTATCCCCTAAAACGAAGTCCGCTACTCTCGGCGCCCCTGTAAGGGGGGCTGGCCCACGCTCTTACGGGACTGAGGGGTTTCTCGGCTGCCCTCCGCTGTCATACCGAGACCCCAACGGGGTCGAGTGTATCCCCCTCAAACGAAGTCCGCCACTCTCGGCGCCCCTGTAAGGGGAGCTGGCCCGCGCTCTTGCGGGACTGAGGGGTTTCTCGGCTTCCCCTTTGGGGAAAGCAAGAACACGGGCAAATAACAAAATATAACGACGCCCCGCGGCAGATTGCCGCGGGGCGCATGCTTTAATCGGTCACATCATTGAAAATATTATCTGAAAAGAACTCTTCAAGGGTTATCCCAAGTGTTGACACAATCTGATATATCGTATCCAATCGCACCGTTTTAAGCTTCCCTGCAATAATAACGCTGAGCGTTGAACGAGGAATGCCTCCCTGCTTGCTCAACTCATATTGCGTCATGTGTCGTTCTTGAAGCAAACCATCTATTCGCTTCGCGACCGCCTCTATCAATTTCATAATTGCCCCCGTTCCGTAACTGAACGCCTTGGGACTATTATAAAACACAGAAACAAATTTTTAGTTCATTACAATAAACGCTTGACATTTGGTGTTTAATATATTAAACTATTGGAAAACATATTCCGTTCCCATGGTTTGCGACGCCATAACAACGCGCCCCGCGGCAAGTTGCCGCGGGGCGCGTCGTTCCATTTTCATCTATAAAACCTCTTCGAGGTGCCAAACCCATGTCTCATAGTCATGCTGTTTGGGGATGAGCAGGCCCGCGTGCATGAGGGTGGAGCCGTGCAATGTGATCCCCAACTCTCGGACATGGTATTGCTTGTTTTCGTCTAAGCCTTTCAAGCGGAGCCGCCTGTTGTAGTCCGAGGGAATAAAGCGGGCGGTCATGCCGACCAAATAGGCGCGGGCCTTATCCTTGGAGACGACGAGCTCCGCAAAGTAATTTGTCTCAAACGGGTCGCACAGGCGGTAGAGGTCTCCCCGCAAGATGAGCTCCTCCGTCTCGCGGTAGGCGCGAATTTGCGCCTTTATTTCCTCTTTCTCCTCCTCCGTGAGCTTGCAGAGATCCAGCTCATAGCCCGTTGCGCCGAGAGAAGCAATGTGTCCGCGCACGGAGAGGGCGGTTTTTCTGCCCGTCTGATGGTTGGGACTTGCCGAAACGTGACAGCTCATCGCGGACATGGGGTAGGCATATGACGTCCCCCATTGGATCTTGGCGCGCTCAAAGGGGTCGGTGTCATCGCTGGTCCAAACCTGCGGAAAGTAGTAGAGCATGCCCGCGTCGAAGCGGCCACCCCCGCCCGAACATCCCTCAAAGAACACGTCGGGGAAGTTCTTCGTCAGCCGCTCGGCCAGCGCGTATACGCCAAGCATATAGCGGTGCGCGAGTTCCCCTTCGCGCCCGCGGCACTTTTCACCGCAAAACTCCGTGATGTGCCTGTTCATGTCCCATTTAACATAGGAGATGTCGTATTCCGTCAAGAGCGCCGCCATGCGGGCATAGATTTCGTCCACGATCTCGGGGCGGGAGAAATCCAGCACATACTGGTCCCTGCTCTTGCAGCGCGGCTCCGTTCCGATCGCCCAATCGGGGTGCGCGCGGAAGAGGTCGGAGTCCTCCGAGATCATCTCGGGCTCAAACCAAAGTCCGAACTTCATCCCCCGCTCTTTGCAATGTGCAATGATGGGTTGCAGACCGCCCGCGAGCTTTTGCGTATTGACATACCAATCGCCGAGCGCACGGTGGTCGTCGGAGCGCGCGCCGAACCAGCCGTCGTCCAAGACAAAGGTGTCCATCCCAAGCGGAGCCGCCTCGTCGATGAGCTTTAAAATGGACGGCGTATCGAAATCGAAGTAGGTCGCCTCCCAATTGTTGATGACGATGGGACGGGGCGAATAGACATGCTTAGGCGGGAGAATGTGGGCGCGCAAAAAATCGGCGTAAACGCGCGAGAGGCCACCCATGCCCGAGGAAGAGTAGGCGAGAATGGCCTGCGGCGCCGTAAATTTCTCCCCTCGCCCGAGTTCCCACGAAAAGCCGAGGTCGTTGATGCCGCCCTGCACGCGGACATCCGTTTGGCCGCACTCGGCCTCCAAAGCAAAGGAGCCGCTGTAAATGAGGCCAAAGCCATAGACGCTCCCGTGATCCTCCCCCGCGGCGTGCTCCATGACGGCGAGAAAGGCATTCATCTGATGCGAAGAAGCCCCGCGCGACGATTCGATGCGGCAGAGCCCGTGCCCGAGCGGCGTTCTGCAAGGGATGCGCTCGGCGAGGTGCCGCCCGTGAAGGCGGAGGACGTCGTATTCCCCCACGGGCAGATCCAGCGAAAAGGAGAACGCACGCTCCAACGTGAGCTCCTCCCCCGCCTCGATCTCCATATGGCGCACGAGGACATCGCTGTCGGGCGCGAGGGTATAATAGAGGGTCACCGCAACGTCGGCCAGGGTGTCATGCAGTTTTACGGCGAGCGTCTCGCCCGCGCGCACGTGCGGCAGGCCCTGCGGGACGACATTTTCGCCGATCTCATACCCCGCATACCGCAAATTGCTCGCGCGCCCCCCCTTACGCCGATAAATCGCCGAGGGGCGCCGAAAATCGCCCTGCCCGTACGTCGCATACTCCTGCGGCGCGGTGTCGAGAGAAAAATCGACGGAGGTCGCCTGCGGCGGCATGGGAGAAAAACTCAAAAAGGACGGCGCGGCGAGATGGGAGATGTCCTCGTCGGCAATGCGGGGGCCGAAGTAGAGGTGCAAAAGATAACCCGCGGCGTCGGCCTCGAACACGTAACTGAAATTTTTGCCCGCAAGATGAAAGCGGCGGCCTGTGACAGAGATCATGCTTCCCTCCTTAAAAATATGTGACGGTATAGAGGCAGCGCTTGCGCTCCCCTGGCAACACGGCAAAGACGCCCTCTTTTTCTTTGAATTCTCGCTCTTCGCCCGCCCTGTCCGGGAGATTGCTCCACGGCTCGACGCACAGCATGCGGGCGCCCTCGGGCCTCCACAGAAGCAGGTTCCCAAACCCCGCAAAGCTCACTTCCGCGAGCGGACCGACGCTGCGGGAGACGAGCGTCACCGAGCGGGATCTGAGGCCGCAAAGGATGAGCGTTTTGCCGTCATGATAGAAGTCGTCAGACAGCGCGAGCGTTTTCCCCCACCCCATGTCCGAGGTCTGCCCCGTCAAAAGCCCGTCATCGTCATGTTCGTGCGACAGGAAAACTTCCTCCTCGGGGAAGATGAGCAGGTGCTCCCCCACGGGCCCGAAGAGCGCATGGGAGAGGTGCCCTCCGCATGCAAAATACAGCGGCTTCTCTGTGGGATTTTGCACCTCGTAACAGATTTCCAGCGAGTTGCCGCGAAGCGCATAGGTGACATCCAGCACGAACGCAAACGGATACACCGCTTGGGTCTCTGCATCGGACAAAAGGCGGAAAGTAGCCGTGTCGGGGGCGGCATTGAGAACGCAAAAACGCTTGCGGCGCGCAAACCCGTGCCGCCCGAGCGGATAGTTTTTCCCCTCCACGCGCATGTGACAGTTGCCCGCGACGGGAAAGAGGACGGGGGCATGCCCCGCCCAGCTGCCGTTTTCATTCTGCCAGAGCCTTTCGCGACCGTGATAGAGCAGACTGACGGGCTCCGCGCCCGTCTCGGAAACAGTCATTCGGATGTGTTCGTTTGCAAGAATTATCATAGGCGGCTCCGAGATTTGTCTGAACGTTCAAGCGCTTTCGGCGCGAGTTTGCCCCGTCGCCCCCCGCGGGCGGAAAACAGCCCAAGCGACGGGCCCCGGGCGAAAAAATGTACCCGAACGGGCCGGGTACACAGTGCATTTTTTCAGTGAAGTTCGATCTTCTCGCCGCCCTGCAACCGGGAGCGCTCGGCCGCATAGGCCATGAGGTGGCTCTCGACGGAGGCTTCGAGCGAGGTCGCCCCCACCTCCTCACCGCTGAGTACGGCATAGAGGTCGGAAATCAGGCCGCTGTCGCCGCCGCCATGCCCGCTCTCCACATCCCCGAGTTCGGAGATCTTATAGAGGATGGGACGCATGCCGAATATTTTGAGCGCAAGTGTGTCCGCCGCTTCGTCCAAGACGATCTCGCCGTGCGTGCCGAAGAAGCGCATGATGCGGCCGCCTTCCGCCGTGAAGCCCATCATGGTGAGGTTGGCCTTTACGCCATTTTCAAAGACGATCTCCACGAGCTGGTGGTCGACGACGTCGTTGTCCGAGTGGTAGACGCAACGGCCATACGGTCCCTCTTTGAGCGCTTTTGTGAGGTCGGTCTCGGACATGGGGTAGGCCGACGTCACCTGACTGAACGGCCACTCCTGTGCAGGGCGTCCTTTCTTTTTAAAGTCGTCGAGGTAGATCCTCTTGGCGCTGTAAGGGCAGGTCTCAATATACTTGCATTCGAGGCAGCGCATCGCCGCACCCTCGGGGGCGTTCTCCTCCTTGAAGTGGGAGAGCTCCCCCACCGAGGAAACGCTCTTGGCGCGCGCACCGGCATAGTATTGCAGAAGATCCAGATCGTGGCAGCATTTGGCGAGGATCATCGGCGCGGTCTCCTCCCGCGAGTGCCAATTCCCGCGGACAAAGCTGTGCGCGACGTGCCAATACGCCACCTGTTCGAGCGCCTGGATGGCGACGAGCTTGCCGATCCTGCCCTCCCGCAAGAGCTCTCCCGCCTTTTTGAATGCGGGCGCATAGCGAAGAACATGGCAGACGAGCACCTTGCCGCCGTATTTCTTCTGTGCCGCGAGAAGCGCTCTGCACTCCTCCTCGCTGTCGGTGATGGGCTTTTCGAGGAGGATGTCATACCCAAGGGCGAGCGCGCGGAGGCCCTCTCTAACGTGGTCCCTGTCCATTGTCGCGATGACGAGAAGATCCGCGCGCTTGCTTTCCAAAAATTTTTCTTCGTCCGCAAACCTGTCTTGCGGGGGCACGGAGAAGCGTTCGCCGAACGAATGCAGCCGCTCGGCGTTCCGATCACACAGGGCTACGATCTCAAACTCCTCGGGACGCATGTGCATGAGCGCTCCGTATGTCTGCGCCCCGCGGTTGCCGCACCCGAGAATGGCCACGGTGAAAGTTTTCATTGTTCTCCTCCCGCCATGAATCCGGCGTGCGAAGTAAATACGCTCCAAAACATCTCGGTGATGCCCTTGGGACGGGTGATGGCGCCGCCGATGACGACGCGCTCCATGCCGACATCCAGCAATTCGCGGAGGGCCGCAAAGCTGTTGACGCCGCCCTCGGCAATCACTTGGGCATTCTTCACGTTGTCCAAGAGCTGTCTGCAAAAGGCGGGATCGGGAATTTTGAATCCCTCCGTCTCGGCGGTGTAGCTGCGCATCGTCGTGGAGACATAGTCAAACCCGAGCTCATCGGCCGCCATTGCCTCGTCGAACGTGGAGATGTCCGCCATGATCGCCTTGTCCGAATGGTCGCGGATATAGCGGACGAGCGTCTCCACCGTCACGCCGTCCGGGCGAGGGCGCGCCGTCGCATCCATTGCAATGACATTGCAGGAGGAATCGATCAGCGCTTTCACTTCCCGAAGCGTGGGCGTGATGTAGACGGGGGAGCCGCAATAGTCCCGCTTGATCAGGCCGATGATGGGCAGATCATCGCCGATCCGCTTGCGGATCCCGTTGATGTCGCGCACGGTGTTGGCACGAATGCCGACGGCTCCGCCGAGCTTTGCCGCAAGCGCCATCTTCGGGATGGTATCTCCGCCATAGAGAGGTTCGTCTTTGAGTGCCTGACAGGATACCACAAGGCCTCTCGGAATCACGTTCATCATAATTTTCAACCCCATAGTTAAAGTTTTCGGGCCGCACGGCGCCGCTTCCCATGGTCCCATGGCAATTGCAAACGGGGCGGTGTTGTTGTGCGTGTTCTCAACGGTTTTTTGCGTTGCGGAAGCCCTCTTCAAAGGCATGCCATGTCTCTTCGAGGTCTCCATAGGTCTCGCCCTTTCTGTTGAGCTCGCCGTCGGGCGCATCGGCAAACTTGAAGCGGTTCATCACGGTATCGCCCGCATAGTCGTTGCAGTTGAACCAGATGAGCCCCTTGATCTGCCGCACATAGGGCGCGGGCTCCGAGGCATTGAGCTCCTCAAACATGCCGCGCACCCACTCGGCCTGCGCGTGGCCGTTTCTTCCGATGGCGCCCGTGGTGCCGCCGCCCGAGCCGCACGCAAACTCGCCGATGATCATGCCATACTCCGCAAAGTAGGGCAAGTTCTTCTCATAGAGTTTTTTGTAGTGTGTGCGGAACGTCGTCATCTGCGCTACGGCATCGCCGTTGTAGTTGTTCATCTCATAGCTCGTGCCGCCGAGCAGTTGCACATAGTCGATGCCGGGGAAGTAACACAGATCCTCCCCCCATCCCGAGAACGGGCAGGAGCGCGCAATGGGATTCCACACCCAGATCACGTTGTCGCACCCCTCGCGGATGAGAATGTCGTAAAACCTGTGCCACGTCATGTTGAAGATGTCGGGGTCGAGCAGGGTCATCATGCCGCAATAACTCGTCCAATCGGAGTTCATCTCGTTGTTGAGGCGAAGCATCATGGGCTTGCCGTATGCCTTGATGTCGTGCGCGAGGCGCACGAAGTAGTCGTCGTATCTGCCGCGGAGGATATCGAACATGGGCGTGAGTTCCTCGTGGACGAGATTGTTGTTGGTGGTGAATTGATAGGTGAATTCGAGAGCGGGCCGCGCATCCGTGCCGTTGCCGCCCGCGAGCGCCTTACTCATCGCCACGGGGTAGTAATGCGGCGTGCGCCCCTCTTCTCCCCACGCGCCCTTGCCGAGGTGGGTGTAGGTCATGTAGATATCAAATTTCTTGCCGCCCCACACGCGCTCCTCGATGAATTTTTGCAGTTTGACGCTGTCGTGATAGAACACGTCATACCGACCGCTGCCGGGGACCAAGCTGTCCTCTTCGCCGGGCATGGAGTAGGAAAAGACGCCCCAGCTCTTGGTCTTTTGCGCCATGAATGCGCGGAAGAAAGCGCGCGTCTCCGCGTTCCAATGGGGGTCCTCCTTGGGCATGCCCGCGGTGAAATAGTTGCGGCGGGTGCCCGAGGGCGCAAACAGCTCATAGCTCTGCACGATGGCGTCCATCAAGGCGGCGTTGTTCTTCTTGGACTTCAAAACAAACAGTCCGAAGCGGATCTCCTCGCCGAGCTTGCGGATGATGCCGAGGTTGTAAAAGGGCCGCTCGATCCCTTCCGCCTCGTCGATGCGGATGTCGAAGCGGTAGATCTCATAGCCCGCGCGCATTTCGCGGTTGCCCTCGCAAATGGTGGGATAGCCGCGCGTGCCGTCCGAAGTCCCGTCGGGGCCGACGGGCAGCATCTTGAACCCGAGGCTCTCCGCGTTCAGGAGCGTCAGTTGCTGATTCCGGTAGAATTCGGGATGCACGAGGTGGCGGAGCAGCCACTCATTGATGTAGATGAACCAACAGCTGTCGCCGCGGTCGGCATAGGGATTTTGATCCTCGGCGGAAGCGGTGAGAATGCAGTCTCCGAAAGTATATTGCGTCCGATATTTCGCAAGGGCATAGTCGACGGCGACCTCCTCAGAGACGGGGAGGGTGAACGCCATGCCGGCGGAGAGGTCGACATAGCGCTTGGCATTCTTGCCGAAGAACTCGAATTTGACGTCGTCTCCCCCCACTATGTCTGCATAGCGGCCATCGGAAAAGCATTTTGCGCCGATGAGGTCCTCTGCAGAGGAGATGCCGTTTTTCACGTCTTTTGAGGCGGGCGCCCGCCCGAAGAGCTCCCCGGGCAGGGCACGGCTGAGATTGTTTTTGTCCATAAGGTCCTCCTTGCGGGGATCAGGAGAGCTCCAATTTTTTTGCATCCTCGAAGCCCTGCTTGAACGCATCCCACGTCGCTTTCAAATCGCTGTAATCCTCTTTCTTGCGGGAGAGAGCGAATTCTGCCGGCATGGCAAATCTGAGGCGGTTGGTGATGCCGTAGCGGCCGCTTCCGCCGTAGTCGTTGCAGTTGAACCAAATGAGTCCCTTGATCTGCTGCACATAGGGATCGGGATCTGCCTTGTTGAGTTCGGTGAACATGTCGGCGACCCACTTGGCCTGTGCGTCGCGATTTCTGCCGAGCTCTCCCGTGGCGTCGCCGCCGGAGCCGCACGCGAATTCGCCGATGATCATGCCGTATTCGTCGAAGAAAGGCTTGTTCTTGGCATAGAGGCTGCTGTAACGGTCTTGGAAAGACACCATCTCGGTGGCAGCGTCTCCCGTGTAGTTGTTGAACTCATAGCTGGTCCCGCCGAGGAGCTGAACATAGTCCACGCCCGGGAAGTAGCAGAGATCTTCTCCCCAACCCGAATAGGGGCAACTGTCCGCGATGGGATTCCACACCCAGATGATGTTGTCGCATCCCTGCTCCATGAAGATGTTGTAGAGGCGCTTCCACGTCATGGTGAAGATGTCGGGATCGAGGAAGTTCATGATGCCCGAATAACTCGTCCAGTCGGTGTTCATCTCGTTGTTGAGACGGAACATGACGGGCTTGCCATAGGCCTTGATGTCGTTGCCGAGGCGCCTGAAATACTCATCGAATTTGCCGCGGAGGATATCGAACATGGGCGAGACCTCCTCGTCGACGAGGTTGTTGTTGGTGGTAAACTGATAGGTGAATTCGAGCACGGGCTTGCCGTTGAAGCCGTTGCCGCCCGCAAGCGCCTTGGTCATATCCAGCGGGTAGTAGTGAGGTATGCGCTTGGGGTTGTCAAAGGCGCCCGTCCCGAGGTGGGTGTAGGTCATGTAGACGTCATACTTCTTGCCGCCCCAAACCGTCTCCTCGATGTAATTCTGCACGCCTAAGCTGGCCTCATAATAGTTGTCATAGCCCTCCTCTCCGGGATGCAGGCAGTCTGCCTCACCGGGCATGGAGTAAGAGAACACGCCCCAGCTCTTGGTCTTTTGATTCATGAACTTGTTGAAGAAATTCTTTGTCTCCTCGCTCCAATGGGGATCGATCTTGGGCGTGCCGCCATCGAAATAGATCTTCTGCGTTCCTTTCTTGGTGATGCGTTGCCAGCTCATGACGATCTTATCCATGAGGTCAGAGTGGTCCTCCTTGCCCTTCATGACGAAGAACGCGGCATTGATCTTATCGTTGGCGTCGTGGATGATGCCGATGTTGTAGAAGGGCCGCTCCATCTCGCCCGCCTCCAACACTTCGAGGTCAAAACGATAGATCTCATACCCGGGGCGCATCGTGAGGTCACCCTTTTTCACCGTGGGATAGGTGTGCTCGCCGTCCGAAGTCTTGTCCTCGCCGACGGGCGTCACCTCGAAGTTGAGGGGATTGGTGCGCGCGATGTTCTGGTTGGTCATGTATGTGTCGTTGACGAGGTGACGGATGCCCCACTCGTTGATGTAGACATACCACCCGTTGCTGAGCGCCGTGTAGGGATTGCCCGATTCCGCCGAGGCCGTGAGGATGATGTCGTCAAAGGAGTATTGCGTGCGATATTTTGCGAGGGTGTAATCGACGGTGATCTCCTCCTCGGTGGGAATGGTGAACTCCATCCCCGCGGACACATTGATCATGCGCGCCGCCTTTCCGTTGTAGAGTTCGAGCTTGACATCCGAGCGGCTGCCCATCGTGCCGAGGCGGTCGTAATAGTCGCCGTTGATGAAGTAGCGCGCGCCCGTGACGTCCTCCGCTTTCTCGAAGCCGTTGGCCGCATCCACAAACGTATTGGGATTGTAGAGCTCGTCAAAGACGTATTTGATGGCTTCCGGGTCGGTTTGGATGGTATCGTCGACCACATTTCCCTCTACGGGAGGGGGGGTCTCGCCGATGTCGGGCTCCTCGCCGTCTCCCGTGCAGCCCGCAATGCAGCACGTTCCGAGCATACAGACGCCCAACATGATTGCAAATAGTTTTTTCATGGTAATCTCCTTCTTGTTTTTTGATATCGTCAGACCTTACAGTCCCATTTCTTATCCGACGGTCACCCGCGTGGGCATGCCGTACAGCCCGACCGTGCCGCTGCCGCCCGACCGCGTGTCATAATCCTGCGTGATGTAGGGCACCACGACGGCCTCCGTCCCGCTCTGTTCCACGACGACGAATTCGCACTCCTGCTCCGTCATCCAGCCGTTATACGCCGTGCAGGCAAACTTGAATTTGCCCGAGGCGAGCTGCTCGGCCGTCATCTTGACGGGCGCGTCGGAGATGGTCTTTATGAGCGACGCGCACTTTTCGGCGGCATTGGTCGTGGCGACGTTTGCCTTTATGTCAAAGTGGCGGCAATCCTCGAACGTCCACGTGTTCAGTGTGTAGCCGCGGGCAAGGTAGTCCTGCGCCGTGTTGTTGCTGTTGGAGTCCATGGTGTCCTTCTCGTTGTCGAAAGTCATCTCGTCGAGCCCCATGTTGTACTTGCGGCAGAGGTCGATGGTCCCGCCGATGTTGCTCAGCGGCTTGTAGTCGCCGTTCCATGCCGTCTTGTCCGCGGCCGTCTCCCACTTGGACCTGCCCGCACCGAGGAAGCCGACGGGGATCTCGGGCAGGACTTCGCGCATCTTCTCCGCATAGTGCGAATAGAAAGTGATGGTGTACCAATGGCCCGCGATGCCGGGATATTTGTCCATGAGCGCTTTGAGCGTCTCGATGGCTTTGAGCTGGTTGACCGCTTTCTCGCTGCCGTTGTCGAGTTTGAGCTCCACGATGAGGATGACGTCCGTCTTTTGCATCATCCGCACGACGTCGTCGAGGGTGGCGAACGTGTCTCCATACTTTTTGCTGTACGTCGCAAGTTTATATTTGAAGAGCATAGCGGAAGTCGTCTCCGCGATGGTGAGGCCTGCCGCATTCTTGGTCGCGTTGGTGATGGTGTCGTCGTGGTTGATGACGATGACGCCGTCGCTCGTGATCTGGATGTCGATCTCCACGTGCGTCGAGCCCTCGTTGTGGGAGGCCATGATGCCCGTGAGCGACTGTTCGTTGGCATACTTGGTGATGCCGCGATGCGCCGCGATGTATTGCGCACGGGCGAAGCCCGGCTTGGAAAAGACGGAAACGGCCCCTACCATGTCCGAAAGAGACTTCGACGCAACGCCGTAACAACCCGCCGCGACGGCCGTGACCGCTTGGAGCTTGGTCTCGGTGTAGGCCCAGCAGACCTTGGTCATTGCCTCGACATATTCGGCGACGACGGGGAGGTTTTCGTCCGAGCCGTTGTACATCAGAATGTTGCAGCCCGCCTTGTTGGCCTCGGCAATGTGCGGCCACTCGGCATAGCGGTCGGAGGAGAGCGTCTCGTTCGTGAGGTCGTAGACGGTATTCACAATGCGCCCCGTGTCGTCCGCGAAGATCTTCTCGATGACCCCGATCTCCGCGCTGACGGCCATGATATCATAGATGGCAAATGTTTCGTGCAGGAAGGTGAGGAAGGCGTCTGCCGTGCTCCCGTCGAGGCGCAGAGCGGGGATGGCCTTGCCGCGCACATACTTGCTGAACACGTTGAGGAAAGGCGTCTTTTCCGTTCCAAAGACGACGTTCATCTGCTCGTCCACGGTGAGAATGACTGTTGCGGGCTTGATCGTTGCGGAGGTCGCAGCGTCCAGCTCGTCCATCGACGTCGGCTCCAAAACCAGCGAGGGTTCGATTTTGAGCCCGCTGGAAAGCGAGTTGACCCGATAGTAATCCCGATAGGTATTTACGGCGGCACTGACGGGCTCCGTGGCACCCATGCCCAAAACACCGGCGAATAAAATCACAAATGCCGCCATGAGGGACAGAATCTTTTTCATGAATATTCCTCCTTTAACTCAACCCGACGCTGAGTTCGAAACTTGCCGCATATTCGCCGAGCGTCACGGTAACGGTGGCCGAGCCGCGGGCCAGCGCCTTGACGTGGACGATGAGCCCCTGCCCCTCGATGCTGCCGATGCTCGTATCCGAGATCTTCCACACGGCCTCCCCCTCCACGGGGACATCGCAGATGGCCTTGACGGTCGCGACGCCGTTCTTGGCGAGCACGAGTTTCCCCTCGGGCAGGAAGATGGAGAGCGGGGATCCTTCCACGGTCACCGTGCATTCGGCGAGGGTTTGGCCGTCGTCCATGAGCCGCACGGTCGCGGTCCCGACGGAGACGGCCTTGACGACGACTTTCTCCGCGCCCTCCTCCCAGGAGAGGGTGGCAACGGTCTCGTCGGAAGAGGTCCACGTCACACCGTCCCCGCAGTTGTTCAGCGTCGCCGTGATCGTTGCCTCCGCGCCGACAGTGAGCGAGAGCTCCGTCTTATCCAGTGTCGCCGAGGGCGCGGCACACCCGCAGAGGACGGCAACCAGCATCGCACACACAAGGATGGCTGTATTCAAGATTCTTTTCATAATTCCTCCGAATGTCATCAATAGATTTTTTCGCGGCCCATGCGCATGGTGCGGAAAGGCGTTGAGGTCTTGTTCTTCTTTGCATAGCATTCCCGCTGATTCCAAATGAGCGAGATGTGGTTGCCGAGATCGTCGATGAAGTCGTATTTGCCCTCGCCGCTCACGAGAAACGTGAGCTCGGTATAGCCGTCTAACCTGTTCCCGACGTCACTGCACAGTTTGCCGTCCTTTAAATTGAGGGCAATGCAGGAATTTTCGCGGAAGAATACGGGGAGATGGTGCTCCTCTGTTTTGATCTCATGCCAGCCGCCCCCGTACACGGCGCCCGTGTAGAAGTCGTACCAGCGGCCGCGCGGGAGATAGACCTTGCGCGTGGGCGTGTAGTCGCGGAGAATGGGCGCAATGAGGAGCGCGTCGCCGAGCATGAACTCATCGTCCATGTGAAAGACGGCTTCGTCGTCGGGGAATTCCAGCGCGAGATGGCGCATGGGCGGGACGCCCGTCTTGCCCGCTTCCCGCATGAGGTTATAGAAATAGGGCAGCAGGTTGTAGTGCAAAAAGAACTGTTCCCGAAGAATGCCGAGCAGGCGGGGGTCCTTATGATAGGCCGCCATGTTCCACGGGCTCCTGTCGTTGCATTGCCATGCGCCCGAGAAATCGCACCTGCCGTTGGAGACGGGGTCGCTGTGCCACTGCATGACGGGGACAAAGGCGGCAGCCTGCACGGCGCGAAGGTAGAGTTCCCGCGTGGGCAGATAGCCCGAAAACCCGCCGATATCAAAGCCCCAGAGCGACGTACCCGAGATGGATGCAGAAAGGCCCGCCTTGATGACGGCGGCAAATTCCTGCCACGTGGACTCCTGGTCGCCCGCCCACATCACCGAGAACGAGGGACTGCGCTGCCCGCCCGCGCGGGAGAACACGATGCCCTCCTCCCCGATGAACTTTGCAAATGCCTCCGTGTAGTCCTCGCAATACCTGTTCTGACCTTCGAGGCCGGAACTGCCGTCTGCAAATTTTACCGTGGGGTGGTGGATGAACTCGCCGCCGTCCGTCTTAAAGCCGTCGATCCCGACGTCTTTCAAGTAGGAAAAGCGGTCGAACCAATGCTTGGCGCCTACGGGATCGGAGAAGTCGGGCACCATGCTCCCGATGCACCACGTGTGCGGGATCTCATAGGGCGTCCCGTCCGCATTCAGCACGCACTCTCTGTGCGCCTTGACGTATTCGTTGTCCGAGAGGCATTGGCTTTCGTTGAATTTGCTTTCGAGATTGATGCCCTGCGCGTATTGCGGAACGATCCACAGCAGCACGCGAATGCCGTCTGCATGCAGGCCGTCCACGAGGGCGCGGGGATCGGGCCACGGATCGGAGAAGTGCAGTTCGGAAAAACTCGCATACTCATCCCCCGCCTTGGGCGGGACCGTGCAGCCGTTGAAGAGATAGTGGGTCGTGAGGTCGCTCCACGGCTCGATGACGAGCACATTGTGCGGGAAGTTGTGCTCCCGCGTGAGCCGCCTCTGCTCTTCCACCTCCTCCTGCGTATGCCAGCGGTTGGCGCTCATCCAGCACCCGAGCGCCCACTTGGGAAAGACGCGGGGCAGACCCACGAGTTTGCGGAATTCTCCGAGGATCTCCTTGGGGCTCCCCTCGAAATACCACACGCTCGCCTCTTCCCCATTTGTTCCCGCCCCGAAAGTGATCGTGAGCTCCCCCTCCTTGCGGAAGTCGAAGTCCACCTCCAAGTAGGTATCCACATAGATGCCGAAACCGTCGGGGGTCAGGAAGAAAGGCATGGAGTAATAGGTATACTCCCCCTGCCGGAAACACTTTTCTCGCACACAGGCACGCACAAACTTGCCCTTTTGGTTGACATTGTCAAACTTTTCTCCAAAGCCGAACACTGCACGATATTCGCGGGAAAGTGTCAGCGAAAAGCCTTCCTCTGTCCTTGTGATATGCCGACTGTTGATTTTTTTCATAGCGAACCCTTTTACGACCTGTTACGACTGAGTTTGAGACACAGATCAATCTCGAACGTACGGTTCCACGGGCTCACGACGTCGATGTCCTCGACTTCATTGGCAAGCGACGGAAAGTTCTCGCGCATGTAGCGCATGATCTCTTCCCTTGCCTCCGCAACGCACTTCCCGCGTTCGCCATCCAAGGCGAAAACGGTGCAGCCGTATTTGGGGACCGCGTGGATATCCGTCCATGTACGCGCGTGGGAGCAATAGCCCACGTCGTCGTAGTAACGGTGCAACAGAAAATACTTGTTGCCCTCGGCATCGCCGCCCGCAAGCAGCAAGGCGCTTTCACAGATCACGGTGCCGAGCGTGTTCGAGGAGGTGTTCCATCCCGCATAGGCGTGGATCTTCAAGAGAAGGTCCTCGTCGCGCAGGAAGTGCATGAGTTCGAGATCGTTGTGCGTGGGATAAGCCACGTCTGCCACCGCCACGAGCTTTTTTTCCTCCAATGCGTATTTGAGAAAACGGATATATTCGGGCAGACTTCGCTCGACATCGTATGCCCGCGTCATCTGCCCCGGGGTGCCCTCATAGATCATCTCCGCGCCGATGTTTACGGCGACCGCGATGTCGCATTCCGCAAGGCTATACACCCTGATACAGCCCGCCGCCATGATCTGGCACTTGATTGTCGCGTCGATGGTCCTGTCCTCGAACGAGGGGGTCACAAAGGGTCCGAAATGGGAGGCATAGTAGACATAGATCTTGGGCATGGTACCCACCGTTTCGTTCACTGCCCGCACGAGCATGGTCATGCCCGTGTCGTCGGCCGCGGGATAGATGGGGACTTTCAGTTCGAGGCGGCGCTCTTTCAGGAAAGCGCGCACTTTCTCTTGATCCATGGCGGTAAACCCGTACGGCGCGCTGTCGTCTTGCGGGACGATAAACCCGTCCACGATCTCCTCTTCCATGAGCGTCAGCGCATGGCACAGCACGTCTGAGTTGACGGCGCGGCGGGCCGTATAGTCCGCGAGCGCATCCCGCGGAATGCGGGCCTCGATGGCCGCAAGCTCCCCTCTCTCCGCCTCCGTGAGCATCCCGAGCGCTTTTCTGTGCGTCAAGATCCCATACTTGTGAATGTCGGCGCCGCAATCCCAATAATATTCGGGCTCCTCGTCGCCGTTGGAGAACCGCGGGCAGCGCATGATCGTCATGAAAGCATAGATTTTGAGCGCGGGATTGAGCTTGCGCAACTCCTTTACCAAATCGACGCGCGCCATGAGCGCTTCCCGCTCCTCCGCGTGGAGGCGCGACGGGATGAGACCGCCATAGACAAGGGTGTCGAGCGCAAGGATGAGGATGTTCGCTTCCCCCGCTTTGCGCCTCAGCCACGCCGCGATGGCGTCCCTGTCCGCGGGCCTTTTTTTGAGCCCCATCATGGACATGGGTACCATTTCGAGCGTGTATTCCGCTTTCGGCATGATCTGCGGGAAGCGATAGTTGCAGGGCCGCTCGTCGAGCGGGACCATGAGGATGCGATTCATCTCAACCCTTCACGGAACCGATTTGCAGTCCGCTCTTGATGTATTTGACGACGTAAGGATACATGAGGATGATGGGCACGATGCTCATGAACATCATGGCCGCTTCCACGTTGGCGATGTTGGGTTGAAGCCACGAATCTGTCGTGTCGAGCACGCTCTTGTTCATGAAGTAGAAGATGTAATAGGCGAGCGGCATATTGGGCACGCCGCGCGAGGACTCGGGGATGAAGAGCATGGCCGAGCCATAGCTGTTCCATGTGCCCACGATGGTGAAGAAGCAACAGCTGCCGATGATGGGCAGGGACATGGGCACGATGATGAGGAAGAAGAGGGAGAGATCCCCCGCCCCGTCGAGCCGCGCGGCCTCCTCGATGTCGGTGGGGATCCCCTCGAAGAACGTCTTGAAGTAGAGCAGGTGGGTGACGTTGCTGATGGAGATGAGGATGACCGACCAGATGTTGTTGAGGAGATTGAAGCTGAGCATCAAGAGGTAGATGGGCATGATGCCTGCCGAGAAGAGCATGGTGATGATAAAGAACATCATGATGCCGCTGCGGCAGGGGCAATCTTTCTTGGAGAGCGGATACGCCGCCATTGCCTCCACGAGGTTGGATACGATCGTGATGACGACCGTGATGAACACCGAGTTGCCGAAAGCGCGCCAGAAGTCCGTGGCACCGTTCCCCGCAAAGATGTATTCAAAGGATGCGAGCGTGGGCCTTACGGGATAGAATACCACATCTAAGTTGAAGTATCCGTCGTTGAATGCGAGCGAAAAGTAGTTGAGTAAGGGGAAGATGGTGATGAGCACGCCAAAGAGGAGCAGTGCGATATTGAGGACGTTGAGCACTCTGTCCATCACGCTTTCACGGATCTTGTTGGGATTCTTGCGGAAACGGTCCAAAAAGGAACGCTTCTTGGGGACCGTCGTCTTGATTTCTTCCATGATCGTCTCCTCCTTACCAAAGTCCGCGCTTCAACGTCTTGGTCGTGATGGCGTTGCCGATGAGCATCAACGCGAGCGCGATGGCGCCGTTTACCACACCGAGCGCGGTCGCATACGGGATGTCGTCCTGGTTGACAATGGAGATGTTGTAGAGATAGGTATCCAATGTCATCTGGGAATTGAACAGGTCCGCGTTGATCTTCATCATCGTCCACACCTGCTCGAAGCCGACGGCCATCATGCCGCTGATGTTCAAGACCAGCATGAGCGCAATGGTGGGCATGATCGACGGGATCGTGAGATACCACATCTTTTGCAGCTTGTTTGCGCCCTCGAGGGTGGCCGACTCATAATACGTCTTGTCGATGGCCATGATCGCGGAATAGAAGAGGATACACCCCCATCCCGCGCCTTTCCACGCCGACAGGAATACGACGAGCGGCTTGAACCAATACGGGTTGGCCATGATGTGCCCCGTGATCCTGCCCAGGATGCCGGTATCGGGGTGCAAAAAGCCTGCCCAAATCCCGATGACGATGGCCCACGACAGGAAGTTGGGGATGGTGATGATGATGAGCACCGTCTTGGCGACCCACTGCCGTTTGAGCTCGGAGAGCATCACGGCAATGAGGATGGAGAGCGGGAAACAGAGGAAGAGACGGATGACGTTGATGGTGAGCGTATTCCCGATTGCCTTGCCGACGTCCGGATCATCAAAAATATGCAGGAAGTTATTGAGTGTCCACGATCCGTGCGTCAGATTATACATGACGTCCGCTTTCGTGAGGTCGAACTCCGGCCCCTTGAACGCAAAGAGCACGCCGAACATGGGCACATATGAAAAAATCAGTGTAAACGCGGCGGCCGGTAGGATAAACAATAACAGTTTCCAATATTTCTTGGCGCGTTTCCCCTGATCTCTCCAAAAACCTGTCTTTTTTTCTGCTTTTTGCTTCGTAACAGCCGGGAAAGCCGCCTGCTCTTCGGGAGCTCCCGCCGCTTCTGCGGCGGGAGTTTCCGTCAGTTGCAAGTTATGATCCATAATTGCACCTTCTTTGTCCCCGGGGGAACTTCTTTTCTTAATTCCGGTTGAGTTTCACGTTGTTATACCATTCGGTCATTTCGTCGACCATGGCCTGCGTCCAATAGCCGGTGCTGGCACTGCGGGCCTGTTCGCGGATGGCTTCGATGGTTTCCTTGGCGATGTCCCTCCCCTCCTTGGGTTGGGCGTCGATGGCCGAACTTACGCCGTTTTTGAGCAATGTGCGGCACAGAATGGACTTTTTCGACCAATTCTCCATGGGCGGGCACATCTCCATGGGGTTGCGGATGAGCGTTTCGTCGTTGGGAATGACAACGCGCCAAGCGCCGAAGCCCGTCTCGCGCAAGTGGAACAGAACGCGCGCCGAGACGGCATTGGTGCCGTTGCAATATTGCGAGTTATCGTTGATCTGCTCGATATAGCGATCCGTGAGCTGCACCCACATGCCCGGTTTGGAGACCGTGACCTCCTCGACGTTTACCTTGGATTCATCCTCGGAGAGCACATTGCCGTCGTTGGGATTCTTGTTGCTGTACTTCTTGTATGTGAAGCTGTACGGGCGCAAGAAGATGACCCGCTTGCTGAGATCCTCGAATTGGTTATACACCTCTTGCTCCACTTTCTCCGCGGCCACCGCCGGGGTGTTGCCCTTGGCGATATATTCCTGCAAATAGGTCTCATAGTCCTCTTTGCCGGGGACTTTGTCCACGCCGGGGACGATGCTCGCGGGCGTCGGGACCTCATACCAGTGGGTATTTTCGGGGAACTTTTCGGGATCGTTTCCATACTTGGCCTGCTCCTCTAAGCTGAGGCCGTTTCCGCCATAGAATTCACCGAAGAATTCCATCTTCTTGGCGAGGAAATCCACCACATAGAGCGCCTTGTCCTGCATGTAGGCGGGGATGACGGTGTAATAGGAGACGCCGCCGTTGCCGCCCTCGATGCGCGCGACCTCTTGGTTGGGGCTCGTGACGGTCTGCTTGTCATCTGTCTCGAAAGAGAAGCCGTCACCGCGGATGCGGAGTTGCCAACCGATCGCCTTGGCCTTAACGTTCTCGGGAGTGTTCTCGTTTTCGGGAATGCCGAGCTGCTCCACAAGGCTGCCTGCGTATTTCACGCTCGCCACCGCGCTGATCTCGTTGATGAGGTCGTCGACATTCCAATAGGGCAGGGACACGCACGAATAGTTTTGGCGCGCGAACTTGGAGTTGAGCCCTGCGTCCGTTTCCGACTGCCAGGCATCGGAGAGGATCCCCTTGTAGCGGATCCTGTGCATGTATTGGGCATACATCGTGGTCCCTTCGCTGAACTCATACTGCTGGATCTGTCCGCTTTTGTCCACGAAGAATTGGAACGGGACCTCGAACGCGCCTTTGAGCGAGGTGATCTCGTTGGAGTTGCTGCCGGGCAAGCCAAGGGCGTGATAAGAATCGTTCCCCGCTTCCTCGCCGAACTTCTTCTGGCACTCTAAGATCGCCCAGTCGAATTCGCTCAGCGTCTCGGGGAGGCTGCCCTCTTCCTTATTGAAATGCTCGGCAAAGCCGATCTGTTTGAGGTGGTCTCTGTTCCAGATCAATGCCGAATCGGTCATGGGCACATAGCCGAAATCGGGGATCCCATAGATATGTTTTTGCCCCTCGGAATCGACATAGGTCACGGAATCCCACCCGTAATCCATGAGGTCGATGAGCTGATAGAGGGTGCGCCCTGCCTGCGTTTTCTGTAAAATTTCCGTGAGGTCACAGAAAGTCCCCTTTTCGAGATAGGGGTGATACTGCGCCTCGGTAAGTTTCATGAAATGATATTGTGCGCGGGAATTGAGATATTTGTTGACGTCCACGTCCGCATTGGTCCCCAATTCCTCATAGGTGACCTGATATCCCGTCGTCTGTTCGATGATCTTGGCGGTGTCGTCATGCCCGAACGTCCCGATGGCCGTTTCGGGATACAGGCCTTTGAGCGCAATGGGCTCGGAGAGATCGACGTTCCAATCGATGGGAACATCGTAAAGCTCCCCGCAACCTGCAAAGACGGCAAGTCCGGAGACGGCGAGCACACCGGCAAGCGCAACGGCAAATAGCTTCTTCATTGAAAATTCCTCCCTACATTGTTGAGACGTTCCCCCTCTTGCCTCGGTCCCTCCCCGCCCGTGCGGCGGGGAGAGGCGAGGGGCCTTTTTCGTTAAGGGGGGGGGAATGGCGAAAAAGGCGGTGTTGGTTCAGGGCGGGCCTCCCCTCTCTCCGGTTGCGGAGTCGAGGTCGGCCTATGTGTCAAATTCCCCCACGGACCCTCTCCCGCATGCGGCGGGAGAGGGCGGGTATGGAGGAATTTCACTCACCTTCCGGTGAGGAATCGGTGAAATATTACTTGGCGGTGACGTTGGCGGTGATACCCATGCCCGCTTCATTCGCGGTGGCGCCGTTGGTCACGAGCCATGCGATCACGGAGTCGAGATATGTCTTGAAGTTCTTGCCGCCATCGAGGGAGAGCCCGAAGCAGGTGATGAACTTATCGCTGCGGCCGCCAAAGCTGCCGGTGTCTTTCTGGTAGTTCCAATTCAAGCCGCCCTCGCCGAATCTCTCCTTGCCGACCATGGTCTTGTTGACAAGTTCGGCGAGATCTGCGGTGAGCTTCAAATTGGCGTTATCTTCAAGCATCTTGGCGATCTTCAAGACTGCGAAGATGTAGTCGAGATCGTTATAGATGTGTTCGCCGCCCTCAATGCTTTCGAGGAGGTCATCCACAAAGCCGGGGAGCTTGAATCCGAGTTCGCGCATCGTGACCGCGAGGAAGTATGTGCGAACGCCGGGCTGCCAGTTGTTGTCGCTGGTGAGCGTTGTCACGCCGTTGTTGTTGGGGTCGTCATTGTCCCATTCGCCGCCCCACTTGGTGCCGGCAGCGATGAGCTTGGCGCCCGTGTAGATCTCTACGATGGCTTCCGCGGCGGTGAGCGTCACGAGGCCGTCGTTCCATCTGCGTCCCAAGACGGAGATGGTGGTGCTTTCAAAGTCCTTGGTGGCAACGAGGGCGTTGATCTCGGTTGCGAGCGCTTTCCATGCCTCCCACTTCGCGCCGTTTGCAACGGTCACACCGCTCTTATCGGTGAGGTCGTTGTAGGCTTTGAGGATGCGGTTGAAGAGCTGCACTTCGCTGTAAAGGAAGCCCTGCTTCTTGCTGCCGCGCGTCTCCCAACCGATGAGATTGTACTTCGTCATGTCGGTGACGTCGGAGAGCTTTTGGAAGTTCTCGTTGATCTCCGCGGCGGTGACGATGGGCGTCTCGACGGCGGGGATCTCGATGGTGATGTCGGTCACGCCCCAGCCGTTGCTGTTGATGGTGTAGCCGCATTTTTTGAGGAAGTTGGACACGATCTCGAAGTATTCGCGGGCTTTGAGCGGGACCTCGGTGGGATCGCCGGCCTGTGCGGGCGTGACGGTCTTGGTGAGGGTGCAACCGCCGAGAATGGTCATGTAGACCATCGCGTCGCTGAGATACATCTCAAACTTGTTGCCCTTGTTCCAGTTCCAATCGAGCAATTCGCCGATGGTATACGTGCTCACCCAAACTTTGTTGAGGAATGTGAGGTCGTCATCGGTGAGGTCTGCAAGCACTTCGGGATTTTCATCGTGGATGCGCTGTGCGAGCCTTGCCGTTTCAACGATGGGATACCATGCCGTCTGATAGAAGGTCTCGAACTCGATCTCTTCGAACAGATCTTGCAGGAAGCCGGGCAGCTCATAGTCCGCCGCCGCCTTGCTCATCAAGAGCTCATAGCACGAGCAGAGATAGCTGGACGGGAAAGGAGCGCCGTTGAAATCGAGGATGCCGTTGCCCTTTCTGTAATCGTTGAATTCGCCGAAATCACCGCCGATGCGGAGCTTATACGCCCAACGGACGATGTGCTCGAACAATTCCATCCCGCTGAAATCCTTCTTCTCGGTGGTGTTCTTGGGATTAACATAGGTGTTTACGGTGATGTTTGCGAGTGCGGGATAGGCTTCAAGGATGGTGTCGTCCTCGGCGAGCTTCATCCACTCGTTGAAAGAGTGCATATTGGCAATGATCTCGAAGTCGGACTTATCGCCCTCGGAGAGATTGTCATAGAGCGGCTTCACTTTGGTCTTGAAAGCCTGCACTTCGTTGTAGAGATATCCGCTAATGTCGTCCCCGGTCGTCGACCAGCCCTTGTATTCATACTTGGGCATGGAGGAGAAAGAGGCAAATGCCTCGCGCACTGCCTTCACGGCGGCGGAAACATTCTCTCTCGGGTCCTCGGCGAGCGGCTTCACGTTGGCCTTGTAGGCTAACCCGGACTTCAAGAGTTCTGCCGTGGCATCGGCCGAGCTGACGACCTCGATGATGTATTGCAGGTTGGCGCGGAAGTTGTTGTTTGCGTTGGGGAGCCCGAAGTAGATCTCATAGTTGGTGTCGCCGTTGCGGAGGTCGCCGTGGGGATTGGGTTTCGTGACGCAGTTCCACTGGAATCCGCCCTCATCGAAGCCGTCTTTGCCGACCATGCAGGCATTGATGCGATCTGCAAGCTCTTGATTCAACCACACGAATTCTCCCGCCTCTTGCGCTTTGTAGATCTCGCCCGCAATGGTGAGCACGGGATAGATGTAATCGTTGAAGTCGGTCAAGAAGCCCATGGAGCGCTCCGTTGAGGTGATTGCGGACAGGAACATCTCGTCGAAGATGGCGGGAACGGTGACCTGCTCTTCTTTCATCTTCTGCAACAAGAAGAGGAGATGGAAGCCGTCTTGGTAGCAACCGGTGGCGTCGCTGCAAAGGGTGCCCGCCTCTTCCTTGGGAACACCCTCATAGGTCGTCGTGTGGATCTTGATGGCGAGCTCGAAGAGCTTTTCGAGAGCCTGTGCGCCCGTGTAGGTGACCGTACCGCTCATCGCGATGTTGCCGATGGTGTAGTTCTTGCCCGTGAAGGCGGCATTGTCCATGTAGCTCTTGATGCCCTCATAGGTCTTTTTCCAAGATTCGAACTCTTCCTTGCCGCCCTCATAGAGACGGAGGATGTTGCTTTTATCGGCGCTTTCGAGCGCGTTATACTTTTGAAGCAGCGCGCCGAACTTCTGTGCTTCGCTCCACAGATAGCCCTTTACGTCGGTGCCCGCGGGAGCTTCCCAGCCCTTGTAGTTGTAGGCGCTGAGGAGACTGTAAGTTCTGAGCTCTTCGAGGATGGCCTGCCCCTGCTCGGTGAGCTTGAAAGAGGCCTCGTATGTGGGCTTGGCTGCCTCATAGGGTGCGAAATCGAGGACGAGCAGGTATTGTTGGAGAATGCCCGTGCTGCCGGTGTGATCTTTGTCCGCACCGTACCACTTGGTCACTTCGTCATAGGTGGCGAGGTAATCGGAGGCGTTTTCGACCGTCATGGCCGAAAGGGAATCGACCTTGTCCTGATACTCTTTGAGCGTGCCGCCCACCTCGGTCTCCGCAACGGGATTGCCGTCGAACTTGAAGTTGTAGACGTCGGTTCCGTCTTTCGACTCATAGGAGGTGCAGCTATAATTATAGAGATAGGTGTAGTCCCAAGTGTTCTCCACCACTTCGTCGTTGGCCATGAGCGCATCGCACCAGCGGCCGCGGAGGTCGGGATCGATCACTGCCAGGGCATACTCTGCATCGTTGATCTCCTCCAAGGTGGGGAAATACACGGCGGCCGCCGTCACGGTGAAGTTCTCGAACTTGGCGCCGTTGAAATAGTCGACATTGGGAACGGTCGTCACGGTTTTGTCGTGATTCTTGATGTCGAGACCGGCAATGAACACATACCCGTTGTCCGCACTGATGGGACGCGAGAAGTAGTTGTTCATCATGGCGTCGTCGATGAGAAGATCGTATTTGCTCTCCTGCTTGGTGCCCTTATCGAACACGATGGAGAACCTGTCTTCCCAATACACCGACTCGTCCTCGTCGATGCCGCGATAGGTCTTGATTTCGAGGTCGGCCGTCTTGACGTTGGGCGTGAAGTAGCCGCCGTTCTCATCGTCGTGCCACGTGGAGGTGAAGAGCGGCTTGGACTTGCCGTCTACGTTGTATTCGATATCGTAAAAGCTGTCGTCACGGGAGGTCCCGCGGAAAGGATACCAATCACCAGTGGTGGTGTCGCACGCGATACCCGTTGCAAGCACGTAAAAATCTTGCCACGTATAGGTGCCGAAGTAGGCATACACGCCGTCCGTGATGCCCTCATAGGCGGGAGTGATCTTCACATTGGATAAATCAATGGAATAGCGGAGACCGGAGACACCCCTCTTTCTTGCGGGGAAGCCCATGATGCCGGCATCCATCGGCTTGGAGAATTCCCAAGTGGGAGGCGCGACCTTTTCGTTGCCAATGAGCTGTGCGTGCGCATCGAGCAGGCCGAATCCGTTCCACGACTGCATGGATTCCTGCCCCATGGATGTGGTCTGGTGGCCGACGACCTTGGCGTTCTGCAAAATGGAGATGCCCTGCACCTTGTCCCAGCAGTTGAACGCCGTCAGCTTGTTGCCGTCCTCATAGTACCAGAAGCAATCGGAGTTGTTCCCCCCGAAGCCGTTGAGGTTGTCAAAGAGGTGTTTGGTTCCGCCCTTTTTGATGACATAGCCGCCTTTTGTGCCGGGTGTTTGTTCATCGTCCTCGGTGAAATCTTTGTCCGCTTCGACCGTCGCATTGATGGCGGCCGCAATCGAACGATACGCCCCCACCTTTGCGCCCGTGTAGTCATAAGCCTCATATGAATCTTGCGGGAACGGATCGGGCCGACGCGTGGCTTCGCCGCCCCCTCCTCCTTTCGGCCCGCATGCAGCGAGGCCGGCGATAGCCGTTGTTACCATCGCTGAGCCGAGTAATAGCGCTACCAGCTTTTTCATAATTTTCCTCCTGCTATTCCCTTGTTTTTTATGAAGGAATACTTTTGTAGTGTCATTGTACAACCGAAACGTGCTTTTGTCAATGCTTTTTGAAAAAAATTTTTATTTTTTCTGCAATTTTCTTTTTATTTTGTTCATTTTATCGTCTTGTTTTCGTGCATATGAAAAAATTTTTCTTTCAATAATATACAAGAGAGGAAAAACTTCCCTCTCCGCCGGGCGTTTTCGGGGAAAATTTTTGCGCGGTGCGTTTTGAAAAAAATTTTCCGACGTCGGGAGCGGGCGGCCTTTGCGGCATAAAAAAAGCCCTGCCAAGGCAGGGCGCTTCAAGAGCGGAAATTTGGATTTGGGATGTTTAGATGAGTTTGCTCACGGTCGCGCGGCTGCTCTTTGCGTAATACGCATCGAAGCGCGGCTTATCCGCGTTGTGCATGCCCGTACAGAGCACGTCTACCATGAACAGCTGCATGATCTTGCCCGCCATGGCGCCGGGGTGCATGGGCGAATCCATGGGCTCCGCCGCAAGGACCAGATCGCCATACCGCGAGAGCGGCGAGTTCTTGTAGCAGGTGATGACCAGCAGCTTCATTCCGATGGCACGGGCGAGTTCGGCGGCCTCCACCGTATCCTTGGAGGCGCCGGAGACGGAGAAGATGATCATGAGGTCTCCCTCCCCTCTCGACGACAGAAGCACGTTTTGCAGGTGGGTATCTCGTTCACAGAACGTGACGAGCCCCATCATCATGAGGCGGTTGTGCAGTTCGAGCGCCGCGAGGTGCGAATGGCCCACGCCGAAACAACACACGGTGTTTGCGGACAAGATCATGTCGATGGCCTCGTGCAGCTGGACCTCGGTGAGCCCCTTTCTCACATTTTCCATTGCGAGTTGATAGGTATCTTCGAGCTCGCCGACGAAAGCAATGCCGCCGTCGTCCTCATCGTCGTCCTCCACCGCGCCTTGCGCAAGGTTCAGGCGGAATTCCTGATAGCCGTTGAATCCGAGCGAGCGGCAAAAGCGCAAAACGGTGGCCTCTGCCACATCCGTCGCCGCGGCAAGATCGGTGATGGACATATAGATGACCTTGCGAAGGTCCACCGTCTCGAAATATTCAACGAGTTTCTGTTGGCTCTTGGTGAGTTTCCCTTCTTTGAGGCGTGCAATTTTGCGTTTGATGGTGTTTGGCATTTTCTGAAACCCTCCGTTTTTTCTGTCCCGAAAAGCAAGCGTGGGAGCGGTGTCCCGGTAACTGCCTTTCTTATGTGGCTACACGCGTTACGTTTTATTCTACAAAATTTTTTCCGCTCTTGTCAACTCATTCCCAATGAAAAAAGAAACTTTTCTTCATTTTATCTACAAATTATCTGCAAAAAGCAGGAGCAAAAGCAGGCTATTCCGCGGATCTGAGGATCCCGCGGGCAACGCCGAGCGTGTTCCCCCGCAAGAGATGCACTTTGAGCGCCCGCTGCAAGGAGGTGACTTCCGGGTAATCGGCGGGAGGGGTCCCCGGCGGGCATCGGAAAACAAATTCCTCATAGTCGCGCTTGTCATACTCCGCAACGATCTCGAAGCGCCCGGCAAAGGCGAGGATATTCGAAGAGGAGGGCAGGAGCGCGCGGAGCGTCGGGGCGAGCATCCACGAACAGCAGGTGAACGGCGCACCGCCATACTGCGGGAAATGGGTCCCGAAGAAATCGCGGGCGGCCGAGAGCGAAGCATCCACGGCGGCGGGCGAAAGGTCTGCCCCCGAGGGGATGTGGACGGAGAGTTCCCGCCCCGTCTCCTCCTCGCACATCTCATATTCCAGCGCGCCGAGGCGGAAGAGCTTTAAGGAGGTCTGCCGGCCCGCCCACCACCACGTGGAGAATCCCCATTGCCCGTATTTTGCGTGATGCTCCCGCACGAAGCGGGAGAACGCTTTCATGGTCTCCACATACACAGTGTGTGGGATCTCGCGTTTTGAATACTCCCTTTCGGACATGGTGGCGGCTTCGAGCATGGCCGAGAGGATTTTTGCGCCGTCCTCATCGGGTGCGAGACCCTCGTGCAGGGCGTTTGCGGCGGCCTCGAAGCGCGAGATTGCAAGCAGTGCGCCGATCTCCTCCGAAAATCCCGAAACAGGGTGCAATTTTTTCGTCATCTCGGGCGGCATTTCAATGAGCTCGGCGAGCTCTGTGATACCCATGTCAGGGTTCCACCGTCACGGTTTCAAAGTTTTCGAGGCTCGATTTACTGAATCCGTCGTCGCGACAGATACGGTATTGCGTCGGCTCGGAAATAAATTTGAGCCATGTGAGATGTTCTTCGTCGAGGGAGGCGACGTTCTTGGCCGGCTTTGCGAGCGGCATGACTTTGCCCTCTTTGAGGAAGAACACGATCTCGTCGAGGGGCACTTCGATGTAATACTCCCCTTTCTCCACGATGCGCTCGGTGTAGCGGTCGCCCGCTTTCATGCGGATCATCTTCATGCGGGCGGGCACATAGACATAGCGGCCGCGCGCGTTCTGTTCGATGACGGGCGCGATCATGATGCTGTCGCCGATGAGGAGCTGGTCCTCCACGGTGCGGGCGCGCGCATCGTCGGGATAGTCAAAGCACAGCGGGCGGGAGAGCATTCCCCCGTTCTTAGCGCATGTTACGAATTCGCTGTAAAGGTAGGGCAGGATGGAATAGCGGATACCGAGCAGGTTGCGGAATGCTTTCTTATCCTTAAAGATGTAGAACTCCTGGTCGCGCGTGCCCTGCGTGGCATGGTTGCGCAAGAGCGGCTCGAAGATGCCGAAAGCGAGCCAGCGCAACATGAGCTCCTCGGTGGTGCGGTCGCCGTGGCCGCCGAGGTCGGCGCCCGCGTAAAGAAAACCGCACATGTCGAGGCCGGGCATCATGGCGATGTTGTGTTTGAGGTGCGACCACCACGAGCAGTTGTCTCCCGTCCAGATGCCCGCATAGCGGTGCAGCCCGATATACGAGGAGCGCGAGAAGAGCAAGAACCGTCTGTCGGGGGCGTACTCCTCAAAATACTCCGCCGCCCCGCGCGTCATGTTGTAGCCATAGAGGTTGTGCGCATCCGTGTGGACATGGCGGCCGTCCGGGGCGTTGTGGTAGAAGCTGTCGTAATCCGCGAGGCTGTTTGCAAGGTGATGGAAATTGCCGGTGACCTCGTTAAATTCCTCCACCTGCAAATTCTTGCCCACGGCCTTGGCGACCTCCCCGAGCGCGCTCTGCAACCTCGTCTTGCTGTAAAAGATGGCCGGCTCGTTCATGTCGTTCCAAAAGCCCTCGATCCCCTGGTCGAGCAGGGCCTTGTATTGGGAACCGAACCACAGCCGCGCCGCAGGATTCAACACGTCGGGCAGGAGGCTGTCTCCCGGCCACACGCCGATGACAAAGGGCTCCCCCTCCTTGTCCGTGCAGAAGTACCCTTTCTCGACGCCCTCTTCATAGACGGAATAGCCCGCCTGCACCTTGACGGCGGCATCGATGATGGGCACGAGGTATACCCCGTCCGCTTTGAGTTCGGCGGAAAGGGCGGGAAGATCGGGATAGCGCTCCACGTTGACGGTGAAGTCCTTGTAGTCCTGCATATAGTCGATGTCGAGGTAGATCATATCGAGAGGGATGTCCTCGCGGCGGTAGCCCTCGTACACGGTGCGGATATCCGCCTCGCACTTATACCCCCATTTGGACTGCGCATATCCGAACGCCCACTTGGGGGGAATGTAGCTCGGGCCGATGAGTGTGCGGAACTTCTTGACGATGTCGAGCGCATTTTCACCCTCGATCACGTATACGTCCACATCTTTCGCGCAAACGGTCAAGAGGTCGGGATCGGAGTAGCCGATGTCGAAAGTGACCTTGCCGCCGCAATCGAAGAAAGCGCCGAACGTCTTTTTCCCAAAGATGAGGATGAAGTTGTGCGCGCCATAGAGACAGGACCGCCCCTCGGTGATGGAGGGATCGTCATAGTTCCAGCTCTCATAGATCCAGCCACGCTTGTTCATGCCGCGCAACTGCTCGCCGAGGCCAAAGACGGCGTCGTCGCGGTCCATGGCATAGGCAAACTGAACGCCCGTCTCCGTCTCGGTGACGGTAAAGGGGGCAGGCATGCCCACGGTTGCATTGAGCGGAATGACGGTGGCGTCTGTTTGAATGGGTTTCCCATAGGTGTACTTTTTGATCATAACGTCGTCTCCTTGCTTGATTTATTCGTTGACATTGACGGAAGTCATCCTGCGCCAACGCCATTCGCACTGGTCGTAATCCTGCTCGAACTCCTCTCCATGGCCCATGAAGTCGAGCAATTTTTCTTCGAGCTCCGGAACGGTGGGCGCCCGCCCTGCGAGGAAGTCGTCGAGTTTTTCGACGGCCACGAGGATGCGCTGTTTTAAGGCGCCGATGCGGATGTCCTGCACATCCAATCCGTTGGGCCTGTTCTCGGCATTCCACTGTGCGCGGAAAGCGCGGTAGAACTGCTCGATGCGCGCGGGAAGCTGCCTCAGTTCCGTGAGGAGGCGGGCGAGCCGCTCCCTGTCGCCGTCCGCATAGGCAGCCCTAAGCCGGATGCCGAGATCGGCTTTCACGGCAAGCACGCGAGCGAGTTCGAGCTGCGTCCGGAAGAGGTAAGCAAATCTGCCTGCACGCTTCTCCGCACGGCGGAGGGCATAGGCATGTCTGAGGTAGAGGGCTCCGAGGCCCTCATACACAGTGGTATCGAGCGTGCCGAGGAGAACGTCGTTGAACAGCAAAAATTTATTGGCGCTGTTCTTCTCCTCGACATCGGTGCTCTCGCTGACGCGGTTGCAGAGGTCGATGGTCATGAAATCTTCAAAGGGCATGCCGGAGAGCGTCTCAAAGCTCTTCTCGAAGTCCCCGTCGATCTCAAACATCCCGTAATTCATGCGGGCACAGTGCAGGAGAGCGGGAAGCGTTGCGAACGGCGAGCATTCGCCGCCGTTGTCTCCCCAGCCCGTGACGATATAGCGCGGGATACCCTCCCGGATGCAGGCACGCGCCGAGGCGGCGTTGGATGCAAAGGAATAGCGGTTGTCGGGCGTGTAGCCCAACCACTTCCACGCGCCTGCTGCAAAGCCGAGGGGGTTGTGGAACGCGCGGTGCTTTTGGATCATGGCCGCATAGTGCTCCTCGGAGACGTGGTAATAATCCCAATAGATGAGCTCCACAGTGAGGGGAACGCGGCGCGCGATCTCCTCCGCGATATCCTCTCCGTATTGCGCGCCCCACATCTGCGAGAAAAACATATCTGACCACATCATGGGCCTCAGGCCGTATTTCTCGCACAGCGCGAGCACGCGTTCGAGGTGCGCGTTCATGATGTCAAAGCGGGGCTTGTAGCCGTTCTTGTCGAGGTATTTGCCCCGCCCCAACATGTACGCTTCATCCATTCCCAAGTGCACGGAACGCGTCTTGAAGTATTCGGACACCGTCTTTAAGAGCGCATCGAGGAACTCATAGGTGCGCTCCTCGCCCGCCATCAGAATATCGGCCGTATCGAAAAATCCGTCCATGGCGTAATGGCGGGTCAGCGTGTTGAAGTGCGCGAGCGTCTGGATATAGGGCACGAGCTCGATGCCATAGGCGTCGCACACCGCCTCCATGCGCGCGATGTCCTCCCTTGTGTAGGGGTTGCGCAAGTATCCGAAATAGGGATAGCCGGGGAGGACGAAAGTATCCTCCATGTAGAGGCCGAGGGAATCATAGCCCATCACGGCGAGGTGGCGCACGAGCTCCTCCACCGTTTCACACTTTGCGACCGCGTTGCGGGAGCAATCGAGCATATAGGTAAGGTTGCGGAAAGCAGCCCTGCGGGAGAAAGCATATTCTCCCCCGGCATACTCATCCGCCACCGTCTTTAAGGCGAGAAAGATCTGCACGCGCTTTTGGTAACAGACGGTGAGCACGCCGTCCGCCACGCGCGCGGAAAACTCTGCCGACGGAACGAGCACCGTCTCGATGCCCCTCTCGTCCACCTCGATGCCGAACTGCGCAAGCGCTCTCGCGGCTGTGGCAACACCTTCATCGGAAATATTAAAACGCATAGTTCCTCCTTGATTCCTGTCTTTTTTTCTTGATGGGATGTGAAACCTCCAAGCCGTTCGGCGGAGGGGCTGCCCGAGGGGGCAACCATGCCCGGGGGGCCGGGGTCAGATCCGCTCGGAGATGGCGCCATAGACGCCCGCAAGCGAACCGCGGCGGGCGAGCACGACGTCCTCCGCTCCCCCGATGACTTCCTCCATGACGGAGACGGACTTGGCAACGCCGCCGCCCAAAATGATGTATTCCGGAGCGAGCACGGTGCGCACGTTCTCCAAGAGAATGCCGAGATGATCCTGAAAGCGGGCAACGACGTCCACGGCCTCCGTCTCGCCCGAAGCCGCCCGGTCGAAGAGCTGTTTGCAGTCCACCAACCCGAGCATGCGCTTTTGGCCCTGTTTTATGAGGGCCGTCGCGGAGAGATACACCTCCGCACAGCCGCGCTTGCCGCAATTACAGCGGATCCCGTGCGGCACGAGGATGGTGTGTCCCCAGCGCGCGGCGCCGAAATTCTTTCCCCGCAAGATCTCGCCGTTCACGAGGCTCGCACCGCCCACTCCCGTTCCGAATGTCAGCATGGTCACATTCTTCGCTTCGGGGTAAAAGGCAAGTTCGCCTTTGAGGGCCGCAACCGCGTCATTGTCGACGAGAACGCGGACATGGTACCGCCGTTCGAGCTCTCCTCGGATATTTGCACCCGTCCAGCCGATGAGGTTGTCGGTTGCGTGGACACAGATCCCGCGCACGGGATCGATATCCCCCGCCGACGAAACGCCGATGAGGCCGACATCCTCTTTCCAGAGTTTATCCACCGCGCAATAGATCGCCTGAAAAATGGGCATTCTCCCCGCGCGCGCGGGCGTGGGGATGGAAAATTCATCTTCGAGCTCTCCCTCCTCGCCAAAACGGGCGGCCTTGATCGCCGTCCCTCCCAAATCGATCCCGATTTTCTTCATTCTTTCACCTTTAAGCGTAAATCTATTTCAAACATTCTTCGCCACGGCATCTCCACGGCGACCTCCTCCACGAGCGCTGAAAGGGAGGGAAAGTGTTCCGCCATATACGAGACAATGCCCTCGCGAACAAGCGCGGCGACCTTTCCATTCTTTCCGTCCGCGTGGAAGTAATCCAGCCCCAAGGCGGGAAGTTTGTTTTTGGTCACGTCACCGCGGACATGCCCCATGTAGGCGTGGTCCTCATAATAGCGGTGCAGGAGGAATTGCTTTCTCCCCCTTTCGTCGCGGCCGATGAGATACAGAACGGCCATGCAGACGGCCGTCCCTAACGTGTTGGAGGAGGTATTCCAGCCCGCATAGGCATGCAACTTCATGAGCAGCCCCTCCCCATCCAAAATGCGAAGAAGCTCCCCGTCGCTGCCGTTGCACGCCGCAACGTCTCCCACCGCCACGATCTTTTGCATGCCGAGCGCATAGCGGAGGTAGGCGACGAATTCGGCGAGATTGCGCTCAACGTCATAGGCCATCGCATATCTGCCGTCGGAGGCGTCGAACATCCCCGAGCCCATGTTGACCGAGAGCACGATGTCCGCCTCGGGGAGGGAATAGACCTGCTGCCCGTGCACGGCCAGGATGTGATATTTCACCGTCTCGCCGAGCGGCCTATCTTCAAACCACGGCACCACGCTCTCCGCCTTGGTGGACGCATAGTGCACGTAAATCTTGGGGGTGAGACCGTTGTATTCGGCCACCGCGCGCCCCAAGAGAATGAGGCCGGTGTCGTCCGCCGAGGGATACATGGCCGTTTTCATGTGCAGGACATTGTCCTTTAAAAAGGTCCGCACGGTCATCTGGTCCATGGATGTGAAGCCATAGACGGCGGCATCGTCTTGCGGGACGATGAAGAAGTCGGCCGTCCCGTCGCGGATCATTTCGAGGTCGTGGAGCAGAACGGCGAGGTTCTTTTCCCGCCTCCCGAGGTAGTCCCCGATGACAGCCTCCGTCCTCTGCTTTACGCGCTCGAAGTCCTCCCGTTCCTCCTCTGTCAGGATGCCGAGCCGCTTTTTGTGCGTGTAGCGGCCGAAGAGATGCAGCTCCCGTCCGCAATCGTCGTAATAATCGGGCTCCTCGTCGGAGAGCGAATAGTCGGGACAGCGCATGATGAGCTGGAAGAGATACAGCTTCATCGCGGGATTGCGCTTGCGCAACTCTTTCACCGTGTCTGCCCGTGCAATGAGCTCCTCCAAGGGAAGTTCGTGCAGGCGCGAGGGGACGATCCCGCCATAGATGAGCGTGTCGAGGGAGAGGATGCACGCATCCGCCTCAGACACATTCTCGCATAACCATGTCCGAAGTTGGGCCGTATCTGCGGGCGTTTTCTTGTCCCCCATCAGCTCTTTCGGGGGCATGATGAGCTCATAGTTTGCCCGCGGCATCATTTGAGGATAATTGAAATTGCAGGGCCGCTCGTCGAGCGGAAGCATGACGATCTTCACGGCTTCATCCTCCCGAGGCGGCGCAATTCGCGTTCATAGGCGTCTGTGAGCGCGCGCATGCCCACATCGTCGGGATGAACGCCGTCACAGGTGTATTCGGTAAAATTGCCCTTGAAGAGCTTGAAGCCGTCGGCAAATGTCACGAGACGGCCCCTCTTTCTGTACGTTTTCGCGAGCTCGCGGAGGAACGCGCGGTAGTAATCGGCCATACGGGCGCGGTAGTCGTCATAGAGGTCGAGCGCGAACGGAACGCGCGAAAACAGCACCACGGGCACATCCCGGTGTGCAAAAAAGGCGTCGAGGAAGGGCTCGGCATTGTCGCGGAGGCGCTCGTCGCACCCCGCATTGGGCTCGACGTCGACGATGAGCGCATCGAGGCCGTGCGCGCCGAGGATGTCCCCCACGTCGGGCTCCATCATGGCGCTTCCCGAAAATCCGAAGTTGTATACCTCGCAACCGAGGCGGCGGGAGAGGAGGTTGGTGGGCGCAAGTCCGGGGCGGGAGGCGCCGCAACCGTGCACGATGCTCGTGCCGTAAACGCCGATGCGCGCGGAACAGGCAAAGCCCGCGGGGCGGACTTCGGCGCCCTCATCGAGGCCGATCTCCAACTTCTTTACGGCGATGTAGAGGGGGAGGTTTAAGATGTAGCGACGCATTTTGCGGGGGGCATGTACGAAATGAGAGAGCGGAACTTCATAATAGGAGGCGTCCAAATCATACCGCGCGACCTCGTGGAGGGCGTAGCCGCCCACCCGTTCGTCATAGACATAGAGGTCGACGCCGCACTGCCCCGTCTCCGTCATGTTGGTCATGTTGAACTTGCCGTCGAGCGTCACGCGCACGCGGATGTCCGAGGCGTCCGTCTCGAACTTCACCTGAATGCCCGAGGAGTGCTCGGCACACCACGCCTCCCCGTCGTTGAAAGCACGGATGCGTGCCCGCTGTGCCGCCGTGAGACGGTGCCACCCCTCCTCTTCGAGGGCGTCGGAACCAAAGCGCGCGAATTCGGGCCCCTTCGCATCGCGCCAGACAAGGGGACGGTCCCCGCCCCCTTGCTGTTGCATGTTCGTATCGAAATCAAAGATGTTCTTCGTCATATGCGGGCCCCGTCTCTCAGCGCTTGACGACGAGGATGGAATTCACCACGGAGCGGGTGCTCATGAGCCCGGTGCCTGCGGTATCCGAGGAGCGGATGATGACGTGCCCCTCCGTCTCCTTTTCCCCGCGCGCGACGAGCTGGGTGGAGCCGCCGCCATCGAAGTTGGCCGCTTCGTTGCAGCCATAGAAATAGATGAACTCGGCGAGCTCGGGCAGGTTCATGCCGTGAGGATCGTTTTTCGCCGCGGGCTTATCCTTTCTCCCCGGTTGGTTGGTCCCATAATACATCGACTCCACGGCGAAGATGACGACGGTGTGGTCGTCTTTGAGTCCGACGGCCGAGCGGGGAACATCGGGGCTCTGTGCGCCGTTGGAGTTCTCCTTGGTGACGGTGGGAGCGATTGCCCCGCCGGTCACGAGCGCCTGACGGCAGCCGAGGATGGTCTGATAGCCGTTCCATGTCCCGTCGGGAGAGGCGACATTGAAAGAGAGGTTTTCGCCCTCTCTCAGGGAGGAGAGGTAGGTGGTGCAGGCCCCGGAGCCCGAGGCCGCCAAATATTTATAGCCCTGTTCGAGGGTGGATTCCGCCGTGATCGGGATGACTTCGAGCACTTCGACGGCAGACATGCCCTTCGCCGTGCTCACCTTTACGGCGCATCCGCTCGTCATCTTCACATTACTGCCCGCCGTAAAGAGGGCGAGATGATCGTCGGCCACCGCGCTGTCGAGGCTCACCGGGTGCCCGCTCACTTCATAGCTCAGCGTGCTCTTGACAAACTGCTGCTTGACGGCGGGATCGGTGGGATCTCCGTCCACCTTGACGATGGGTGCGATCTGCGCCTTTTTGCCCTTTACGCCGAACAGCATGGGCGCCGAGGCAGGCACATCGGAGGAAGTCTGCTTGTAGTCATAATTCCGATTATCATTGTGCCCCGCCTTGATGATGTAGCCATCTTTGACAAAGGCGTTGACGCACACCCCGGTCGAAGAACCCGGGTCAAAGAAGTCGGCATTCAGCGAGGTGTAGACATGCCCATTCGTAAATGCCTCCCAATCCAGCGCCATCTGATAGGGCGCCGCATGGGAAAAATCGGCGCCGACGGTTTTGTTGCCCTGAGTCCCCGCGATGATATTCGCCTTGTTGAGGTCCACCTCGACGGCCCACACGACGGAGGTGTCCCCGTTTGTTTTTACGGCCGTGTTCTTGACGAGGTGCACACCCGCGCCGAGCTCGGTGACCTCGCTTTTCACTTCTTTCCCGAACTTCGTCGGTGCAAAATCGCTGCGGTATTGCACTGAGAAAGGCTCGGGTTGGGGATTTTGGTCCTCGGGCGTTGTGGCGGGCGGATCCTCCTTATCCGGCACGGACGACGTATCCAGCGGCCCGCACGCCGCGAAGAGGAACAAAAGCGTCAAAATACAGCTGATTACGGCAAACAATTTTCTCTTGGTCATATCTCGTCTCCAATGTTATCCGAAGAATATATCTTCCTCTGCATTGTAAAACCATTTTATTATTTTGTCAATGGATTTGAAAAAAATTTTCTTCGCTTTTGAGGAAATTCTTTTCGAAAATCCCCGAAAACCGAAGAAAATTCGTTCAATGTGGAAATTATTTTCATTTTGGAGCGAGGTTGGGACTTATCTTCCGCTTGCAGCGAGGTTCAGGCTTATTTTGCGGCGCGGTATTCCTCCATGAGTGCCGCAAAAGCGGGCAGGCTCCGCTCGATGACGCTCCGCTCGACGCAGTATGAGATGCGCACATAGCCCTCCACGCCGAAAGTGTGGGAGGGAACGAGCAGAAGTTCGTGGCGCTTTGCGCGCTCCGAAAAGGCCGCGGAGTCGGGTTCAAGCGCCCTCACAAAGAGATAGAAAGCACCCTCGGGGACGATGCAGGTGTACCCCATGTCCGAAAGAGAGGTGTAGAGAAGATCCCGATTGGCGCGGTAGACTTCAAGCCCGGCGCACTGCCCGAGGGAGCCTGTCACCGCCCGTTGGAAGAGTGCGGGCGCACAGACATAGCCATGCCTCCTGCCCGCCCCGCAGACGGCCTCGAACAGCCGCGCCGCCTCACGGCATTTGGGCGAGACGGCGATGTAGCCGATGCGCTCCCCCGCCAGCGAGAGCGACTTGGAAAAGGAATACAGCACGACGGTGTGGTCGTAGACCCGCATGGGATAAACGGGTGCCGCGCCATAGGTGAGCTCGCGGTAGGGTTCGTCCGCAAGCAGCAGAACAGGCCCTTGCGGGCGGTCTGCAAACTGTGCGAGCATGTTCCCGAGCGCGAACATCTCCTCTTCGGAATAGACCGCCCCGGTGGGATTGTTGGGAGAATTGATGAGCACGGCGCGCGTCCTTTCCGTGATGGCGCACCGGATGGCGTCGACGTCGAGATGAAATTTTTCATCGGTGGGAACGGGAACGAGCACGCCGCCCGCTTCTTCGAGGAACACGGCATATTCGGGAAAGTAGGGCGCGGGCACGATGACCTCCTCCCCCGGCTCGATCACGGCGGTGAGCGCGATGACGATGGAAGCCGAGGCGCCGCACGTCATGTAGACGAGATCCTCGGACATGGGTACCCCGAATGACGTCTGAATATAGTCGGAGACGGCCTTGCGGACGGCGGGGAGACCGGGTGCGGACGTGTAGCCGTGGCCGCCCGTATCCGTCCGTATGAACGCCTCCACCTCCCGCGGAGAGGGCACGGAGGGATTCCCGATGGAAAAATCAAAGACGTTTTCCCCGCCGATCTCTGCCTTGCGGCGGTTGCCGTATTCGAACAGTTCCCGGATGACAGACCTCTCTGCCCCCCGCTTGACCATGATATCGTTATACATAGAACACCTCGGAAAAAATCTAAGAAACCAACGCTGCATTTTCGTCCGCGCGTGGCTTCTATTGCGGACTAAACGCGACACGAGGAGCGTTAGCGACGATGTAGCCGTTGTCATTTCGAGCCGCAAGAGTTTGATTTTCAACGAACTGCCCATCCGCGAGAAATCTTACTTCGACCAAGCGTGGCAGAACTCTCGCCTTCCCCCTTGGGGAGTCCCCCTCCCATGGAGGGGGCAGATTCCTTGTCGCCCCTGTAAGGGGAGATGTCACGAGCCCTGCGAGTGACAGAGGGGTTTCAACCTCACAATTCGAAATGCTGAGGAAACCCTTTCGGCGCACAAGGACAGTGCGCCACTGTCTCACGCGGGTAGAGCCCCGCGTTCGGTCACCGTTCGCGCGGCAAATGCGCTCACTCACCGCAAAACGCCGCCCACAGCACACTGTGCTGGTGTGCGAGAAGTGCGTTTTGCGACCTTTCAGGGACAGCAAGATCCCGACCATGCCTCTTCGACACACCGTCACCTCATCCGTCACGGCTTTGCCGTGACACCTTCCCCAAAGGGGAAGGTAAGCCTTGCCCGGATCAGAGCACCTTTTTCAGGAATTGGCCCGTATAGGAGGCCTCGCACGCGGCGATCTCCTCGGGCGTTCCCGTTGCGACGATTGTCCCGCCGCCGTCTCCCCCCTCGGGGCCGAGGTCGATGATGTGGTCGGCGATCTTGATCACGTCGAGGTTGTGCTCGATGACCACCACCGTGTTGCCGCCCTCCCGGAGCCGCAAGAGGATCTTGACGAGTTTGTCGACATCGAAACTCGAAAGCCCCGTCGTGGGCTCGTCGAGAATGTAAAAAGTCTTGCCCGTCGAGCGCTTGGAGAGCTCGGTGGCCAGCTTCACGCGCTGTGCCTCGCCGCCCGAGAGCGTCGTGGAGGACTGCCCGAGCTTGATATACCCCAGCCCGACTTCATACATGGTGGAGATCTTGTTGTAAATGGAGGGCAGGGGCTTGAAGAATTCGCACGCCTCCTCCACCGTCATATCGAGCACATCGGCAATGGATTTCCCCTTATACTTTACTTCCAGCGTCTCGCGATTATACCGTTTCCCCCCGCACACGCCGCAGGGGACAAAGACGTCTGGCAAAAAGTGCATCTCGATCTTCATGATCCCATCGCCCTGACAGTTCTCGCATCTGCCACCCGGCACGTTGAAAGAGAACCTGCCCGACTTGAAGCCCATCGTCTTTGCGTCGGTGGTCGCGGCAAAGAGGTCGCGGATGTTGGTGAACACGCCCGTATACGTCGCCGGGTTGGAGCGCGGCGTCCTGCCGATGGGAGACTGGTCGATGGCAATCACTTTGTCGAAATGTTCGAGCCCGTCGAAGCCGTCGGAATCCCCCGTGGGGAGACGCGCGCCGTTGAGGTTGTTGGCGAGAATGGGAAGAATGATCTCGTTTACGAGCGAACTCTTGCCCGAGCCGCTCACCCCCGTCACGACGGTCACGAGCCCCGCGGGGATCTCCACGTCGATGCCTTTCAAATTGTTTTGGCGGCACCCATGTACGCGAAGCCACCTTCCGTCTGGCGCTTTGCGCTGTGTGGGAACGGGAATTTTTCTTCGCCCCGCGAGGTAGTCGCCCGTGATGGAGGCGGGTTCATTCATGATGTCCTGAGGCGTGCCGCACGCGACGACCTGCCCTCCGTGGATGCCCGCACCGGGGCCGATGTCCACGATGTAGTCGGCCGCGCGCATGGTGTCCTCGTCGTGCTCGACCACGATGAGCGTGTTCCCGATGTCGCGGAGGCCTTTGAGGGAGGCGAGGAGCTTCTCATTGTCCCGCTGGTGCAGGCCGATGGAGGGCTCGTCGAGGATATAGAGAACGCCCGAGAGCGCGCTGCCGATCTGTGTGGCGAGGCGGATGCGCTGGCTCTCCCCGCCGGACAGAGTCGCGGCGCTCCTTGCAAGGGTGAGGTAATCCAGCCCGACGCCTACCAAAAAGCGGATGCGCGCGCGGATCTCCTTGATGATGATATCGGCAACCGCGTGCTGCGTGGCCGTAAGCGTGAGCCCGTCGAGAAACGCTTCGAGGTGTCTCACCGGCATCTCGCACACCTCGGCGATGTTCTTGCCCCCCACCGTGACCGCGAGTGCCTCCTTTTTGAGGCGTTTTCCGTTGCACGCCGTGCAAAAGGCCGTGCGCATATAGCGCTCGATGTCCCACTTCACGCTCACGGAGGAAGTCTGTTCATACCGCCTCTGCAAGTTGCAGACAAACCCCTCCCACGGGGCCTTGTAGGTGGACCGATGCGTCTTGGTGACGTATTCGAGGTCGATCTTCTCGCCGCCGTTGCCATACATGAGCATATCGAATACCCCCTCGGGCAGCTCGCGGACGGGAACGTCGAGGGAGAATTTGTAGTGGCGGGCGAGTGCGCCGAGGTAGGCCTGCGTGACGGCGGAGGAATCAAGATTCCACCCGCTGATGCGAATGGCCCCCTCGCGGAGCGTCTTGGTGCGGTCGGGACAGATGAGGTCGGCGTCCACCTTTTGGGTGAAGCCGAGGCCCGAGCAGGCGGGGCATGCCCCCCACACCGTGTTAAAGGAGAAGAGGCGCGGTTCGATCTCCTCGATGGAGATGCCGCAATCGGGGCAGGAATAGCGGGAGGAATAGAGGGTCTCCTCGTCGCCGTCATCCACCGTGACGAGCCCGTCGGTCAGCTTTAAGGCCGTTTCGAGGGACTCGGTGAGGCGCTTCAACACCCCCTCTTTCACGACGAGGCGGTCGACGATGACGGTGATGTTGTGCTTGATGTTCTTTTCGAGGGCGATCTCCTCCTGCAAATCATAGACGATGCCGTCGATCTTTACGCGCGCAAATCCGCTCTTGCGGTAGCCCGCGAGTTCCTTTTTATACTCCCCTTTCTTGCCGCGGATGACGGGCGCCCCCACGAGGATCTTGCTGCCGGCGGGCATCTCCATGACGCGGTCGGCGATCTCATCCACCGTCTGACGGCGGATCTCCCTGCCGCAATTGGGGCAATGGGGCGTCCCCGCGCGCGCAAAAAGCAGACGGAGATAATCGTATATCTCCGTCACGGTCCCCACGGTGGAGCGCGGGTTGTGCGATGTCGTCTTTTGGTCGATGGAGATGGCGGGAGAGAGCCCCTCGATGGATTCGACGTCGGGCTTCTCCATCATGCCGAGAAATTGGCGGGCATAGGAGGAAAGCGACTCCATGTAGCGGCGCTGCCCCTCGGCAAAGATGGTATCAAAGGCGAGGGTGGATTTTCCGCTCCCGGACAGCCCCGTGAAAACAGTGAGGCTGCCCCGCGGAATGCGCACGTCGATGTTTTTGAGGTTGTTCTCCTTGGCTCCCTTTACATAGATAAAATCATTCATAATTGTTTTGCGATGATCGTAATTTTTATGGGTTTGATGGGTTTTTGTGAGGGTCTGTTTCGGGCATGGTACCGCCCTACGCGGTGTAAATGTCACGAGGCCCCACGATTAGAACAGAGGTTCTTCGGCTTCCCCTCCGGGGAAGCTCCCGCGGAGCGGGTGATGAGGTCACCTCATCCGTCTCACTCCGTTCGACACCTTCCCCAAAGGGGAAGGCATGGGCTCCCTATCTGATCAATCCGAGGATGTGGTGCACGGCGGCGTCGATCTGTTTCCAATTTGCCCCGCCGTAACGGACTTCCCCCGCGCGGTGGATGTTGTGCCTGCCGACGGCGAGAACGGCGCGCACGCCCAGTTCCTGTGCCGGGATGCAGGCGTCGGGATCGTCGTCAATGAGGATGGGGATATCGTGCTCCTTACAATATTTCCCTTTCTCGGCGGAGGGGATGGCGGCGACGATCTCATCGTAAGGAATGCGCCGCTTTTCCAGCCAATCGTGGGCGACTTTTTCGGGATTGACGAACCACTCCTCGTCCCGCGAGGTGAGAATGACGACCTCGTGCCCCTCCTTGCGCCACGCGGTGAGCACTTCCCTTGCGCCCTTGCGCGCTTCGGCATCGGTAAAGGCCACAACGCCCCCATCGCGGATGAACTGCAAAACGTCCGCGAGCTCCCAGTCATAGACCTCAACAAACTTGTTGGAAAATTCCTTTTCGAGATGAAAATTCAACCCTTTCCGCTCAATATACGCCCCCGCCTTTCCGACGCGGTCGATGATGTTTAAGGTATCGTCGATATCAACTGCAATTTTCATAGTATTTTTCCTTTGATAGAATGCTAACTTCGTATCGGCTGCGCAATACTTCATCGTGCTGTGTTTTTCTCGGTTGCGTACGTCGACGGATCGCTTGTCCTTTTCCGCCCCAAAGGGGAGATGAGGGCTCGACCACGCCTCGTCGCCACCCCACCCCCTTACCCCCTTCCCATGGAGGGGGCTCAGGTGCCGCTCCTACCCCTTGGGGGGCTCCTACCCCGTTGTCATACACCACAATAGAAGCCTCGGGGGCGGTATGACAGCGGTGGACGGGGTTTTCGCAAACGGCATGACGGCGCTTTCTCATTTTCTCAGGCGTTTGCGGAGTTCGTTGATGGTTTCCCGGATCTCGATTGCCTTTTCGTAATCGAGAGCGTTGGCCGCGATGCGCATGAGCGTTTTGAGCTTTTCGATCTCCTCTGGGATGTCCTTTTGCGCCACTTCCTCGCTCTTTTTTGTCTTGCCCGTGATGGCGAGCGACGACTTCACTTCCTTGATGATGGTCTTGGGCGTGATACCGTGCGCCTCGTTGTAGGCCTGCTGCTTGGCGCGGCGGCGGTTGGTCTCTCCGATGGCCCGCTCCATGCTCCCCGTCATCTCATCGGCATACATGATCACCCGTCCCTCCGCGTTTCTCGCGGCGCGGCCGATGGTCTGCACCAGAGCGGTTTCGCTCCGCAAGAATCCCTCTTTGTCCGCATCGAGGATGGCCACCAATTTTACCTCGGGGAGATCGAGCCCCTCCCTTAAAAGATTGATGCCGCACAGCACATCGAATTCCCCGCTCCTCAGCCCATTCACGATGTCCACGCGTTCGAGCGTGTCGATGTCCGAGTGCATGTAGCGCACCTTGATACCCGCCTCTTTCATGTAGTCGGTGAGGCTCTCTGCCATGCGCTTGGTGAGCGTGGTCACGAGCACGCGTCCCCCACCCATGACCGTGGTGTGCACCTCAGAGAGCAGGTCATCGATCTGTCCCTTGGTGGGTTTTACGGTGACGGGCGGATCCAAAAGTCCCGTGGGGCGGATGAGCTGTTCGACGACGTTCCCCGCCTCGCCGAGTTCATACGGAGCGGGCGTCGCGGAGACACAGATGAGCTGGGGCACGCGCGCATCGAACTCCTCAAAGGTGAGCGGACGGTTGTCGTAAGCCGACTGCATGCGGAAGCCGTATTCCACGAGGTTGATCTTCCGCGCGCGGTCGCCGTTGTACATGGCGCGGATCTGCGGGATGGTCATGTGGCTCTCGTCGATGAACACGAGAAAATCGGAGGGAAAGTAATCGAGCAGAGTGAAAGAGGGCTGCCCCGGAGAACGCCCGTCGAAGTAGCGGGAGTAGTTCTCGATGCCCGAGCAATAGCCGATCTCGCGCATCATTTCAAGGTCGTGTTCGGTGCGCTGGCGGAGGCGCTGTGCTTCGAGCAGTTTGCCCTCTCGTTCAAAGGCGGCAACTTCCCCTTCGAGGTCCTCCGCGATCATTGCAAGCGCCGAGGCAAGCCGTTCGCTCCCCACCGCATAATGGCTCGCGGGAAAGATGACGGCATGCTTTAAGGTGGAGACGATCTTGCCCGTAGTGACGTCCTCTTCACAGATGCGGTCGATCTCGTCGCCGAAGAATTCAACGCGGATGGCCACTTCGGAATTGGACGCGGGGAAGATCTCCACCACGTCACCGCGCACGCGGAACGTGGTGCGCTTAAAGTCGATGTCGTTGCGGGAATATTGGATGTCGACGAGGCGGGACAGCAGCTCGTTGCGCTCCATTTGCTGCCCCGGCCGCAGGGAGATGCCGAGGCGGAAGAACTCCTCGGGGGCACCCAAGCCATAAATGCAGGAGACGGAAGAGACGACGATGACGTCGTCGCGCTCGCCCAGCGAACAGGTGGCGGCATTGCGGAGCTTGTCGATCTCGTCGTTGACCGACATGTCTTTCTCGATGTAGGTATCCGTGGAGGGGATATAGCTCTCGGGCTGGTAGTAGTCGTAATAGGAGACAAAATACTCCACGCGGTTCTCGGGAAAGAACTCGCGGAATTCGTTGCATAGCTGGGCGGCAAGCGTCTTATTGTGCGCGATGACAAGGGCAGGCCGGCCCACGTTCTTGATGACGTTGGCCATGGTGAAAGTCTTGCCGCTGCCCGTCACGCCGACTAGGACCTGTGTGCGGATGCCGTCTAAGACGCCCTCCGTGAGCGCTTGGATGGCCTCCGGCTGGTCGCCCGTGGGCTCAAACGGTGCATGAAGTTTAAAATCGAAATGCTCCATATGTTTACGAATTTGTTTTCTCTTCCGCTGTGATGCCGAATGCGAGAGGCGGTCTCCACCATGCTTCGGACAAAGCCTCTCTGTATGGGGTAGGCCTTGGGTCACCCCGCTGTCATTTCGAGCCGATAGAGTTTAGCTTTCAACGAACCGCTCATCCGCGAGAAATCTTACTGCGACCAAGTAAAGGCAGTACGAATTATGGGGGCTCATGCGCCGCTCCACCCCCATGGAGGGGGGCTCGGACTTCGTACAGGGGATACACTCAAAGGGCGTTGCCCTTCCCGGTATGACACGGGGTTCCCATGGAGAGGGCAAGTACTCCTCGTTTTTATGCAAACAAACGTTCCATAAAGTATAACGCAAACGCTCAACCTCTGTCAAGCGTTTGCAATCAAGAAAAAATCACTTTTAAAAGCAACCCTATCGCCGCGGAGAGCAATCCGCAAACCCCCGCGAGCAATAGCCGCACGACCAGATCGCGCCGCCGCCTCACGTCCTCACGGCGAAATGCCAACCCCGCGGGACGCATGTGGATGACATACATCTTTTCCCCTTTCCGGTCGGAAAGGATCCATTCGAAATAGCCGTCGAGCTCCAACGAGCGCAAGGTGCGCTCCAATTTTTCCTCATCGAACTTTGCCCGTGCGGGAAGCATCTGCAAAAGTTCATAGGAGGAGACCAAAAACCTCTCCTTGCCCTGCGAGAGAAGAAAGACCGCCGCCATGACCTCGTTCTCCCGCCGCGAAAGCTGTGCACTGAACATCAGAGCAGGAGCGCAACGAGCCCCACGAGAAGCGCCGCCGCAAATCCGCCCGCGAGCGCCCCGAAAAAGGCGCCGAGCACCGTGTCCCTGCGGCCCCGTTCCCGTTCCGCATTTTCCCGACGGACACGCTCCAAGTAGCTCCGTCCCTCGGGCATGGTACGCACGCAATACGTCCCCTCGTCGGCATAGCGGAGTTCTATGAGCCTCTTTTCTTCGAGCAGGGAGAGCGTCTTTCCAACGTCCTCCTTGGGCACGATCCTTGCGAGGTCGTCCTCTTCGATGATCTTGAAACCGCCGCCACGGCACGCCTCATTGACGGCTGCGAGCATGGCGCAAGCGTTTTCCTCTAACATAGCGCATAAAGTATGCGCCATTTACACCCTTTTCATGCCAAGGGCATGGGAGTATAGAAAGGATTGGCATACAGCGCGCGGGCGAGCGGCGCCGAACTCAGCCACGCTTCGATGCTCTGGAACCAGCCGTCCAACCCGGTGATGAAGTCGGCGACCGGTTGAAGCGATGCGCCGTTTTCGCCGAGCGTTTGCATGACCTGCTGCACGAACTGCGAGAGCACTCCCTGTGCAAGCGCCGCGACCGCGATATTCAACCCGATGACGATGGCGAGCATCACGATGAGGGAGAGCGCGCATCCAAAGACGGCATCGAGGGTCCCCCAAAAGTAGTCATAGCGGATGTGCCGCATGAGTTTGACCATGAAGAAGCCCAGGATGCAACAGATGACAAAGAAGATGAGGAAGAGCACAAAGCCGATGATGGCCGTCCCGATGATCTTGCCGACGGCCGGGGAGATGCCGGCAAAGCCCGCCGCGATCCCGTCTGCCATGCCCGAGAAGAAAGGCACGGCGAGCGCAAGATAGATGCCGAGCGCCAACGACCCGATGGAGAGGGCGAGCATGATCACGATGATGAACACCCGCCCGAAGCCCACGCGCCAACCGCCGCGCATTGCAAAGACGAAAACTGTCACAAGGAGCAGATCGAGGGCGTGACGGGCCAAGAAATCCGTCCAGATGCCGAGTTCGAAGAAGCCGCCGACCGCATCCCAGACGGGAGAACCGTACAGCACGAAGTAAATGAACGAGAGCGCCGCGCCGCCCAAAACGGCGACGATCATGAGGTAATCCCATAGCGCCGTTATCCCGCCGAGCAGTCTGTCCGTGACCTGCCATGCGGGGTGTGCGGGCATGCGTTTTTTGTGCATCGCGCCACGCAAGAGCGCCCCGCCCCCGACGATGAGGACCGTTGCTCCGATCAGAACAAGCAGCGAGAGCAATAAGCGCCAGAAAGGATCCGCCTTCGCGGGAAGAAGATCGAGTAGCGCCACGATGAGAAAGACGAGCGGGATCTGGTAGGAGAGCCAACTCATCTGTGTGAATTTCCGAAAGACGCCATAGATCACGGAAGCAATGGCAAAGATGACCCCCACGACGATCAAGATGGTGATGATAGTTTCGGCCGGCATACGGTACCTCCAAAAATTTCTTAGCGGGAGCCCTCAGACATGCCCCCATCCGATGATGTCTATATTGCTATTTTGTCTCTTTATTGAAGTTATCTTTCAGCGAGACGATCTCCGAGAGCACGAGTTTTCCGTTCTCGCGGAAAGCGCGGTAATATCCCGTGCGCATGAGCTGGTAGCTTCCCTCGTTTTCCATGAGATAAGGCTCGGCCTTGGCGTGGAAGATGTGCTCGCTGTTCAAATTCATGCGCTCGGAGAAATCCTGCCCCGCATAGTCGGCATCGCGCAAGAGGTGATCGTATTGGCGGAGTTCGGCGTCCGCGCATGTGGCCGCATTCACCCAATGCAGAACGCCTTTCGCCTTAATCCCGCTCGTGTCGTTTCCGCTGCGGCTCTCGGGGAAATAGGTGCACTTGACCTCCACCACCTCGCCGTTTTGATCTCTGACGGCCTCGTCGGCGCGGACGATGTAGGCGTTTTTGAGGCGGACATACCCCCCCAATTTCAGCCTGTGATACTTGGGAGGCGGGTCGAGGGAGAAGTCTGCGCGCTCGATATAGAGCGTCTTGGAGAACTTCACCTTGCGCGTGCCGGCGCCCTCGTCGAGCTGATTGATGTCGAAGTCGACGTCCTCCTCCCCCTCATAGTTGGTGACGGTGAGTTTGAGCGGCTCAACGACGGCCATGGCGCGGGGAGCATGCACATTGAGATAATCGCGGACAACGGCCTCGAAGTAGCCGATCTCGCACTCCGATTGTGCCTTTGCAACGCCGATGCGCGCGCAAAAATCCCGCACTGCTTCGGCGGGGATCCCGCGGTTGCGGATGCCCGCGAGGGTGGGCATGCGGGGGTCGTCCCAGCCGTGCACCGACCCGTCCTCGACGAGCTTCTTCAAATAGCGCTTGCTCATGACGAGATTGGTCACGTTGAGGCGGGCAAATTCGATCTGCCGCGGCTTGGGCGAGAACCCGAGATTGATCCCCACCCAATCGTAAAGCGGCCTGTGATCTTCGAATTCCAGCGTGCACAGCGAGTGCGTCACGCCCTGCAAATAGTCGCAAATGGGGTGGGCATAGTCGTACATGGGGTAGATGCACCACTTGTCCCCCGTGCGGTGATGGGTGGCGCGGAGGATGCGGTAGATGACGGGATCGCGCATGTTGATGTTGGGCGAGGCCATGTCGATCTTGGCGCGCAAACACTTCTCCCCGTCGGCATATTTCCCCGCCCGCATTTCGCGGAAGAGCGTTAAGTTCTCCTCGGGGGGACGGTTGCGGTAGGGGCTCTCCTTGCCCGGCTCGGTGAGCGTGCCGCGCGTCTCGCGGATCTCGTCGGCCGAGAGGTCGCACACGAAAGCCTTGCCCTCGACGATGAGCTTTTCGGCGTATTCATAGATGGTATCGAAGAAGTCGGAGGCATAGACCTCCCTGTCCCACTTGTAGCCCAGCCACGAGATGTCGCGGCGGATGGCGTCGACGAACTCCGTCTTTTCCTTGGACGGATTGGTGTCGTCGAAGAAGAGATTGCACGTGCCGCCATACTTCTCGGCGGTGCCGAAGTTGACGAACATGCTCTTGGCATGCCCGATATGCAAATATCCGTTGGGTTCGGGCGGGAAGCGCGTCTTAACGCAAGAAACTTTCCCCGCCGCGAGGTCCTCATCGATAAATGCCTGGATAAAATTTTCCGCTTCCGCCATGATAGTTTGCTCCTTTTCGGATGTTCTCCGGCGCGTATTCCCGAACGCACGCACGCTTTCGCAATAATTATAGCATATCTCTTGAAAAAATGATAGTTTTTCAGAGGTATTTTTTTGGAAATTGTGGTATAATCGGAATATGGAACAAGTTATTTTACAATTTTTCGAAGGTTTGCGCTGCGACGCGCTCACCTATGTGCTGGGATTCTTCTCGTTCTTGGGGGAGGGGATCACCGTGGGCGCCGTGATCCTGCTCCTGTATTGGCTCATCGGCGGCAGAACGGGCGAACAGCTCCTCTACACCGTTTTGACCTCCGCGGCGACCAATGCGCTGGCGAAAGAGGCGGTGCACCGGACACGGCCGTATGCGGCGGGCGTCGTCTCGCGGCTGGATGTGGACACACCCCTCTTCTCGACGCGCGACCTCGGCGATGCGCTCTCCTTTCCGAGCGGGCACGCCATGACTTCCACCGCCGCGTGGTCGGCGGGCGCGATGAAAGCAAAGCGGTGGTGGGTCTGGGTCATCGCCGTGCTTCTCATTGCCACGATCTGCTGCTCCCGCCTCTACTTCGGCGTGCACTACCCCACCGATCTGCTCGCGGGCATCCTCTTCGGGTTGCTCATCGCCCTCTTCTGGCAATTGGTGTTCAAGGAGCTCTATGCCTACCGCCAATTCTTTTTGATGGCCATTGCGCTTGTGTGCCTCGTCATGCTCCCTATGGCGCCCTCCTCGGACTATGTCCACATGACGGCACTCCTCTCGGGCGGGGCGTTCTTCCTGCCGCTCGTCTCCTTTTTGAAATACGATGTGCCCAAGAGCTTCAAACGGCGGCTGTGGCGCATCCCCGTCGGGCTCGTCTGCGTCGGCGTCGTGTTTGCCGCCACCTACTTCCTCCCCGAGGGATCCGGGTATTCCCTGCTCAAATGGTTTTTGCTCGTCGGAGCCGGCACGTTCGTCGCCGCCTGCTTCTTTAAACTGCTGAAAATCTGATCTTTGCGGAAATCTAAAAGGCCCGCGCCCCGCTCGATGAGCGGGGCGCGGGCCTTTTTTTAACGCTATATCTCGGACATGGGTCCCCCCATTTTCCGTGAAACTCACTTGGTGCCGAAGAGGCGGTCGCCCGCGTCGCCGAGGCCGGGTAGGATGTATCCGTGCTCGTTGAGGCACCTGTCGAGCGTGGAGGCGAACACGCGGACGTCGGGGTGCGCCGCAACCAGCCGCTCGATGCCCTCGGGTGCGGCAATGATGCACATCATGGTGATGTCCTTTACGCCCCGCTTTTTGAGCGCGGAGATGGCGTCCGCAGCCGAGCCGCCCGTCGCGAGCATGGGATCCACGACAAAGACTTTCTTCTCCTCGATCCCGTCGGGCAACTTGCAGTAATATTCCTGCGGTTGGAGCGTCTTTTCGTCGCGGTACATGCCGATGTGCCCCACGCGCGCCGTGGGAAGAACGCGGTGCACGCCGTTGACCATGCCGAGGCCCGCGCGCAAGATGGGCACGATGGCCACGCTCTCCTCGGGGACGCGGTATTGCACCGTCCTTTCGAGCGGGGTCTCCACTTCCACGGGGATGAGGTCCACATCTTTCATGGCCTCATAGGTCATGATGGTGGTGATCTCCTCGATCAGCTCGCGGAATTCTTTCATGCCCGTGTTTTTATCGCGCAAAATGGATACCTTATGCTTGATGAGCGGATGGTCGAACACAAACACATTGGGATACTGTTTCATAGATTGTCTCCTTCGCAATATTTTTTTGCCGTTCAAAGGCCATGATCACAAAATATCGTGCATGATGGGCTCATAGAAGAGTCCCTCGATGTCCTCGTCCCCCGCAAAGGGTAGGATCCACATCAGTTTGCAGACGGCGGATTCGAGCGTCATGCTGCGCGCTTCGAGCACGCGGCCGAGCTCCTTTAAGCGGTTGCCCACTTCGTATTTGTCGAGAGCGCTCCCCTCGCGCTCCACTTGGGTCGTGAATACCACCGTCTTTCCCATCTGCAAAAAGAATTGCAGGCGTTCCTCCCAGCCGCCATAGGCGGGGAGCCCGCCCGTGCCGAACGACTCGATGACGAGCGCACTGCAATGGCCGTCTAAGTAGTCGAAGATGTCCGAAGAGAGCCCGGGGATGAGTTTCAACACGACCACGTCCTCGTCGAGCGCGCGGTAAAACCGCGGTCCGGCGGGCTTGGGCTCGCGAATGTAGTAAAATGGCTTGCCGTCGCGCATGATGGCCGTATCCGGGAAATCGATGCTCGAAAAGGCATTGTAGCTCCGCGTGCGCGTTTTCTTGGCCCGCGTGCCGAGGATGACGTTGCCGTCAAACACGACGTGCACCCCCGACGCCCCGTCGTCGGCACAAAAGGCGAACGCATCCGCGAGATTCCTGCGCGCATCCGTATCGCGCAAATATACCGACTTTTGAGAACCCGTGAGAACGATGGGCTTGGGGCTGTCCTGCACGAGATAGGAGAGCGCGGCGGCGGTATACGCCATGGTGTCGGTGCCGTGAGTGATCACAAAGCCGTCGAAGTCCGCATAGCGCTCCTCAATGACGCGCGCGATCTCCAACCAATGCGCGGGACAGACGTTGGTGGAATCGAGATTGAAAGGCTGGACTTCATCCACGCGGGCGATCTCCCCCAGCTCGGGGACATAGGAGAGGAGCTCGGCCGGCGTAATGGAGGGCGCGAGGCCGTTTTTGGTGGGTTTGGAGGCGATGGTGCCCCCCGTCGCGATCAAGAGAATTCGTTTCATATTCCGTCCCGTCCGCACGCTTGCGGTGCGCCGTGTTTTGCGCAATGCCGTGCGCTATGCGCCATACTTTGCGCGATATTCTTTCATGGCGGAGAGAGATTCCCTCCCCCCGATGATCCCGTTTTCGATGGCCGCGATGATGTCACGCATGGTCACGATGGAGTAAACGGGAATGCCGTATTCTTCGTAAGCCTCGCGGACCGCCGAGCGTTCCCCCGTGCCCCGTTCCTCGCGGTCCACGGAGATGAGCACGGCCGCGACATGCACATCCGCCTCGCCGGTGAGCTTGGGAAGAATTTCTCTGAGCGCCTTGCCCGAGGTCATCACGTCCTCGACGATGCAGACGCTGTCGCCGTCGGTAAGTGGCTGACCCACGAACATGCCCCCCTCGCCGTGGTCCTTGGCCTCTTTCCTGTCGAAGCAGAACCCGACGTCCCTGCCGCGCTGTGCAAGCGCGATGCTCGTGGCGACGGCGAGCGGGATACCCTTGTAGGCGGGCCCGACGAGCGTTTCGGCTTGAATGCCGTGCTCCAAAAAGCACTCCGCATAATACCCGCCGAGCCGCGCGATCTGATCGCCCGTGCGGTATTTTCCCGTGTTGATGAAGTACGGCGCAACTCTTCCGCTCTTTAAGGTAAACTCTCCAAAGAGCAGCACGCCGCTCTCCGCCATAAACTTGATGAATTCCTCTTTATACGTCATATGTCCCTCGCTTCAATTCATGGTCAAGGTGCCCGTGAGGTCGCGCACGCGCTCCACGCCGTGGAGCGCGTGCGCGACCTCACACCACTTCCCCAGCCCCGCGATGATCTTGGGGCACGCGAGCGCATCAGTGAAATTTTGCGTGCCCACCTGCACGGCGACCGCACCGGCCATCAAAAATTCCACCGCATCCTCGGCGCACGTGATGCCGCCCATGCCGATGACGGGGATGCCCACCGCGTGGCTCGCCTCATACACCATGCGCACGGCAATGGGCTTGACGCCCGCACCGGAGACGCCGCCCGTGTTGTTGGCGAGGATGGGCCGCCGCCGCTCAATGTCGATGGCGAGGCCCGTCAGCGTGTTGATGAGCGACAGACCGTCCGCTCCCCCCGCCTCGGCCGCGCGCGCGTTCTCGGCGATGCTCTCCGCGTTGGGGGAGAGCTTTACGATGAGTGGTGTCTTTTTTAATGCCGTCTTTGAGACATGGGTGACCTCTTTCACGTCTTGCGGTCGGATCCCAAAGGCCATGCCGCCGCACTTTACGTTGGGACAGGAGATGTTGAGCTCCACGAGATCGACGAGCCCGTCCAGACGGGCGCAAATTTCGCCGTAATCGGAGAGCGTCGCCCCCGCAACGTTGGCGATGACCTTCGTCTTGCCTCTCAGCCACGCCAAATCGTGCTCGATGAAATGCTTTACTCCGGGATTTTGCAGCCCCACGGCATTCAGGATGACGCCGCGGCTCTCCGCGATGCGGGGAGTGGGATTCCCGAGGCGGGGCTCCAACGTGAGCCCCTTGGTCGCCACCGCGCCGAGGCAGGAGATATCGTAAATCTCGTCGAACTCGCGCCCGAAGCCAAAGGTGCCCGAGGCGGGGATCACGGGATTTTTGAGCTCCACCCCGCAGATGTTTACATGTAGATCGGCCATGTCGATGTTCCCTTACAAACGCACTGTTCCGCCGCGCAGTCCCGCCCGGCGGGATAAATTTCCGTCTCGGACAGAACGCTCAAAGCTCTATTTCATCCAACCGAAAGACGGGACCATCCCTGCAAACGCGGGCATGGATGCCGTCTTTTTTGTCACAGACGCACACGAGGCAGGCGCCGATCCCGCACGCCATGCGCTCTTCGAGGGAGACATAGACGGGGATATCGCGGCCCTCCGTTGCGCGCTTCAAGGCGCGGAGCATGGGCGTCGGCCCGCATGCGAGCACGGCATCCGGCCGCACGTCGTCGATGTCCGCAAGAAATGCCTGCACCGCCGTTCCCCTCACACCGCACGAACCGTCGTCTGTGCAGAGAACGAGCTTCTCGCCGCACTCCAACTCATGGGAAAGGCAGACCGCCTCGCGGTTCCGAAAGCCCATGTATGAAAAAAGCTGTTTTTGGTTTTGAAATTCCCGAAGCGCCGCAATGAGCGGAAACACGCCGACACCGCCGCCCACCAAAGCGATCCGCTTCTCCTCGGGCTTCAAACAAAATCCGTTGCCGAGCGGCAGGGTGACAGAAATGCGCTCTCCCGCACTGTGTTCCTCGGCCAGCGCCCTCGTTCCCGCCCCCCTCACTTGGTAGCAGACGGTGATCCGCTCCTCCTCGGCCTTGCAGACGGCGAGCGGCCTCTTCAACGGAAACCCCGGCACACCGACCATGCAAAATTGCCCGCAGCGGACGGCCACCCTCTCCTGGATGGCAAACATGAGGGAATAGATGCCCGGCGCGATGGGCTTATTTTCCAAAATCAGGGCGTCGAACTCAGGCATGGATGTCTCCCAAGACGGACAGCAGGTCCTCCCGCATCTTGCGCGCGGCATCGCGCGCACAGAGCCCCACGCGGCCGCCGTCATGTTGGTAAGCGTCTGTATGACGGTAGGCGCACAGGATGCCGCGGGAGTTGTTCACGATGCCGCCCATGCCCCCCTCTTTGAAGCAATTTTTGAGCATTCGGGCGTTGGCGCCCTGTGCCCCGTAGCCGGGAATGAGGAAGAAAGAGTGCGGCATGCGCCCGCGGAGGACCTTTGCCTCCTCGGGATAGGTCGCCCCCACGACGGCTCCCACGCGAGAGTAGCCGTATTTGCCGCAAGCGTCCCTGCCCCACTGCTCCACCATATCCCCCATGCACTCATACACGGTGCGCCCGTCGGCGAGTTTTTGGTCCTGCAATTCGCCCGAGGAGGGATTGCTCGTCTTTACCAGCACAAAGATGCCCTTGTCCGCCTCCCCGGCCCTTGCGAGAAAGGGGACAATACCGTCCGTGCCGAGGTAGCCGTTGACGGTGAGGAGGTCGACATAGCTGCCGAGCTCTCGCTCGAAATAGGCCCTTGCATACTGTTCCGCCGTAGCGCCGATGTCGTTCCGCTTGCAGTCGGCAATGACGAACAGCCCGTGCTCCTTGGCACAAATACAGGTATCGCGGAAGCACTTCATGCCGTCGGCCCCGATGGCTTCATAGTAGGCAATTTGGATCTTCACGGCGGGGACGAGCTCGGACACGGCGCCGATGATCTCCTCGTTGAAGCGGTAGATGTCGCCCGCCCAATGCCGTTCGTCGGTCGTGCCGGGCAGGTATTCGGGCGAGGTGTCCAGCCCCACGCAAGCGGGATTTTGCTTTTCGATGATTTTTTCTATAAGACTGTCGAAAATCATGCGCGCGCCTCCCTGTATTTGATCTCTCCGTCCGAGAGGGTATATTTGACCCTGCCCTGCAACTTCTTGCCGGCAAACGGGGTGTTCTTGCCCTTGGAGACGAACGCGGCGGGATCCACCCTCCAACTCTCGTTCAAATCGGCGAGCATGAGATCCGCGGGCGCGCCCACGGCGATCTCCCCGCCCGTCAGCGACAAAATGCCGGCGGGATTTGCGCTCATGAGGGCAGAGAGCTTGGGGAGCGAGAACCCGTTCTCGCACACGAGCACAGTGTAGGAGAGCGCAAAGGAGGTCTCCAACCCGCTGATCCCAAAGGCCGCATCGTTGAATTCCACGTTCTTGTCGTCGGCATGGTGCGGGGCATGGTCGGAGGCAATGCAGTCGAGCGTGCCGTCTTTGAGCCCCGCGATGACGGCAACTCTGTCCCGCTCCGCGCGGAGCGGCGGGTTGACTTTGGCATTGGGATCGAAGTCGCGGATGGCCGCATCGGTCAGCGTAAAGTAGTGCGGGCAGGTCTCCGCCGTCACTTTCACACCGCGTGCCTTTGCTTCCCGGATGAGTTGGATGCCGCTGTACGTCGAGACATGGCAGATGTGGACGGGCAGTTCCAAACTCTCGGCGAGGCAGAGCTCCCGCGCGATCATGATGTCCTCCGCCGCCCGAAGGCTGCCTTTGAGGCCCGTCAGCGTGGAATAATCCCCCTCGTGCACGACGGCGCCGTCGACGAGCGAGGCGTCCTCGCAATGGCAGAGGCATTTGAGGCCGAAATCGGATGCGTACAGCATCGCCTTTGCCATGAGCGCGCTGTTTTGCACGCTCTTCCCGTCCTCGGAGAGTGCAACGGCCCCCGCCGCTTTCATGCCCCCGATGGCCGCGAGCGCCTCCCCCTTTTGTCCCTCCGTGATCGCCCCGATGGGATGCACTTTGCAGAGACCGACTTCCCTCGCCCGCGCTTTCACATAGGTGACGACGACCTTGTTGTCGATCACGGGCCGCGTGTTCGGCATGCAGCAAATTTGCGTAAATCCGCCCTTGACCGCGGACATGGTACCCGTCTCGATGGTCTCTTTCTTCTCGAACCCGGGATCGCGAAGATGCACGTGCATATCGATGAGCCCGGGGAAAGCGGTCAGTCCCGCCGCCTCCAAGACCTCCTCGTTTTCCGGGGGATCGAGGGTGGGCGCGATTTGGGTAAACAGTCCTCCCTCTATGCGGATATCCGATTTCCGTACGCCGTCCGAAAAGACAACGTCTGCACCGCGGATGAGCATTTCAGTCCTCCTTTCCAAGTAATGCAAGCATGGACATCCGCACCGCGACGCCCGAAAGAACTTGATCTTCGATTTTGCTCGTATCGCCGTCGATGAGGGCGGAGGTGAGTTCTACGCCCCTGTTGACGGGCCCGGGGTGCATGATCAGCGCGCCCGGTTTTGCATATTTTATGACTTCCTCGTTCGCTCCGTAATACTTTGCAAACTCGCCGAGCGAGGGAAAATTCCCCGCCTTTTGGCGTTCGAGCTGGATGCGAAGGCCCATCACGACGTCGGCGCCATCGACGGCCTCTTCGCGGGAGGAGCAGATCTTCGCGCCCAATTTTTCGATGCCCGCGGGGATGAGCGTGCGCGGCCCGAACATTGTCACCTGCGCGCCGAGCTTCGTGAGCCCATATAGATTGCTCTTTGCTACGCGGGAGTGATAGATATCCCCGAGAATGGCCACTTTCAACCCGGAGATCTTGCCGAAATGTTCGCGCATGGTCAGCATGTCGAGCAGGGCCTGCGAGGGGTGCTCGTTCATGCCGTCCCCCGCATTGATGACGTGCGCCCTCACCGTCTTTGCCAAAAGGCGCGCCGCGCCCGACGCGGGATGGCGGATGACCATCACGTCGTTCTGCATGGCGTCTAACGTCTTTCCCGTGTCGACGAGCGTCTCCCCTTTCTGCACGGAGGAGGCCGCGACGGAGATGTTTACCACCTGTGCGCCCAAAAATTTGCCCGCAAGCTCAAAGGAGCAGCGCGTGCGGGTGGAATTCTCATAGAAGAGGGTCACCATGGATTTCCCCGACAGCGCGTGAAAGACCTTGTTGCCCCGTTTGAGCTCTGATTTATAGGCGAGGCCGCGCGTCAGGATCTCGTCGATGACGGCAGCCTCCATGTCATAGAGACCGAGGATATCCTTTTGATTCATGTGTTCCTCTGAAAAAAGTCTTACGGCAATTGCCGCAAGACTTTTCATGCTCATCAATCCGTCTTGACGGCAAAAAAATGCCGCATGAAGCCGTTAAAATTATACCATGAAGGGACAGTGCTTGTAAAGCATTTCAAAGAATTTCCGTGAGGGAAAATTTCGTCTTGTCGCAAGAGGTGAGAAAGTATTCGATCCCCGCTTTCTCCGCGCGGAGCGGGAAGTATCCGGTGCCGTGCAGGTGGCCGAAGATCACCTTTTCCACGCCGTTTTTCTCAAAGAGTTCGGTGAACAGCGTGTCCTCTTTTTTGATGGAAAAGGGCGGGAAATGGATGAGCGCCAACAGACGGTCCCCCTCTTTTTTCACCTTTTCCGCCTCCCGAAAGGCAAGGCGAAAGCGCTCGGCCTCGCGCAAATACAGCTTCATGTCCTGCTCCTTAAAATCGACGCTGGCGGGGCAAGTCCATCCGCGGGAGCCCACGATCACCAAATTTTCGAGGCGGATGCAGTCGTTTTGCAGGAAGTAAAACCCATTGGGGGCCATTTCACGGATGCGGGAGATGCCGTTCCACCAATAATCGTGATTGCCGCGGATCAAAACTTTGCGCCCCGGGAGTTCCTCCAAGGAGCGCACGTCGAACATGCCCTCCTCAGGTTTCATGCCCCACGAGGTGTCGCCGCCGATGAGAACGATATCCTCGGCTCTGACTTTTTCGCGCCAATCGGCCTTGATTTTGTCGAAGTGACCTTCCCACCCGGGTCCGAAGATATCCATCGGCTTATTGGCCATCCCGGATAGATGCAGGTCGCTGATCGCCCATACCTTCATAACATGCCGAGTATAGCATAAACCGTGAAAAAAATCAAGCAATTTGTCGCGCCCCGGCGGGGGAGAGGGGAGCCCCTTGTCGCCCCTGCAAGGGAAGATGTTGAGACGAAGCCGAGACAGAGGGGTTTTCTTGGCTTCCCCTTTGGGTCGCAAAACGCACTTCTCGCACACCAGCACAGTGTGCTGTGGGCGGCGTTTTGCGGTGAGTGTCCGTCCGCATTTCATATTGTGCTACTAAGGACGTCACGAGGAGCGCAAGCGACGAAGTAGCGCATCGGATGGCGCGAACGGTGACCGAACGCCCGAGGCTTCTATTGTAGACTAAGGGCGACACGAGCCGAAGGCGAAGTAGGACAGGGTTCTACCTGTCCGAGACAGCTCCCGCGAAGCGGGTGATGAGGTCACCTCATTCGTCACGGCTTCGCCGTGCCACCTTCCCCAGAGGGGAAGGCAAATATCCCGCGCTTAGGCCTCTTTTCTCTTTTTGGGTGTGCGGGGGCGGGGCTTGGCCGCATGCGCGGCGGAATGTGCGTCTTTCCCGGCCGACTTCACACTCAACTTCAAGGCCTCCATGAGATCGAGAACGGCGCCCGTCCTTTCCTCCTTGGGTGCGACGATCGTCCGCCCCGCAATTTTGTCTGCGATGAGCGCCCGAAGTTTTTCCTGAAATTCATCTTTATACTTCTCGGGCTCAAAGGGGGCCACCATGCCCGCGATCAGCTGTTCCGCAAGTGCCAATTCCGCTTCGCTGACCGCGGGCTTTTCGTATGCGACGTCGATGTCTTTGATGTCGTCTTGATACAAAAGCGTCTGAATGAGCATGCCCTCTTCGCGCGGAATGATGACGAGAAGTTTTTCGGAATTGCCGAAAACAGACCTCCCGAGCGCCGCCTTTTCCGCTTTGAGCATGGCGCGGCGCAAAAGTTCCAACGCCTTCCCGCCTCCCTTTTGCGGAACGACGTGATACGCCCTGTCGTAATAGAGCGGCGAGATCTCATTGAGCCCCACAAAGCTCATGATGGTGACGGTGCGGTCCTTTTCCGTCTTAATTTTCTCGATCTCCTCGTCGGTGATGACGACATAGTGGTCCTTTGCATACTGATACCCGCGCACGATGTCCTCCGCCTTGACTTCCTTTCCGCAATGCGAGCACACCTTCTTATAGCGGATGCGGGATTTGTCCGCCTTGTGCAGCTGGTGAAAGGCAATATCGTTGTCCTGTGTCGCCGAGTAGAGGTTGATAGGAATGTAGACGAGCCCGAAAGAGATCGCGCACTTTTGAAAAACTGCCATGCACTCAGTTTTCCCCCTTTTGCAAATAAAATCCCGCGCGGTGCCGCAATCTGCATGTATGAGTGAAAAATTAAAGGAATACAACGGCAAACGAAATTTTTCCAGGACGGGCGAACCCGCGGGACGTGTGAAAACATCGGGGGAGCGGCTCCGGTTTTCCGTTCAGCATCACATTGCCCGCGCCGACCACTACGATTTGCGGCTGGAATACGGCGGCGTGGCATGGAGCTGGGCCATCCCCAAGGGGCCCTCTTTCTCCACCAAGGATAAGCGGCTGGCCATGCGGGTCGAGGACCATCCCATCGACTACATGCAGTTCGAGGGGACCATTCCCAAGGGTGAATACGGCGGGGGAACGGTCATGCTCTGGGACGAGGGAGAGTGGATCCCGCGCACGGACCCCAAAAGGGGCCTCATCGAGGGCTCGCTCAAATTTTTCCTCAACGGCGAACGGTTAAAGGGGAATTGGGCGCTGGTGCGCATGAAGCAAGAGGACGACGCGTGGCTCTTCATCAAGGAGCGGGACGAATTCGCGAAAAAGTCCGCGGGGATCGGAAGATTTACGACGGGCGTGCGCTCGGGAAAGCGCATGAAAGAGATCCAAAAGGCAAGCACGGCAAACCCCTTTCAACGTGCAGACGTCATGCTGGCACAGCTTACCGAACGCCTCCCCTCGGACATGGGATGGGTCTATGAGCTCAAATATGACGGGCACCGCACTCTCGGCTTTGTGGAGGGCGGCAAGGCGAGACTGCTGACGCGGAACGGACACGACAGCACGGCGACATTCCCCGCGGCCGCAAAGGCGCTCGGCGAGATGATGAAAGACCGCGCGGCGGTCGTGGACGGAGAGATGGTCGTCATTGACCGAGACGGCGTTTCGGATTTCTCCGCGCTGCAATCATACGCCAAACGCGGCAAGGGCGGAACGCTTGGCTATGTCCTCTTCGACCTTCTCGCGCTCGACGGCAAAGATTTGCGCGATTCTCCCCTGCTCGAACGGAAAGAGCTACTCCAAACGCTCCTAACGGGCGCGCCGCCCCTCCTTTCTTACAGCAAGCACACGCGGGAGTGCCCGACGGAGAGCCAACTCGCGGCGCTCAAAGCGCGCGGCATCGAGGGCATCGTCGCCAAGCGGTCGGATTCTCGCTATGTCGCGGGCAAAAACGGCGATTGGGTCAAATTAAAGCTGAGGAACAGCCGGGAATTTGTCGTCGGCGGATTCACCCGCACGGATACCGGGCAAGTCAAGGCGCTGCTCGTCGGTTTTTTTCGGGGGAAAGAGCTCATCTTCGCCGGGAGCGTCGGCACGGGATTTTCGGAGCAAGTTCGCCGAGACCTTACAAACAGGTTGAACGCGCTCTGCACGGACCGCTCCCCTTTCGGCGCCGTCCCCAAAAAGTACAGAAAGGAGGCGGTGTGGGTGAAGCCGGCCGTTGCGGTTCAGACGGAGTATGCCGAGATGACCGCCTCCAATCTCCTGCGACAGGCGAGCTTCAAGGGCTTTCGCGACGATAAAGCGGTGCATGAGATAAAAGATGAGCATACCATGTCCGAAAGTAAGCCCTCAAAAAGCAAAAAACCGAAAGGGAGTGGGGGCGTGATTTTGACGAGCCCGGACAAGGTGATGTTCCCCGCCGTCGGCCTCACGAAAAAGCAACTCTTCGACTATTATGCCGCCGTGGCGGACCGCATGCTGCCGTATCTCAAAGACAGGGTGCTGAGCCTCGTCTGCTGCCCCTCCGGCGTGGAGGGAGAAAAGTTCTTCCGCCGCCATCTCGAAGGGAAATTTGCGGGACTTGGCTTTGTGCCCGCCGAGGACAAGGGCGACTATTTCTATGTGAAAAATGCAGACGGCATTCTCTCGCTGGTCCAATACAATGCCGTGGAGTTTCACATGCGCGGCAGCAAAAAGGGGACAGAGCGGCCGGATGTGATGGTGTTCGATCTGGACCCCGACGAGGGGCTCGCGGGCAAGGAGGTGCGGCGCGGCGCGCGCGATGTGAGGGAGGTGCTCGAAGCGCTGGGGCTTCGGTCCTTTCTCAAAACGAGCGGCGGAAAGGGATACCATGTCGTAGTTCCCCTCCGCACGGGAGCAGACGGGGAGCTCGTGCGTGATTTTTCCAAAAAGGTCGTTGAACTCCTCGAAAACGAATTTCCCGCGCGCTACACCTCCCGCATGGCCAAGCAGGCGCGGGAGGGAAAAATCTTCATCGATTGGCAGCGCAACAGCCGAAATTCCACGAGCGCGGCGCCGTATAGCGTGCGGGCGAGGGAGCGGGCGACCGTCTCCATGCCCATTGCGTGGGAAGAGCTTTCCCGCGTCGCCCCCGACGGCGTCACAGTTGCAGGCGCGCTCAAACGGCTTGCCCGTCCCGATCCGTGGGCGGATTTCTTTGAGGTGAAGAAGTCGCAAACGCTGAAAAAGTGATCTCCGCCACCCGTGCGCAAGCTTCCGCCCCACAGTACTATTGCGAAGAATTTTTAATTTTTCGTACGATTCTATTGACAAATTCGTACGTTTTAATTATAATAATAGTACGAAGCATGGGAGGTGCCGTTATGACCATTACAGCCACCGAGTTGAAAGAAAATTTGAGCAAGTATCTTCTCCTCTCCGCGACGGAGGATATCTTCATCACGCGCAACGGAAAGGTGATTTCCAAACTCACCAATCCCTTTCAAGAGCGCGTTGACGTTGCTAAGTCGCTATTCGGGATTCTCCCTGCGGATATTACCTTGGAAGAGGTTCGCGCCGAGAGGTTAAAGAAGGTATGAGAGCGCTCATCGACACCTGCGTCGTCATCGACGCATTGCAATCGCGCGAAGGGTTTGCGAAGGATGCGCAAGACATCTTTCTTGCCGCTGCAAATAATGCCTTCCTCGGCTACATTTCCGCCAAGGCGGTGACGGATATCTACTATCTCATGCACCGCTACACCCATAACGACAAGACTTCGCGCGAAACGCTGAATAAGCTCTTTACCCTCTTCGACGTATTGGACACGGCGGGCATTGACTGCCGAAAAGCCGTGCCGTCGCCCGTCTCCGATTTTGAGAATGCCGTGATGATCGAAACGGCGCTCCGCTCGGAAGTGGATTGCATCGTGACGCGGAACACGGAGGACTTTGCAAAATCGCCCGTGTCCGTGCTCTCTCCGAAAGCGTTCCTCGAAAAACTGCAAGCCGAATGAACCTTGGCCTCTCCCTTTGAGGAGAGGCTTTTTTGACGGCCGCTGCATCTCCCCGTTGCCCAAGCCGCCCATTCCCGCGCCGGCCGTTGTCCAAGTCGCGTGCGCAAAATCCGCAAAAATCCCCGCTTTTTTCTCATTTCTTTGCGATCTTCCTTCGAAATGCGCTTGCATTTTCTCAAAAAGCATGCTATACTTCCCCCATAGATTATCAATTTATTGCAAAAATCACAGGGAACGGGATCTCAAAAGGAGACATCGATGAAACGAATTGTAATTTTGATTTTGGCGCTCGCCCTGTCTGTGTGCGTCTTGGCAAGTTGCGGCAAAGAGGAAGAATTTGTCAACCCCGGAGACCATCTCGGCGGGGGCGGCACGGGAGAAATTGCAGAGGGCGCCGATGATGTGACGGACAACGTAAAAGATGGGTTTTCCGACAAAGATTTTTCCGAATTGTCGGGGAATACGGCTACAACGGGAGCAACCGAAGTTGCGCCGACGGAAGATGTTGTCACGATTTCCGCAAGCGGAACATATCTTTTCAAGGGCAACTACGGCGGGATCGCGCTCGGCGACGACAGCTTGCAGTTGCACCTCATCTTTGACGGTGCGAACATCGCAACGGCTACCGGCATTGCCCTCGACGGTTCCCAACACAAAAAGGCCGAAGTCATCCTCACGCTCATCGGCGAAAATTCCATCGTGTCCGCCGCCGATGGCGAAAATGCCATCCATGTCAAGGGGTCGCTCTCTTTGAACGGGAGCGGCGCCTTAACGGTGGAGAGCAGCGGCAAGAACGCGATCAAGGTCTCCAAAGAACTCGTCATCGTCGATTGCTCGCTCACGCTCACGGCCGCAAATCACGCGATCTCCGCGCTCTCCGTGTCGGCCTCGAACTGTGAAATCAACGTTGTGTCTGCGGGCAAGGACGGCATCAACGCGGAGTGCGACGACGAGACCACCGCGTTCACGACCGACGAGGGCTTTGTCTATCTGAAAAACGTGGCGTATTCCTGCCAAACGGCGGGCGACGGCATCCAGGCCGACACCGTCGTCTATCTCGACGGCGGAAATTACAATATCAAGACGGAGGGCGTGTTCGTCGCCGATACCACGCAAAACCGAGCGGACTACGAGCTCTCCGCGGACGATTTCCGCTATATCAAGAGCGGGAGCACCTATCAAAAAATGGCCTCCGACTACATGGGACGCGACACCATGTATGCCTTGGCACAGGGCTGCAAGGGCATAAAGGTGGGCGAGATCGAATATCCCGAGACGCCCGATTCCGACAACGAGATCACCGTCACGGAGGGCGACTACTCCATTATCATTGAAAGCGGCACGTTCATCATTGACAGCACGGACGACGCGATCCATGCCAACAGCGGAAACCTCTCCGTGCGCGGCGGCACGTTTACCATCTCCACCTACGATGACGCCCTGACGAGCGACGTCCTCACGAAGATTTCGGGCGGCGAGATCACCGTAACCAAGAGCTATGAGGGCATCGAGGGCGGCTATGTGGAGATCTCGGGCGGCACGGTGAACATCACGGCGCAAGACGACGGCATCAACGCCGCAAGCGACGACGCGCGCGTTACCGAGCACATCATCATCTCGGGCGGCGAGGTCTATGTGGATGCAGGCGGCGACGGGATCGATTCCAACGGGACCATCTTGATTTCGGGCGGCGAGACCTATGTTGCCGGCCCCACGAGCAACATGGATTGCTCCATCGACTCCGAGCGCGGGACGGTCATCACCGGCGGATACCTCTTTGCCGTGGGCTCGCTGGGCATGGTTGAAACGCCCGCACAAAATTCCACCCAGTGCTCCGTGTCGTTTGCGAGAAACCAATCGATTGCGGCTGGGACAAACCTCTCCCTCACGGACGGGGACGGAAACGCGCTCTTCACGTTCCAAACGCCCAAGGCGTGCCAATCGGTCATCATCTCCTGTCCCGAGCTCGAAACGGGCAAGAACTATCAAATTTACGGCGGCGACAGCAGCCTGTGCACGTTCACGGTGAGCGGGATCATCACGACGGTCGGCTCGTCGGGCGGCATCGGCAATCCGGGCGGAAACGCGCCGGGGCGTCCGGGCGGCATGGGCCCGGGCGGCATGGGGCCGGGTGGCATGGGCCCCGGCGGCCGGTAATAAATCCTACATGGCCGGGCATTTTCAATCAAAATGCGACAGACAAAAAGCCGAGGGTCTCCTCGGCTTTTTTGCGCGTTGCGGCTTTGGCTCTTCGGCTGCCGCCCCGACATTTCGATCATCAAATCTGTTTTAATTGCTTTTTTACGAGTTCCAAACTTTGATTGTTCTTCTCTTCCGAGCGGAACCGCTGAATGATGTCTTGCATGGTCTCCGGGCTCCAATAGATCTTCAATTGGGCCTTGGCCCGCGTGATGGCCGTATAAAAAATGCCGTGCGTGATTTTCTCGGAATTGCTTGCGGGGATGATCACTTTCACCGAGTGATATTCCAGCCCCTGCGCCTTATGAATGGAGACCGCATAGGCAAGATGAAAGGGAACGACCGATCTCTTCCGCGAAAGCTCACGCTCCTCCCCCGTTTTGCTCTCGTCGTCCGCATAGACGGTGAACATGACGCGGGTCGTATTGTCGCCCTCAACGCCCAAAAATTTCAGTTCCTCTCGGCGGCAATCCGCCTCCGTCAAAATGGTTTCCACGTCGACGGTAAATTGAATGCTCCGCTCCTCTTTTTTGAGGGCGACGATCTTCCCTTTCAGGTTGTTGTATAGAACGGAGAAGCGTTTCGTATCGTTAAAGAGAATTTTATCGCCGACTTTGTAGGTCCATTCCTGCCAAACAACCGCCTCGCCATGATTCTTGTTCTGGAAGTATGTGTTGATGTTGTTCAACCCGAATTTTCCGTCGTAATTCAGACATAACACCACTTCATCGTCGTCGGTCTCCTGCAAAATGTCCGGCCCGATATCTTTGGAATATGGCCCATCGTACGACAATTTTTCGGTAATCAGCGCCCCTCTGTTGCGCACTTCGTTCCATAGACCGATCAAGTCCCCGTCCTTGGTGCGCCATGTGCTCAGAAGCTCCACATTGGCTCCCTCTGTGGTGATTAAGCCCTTCGCATAGTAAAACCAATTGCCAAACTCAATGGATTCGATCTGATAAATATCCCCCGCGAGCACCAACAGCGTGTTGGGATCCAATTTGCGGAGAAATGCCTTCATGGTGCGGTTGTCAATGGTGCTGCACTCGTCCACAAAAACCACATCGAAATCCGACGGAATGATCTTCTTCGCAAAGCTATCCATGCTGACAAATTCCGAATCGGGCCCCGGGTTGTCGATGCGTCGTTGCAAATTCTTCTTTGCGGCATGCGTCTTGGTCAAAAACAATTTCTTGCGGTTGCCCATGAGATTGGAAATGGCGTTTATCAGAGTCGTCTTTCCCGTCCCCGCCGCGCCGTAAATCAATAGAAGTTTTGAGTTTACAAAGACATTTTGCAGCGTCGCAATTTTCAGGCGGTCGTCAAGACCCTCCATATGGCGGCCTTGGTCTGCTTCGAATTTTTTCAGAAACGCGCTGTTCAGTTGTTTTTGCCCTTGGTTGCCGCTCTCGGAACGGGAGCATAAACTTTGTAAGATCTCAACGGTGTCTCTTGCATAGGATTGGATATAGCAAAAACCGTCCTGCTCGCCGATGCGGTATCCCTGTCTGCACTCCCAGTTATCCAATCTGTCGTTAAATTTTCGAATGGACGCCTCGTCGCACTCTGCCCCCAAGCGGTCTTGTTCGAAGTAGATCTCCCGCGTTTGATTGACGAGCTCTTTGAGCCGAAGATAGGGGCTCATTTCCCCGATCCCGTCATACCCGACTGCCGCGGCGACATCCCTTGCAAAAGTCTCGCCGCTCGTCTTGCTCCCGGCAAGATCGGAGATGTACGGGTTCTTTTCAAAGGGATAGCATCTCGAAGTCACATAGAGATCGTCACACAAGAATTTTTTGTCGAACTTCGTGGGCATGACGCTTTCCAGCGTCTCCTCGCGCATGCGGACGAGCAAGTAGCGCACCACGTTCCTCCCCAATGTTGTAGACGATTGGGAATATTTTTCTTTGAGCGTCAACAGGATGTCCCGATAGCTCTGCTTCATGCAGCTTCTGTATATTTTATCCATGACCCGGGAGAACCGATCGTCTTGCAGATCGATCAGGTCAAGGAGGCTCATGCCCGTCCTTGTAAAACACTCCATGAGCGCCGAATATTCTTTGTTGACGGACCTGATGTTTGTATTCTTCTTTAAGATCTTTGCAAGTTTATTCAGGCAGGCGGGATCTATGGAGACTTTCCAGTCCGTCACCACCTTGATGCGGGCGTCGTTTCCCCACAGATCGATGGTCGCCTCGTCATACCCTATCCGAATGGGATAGTTCGAGGAAATATTTTCCTTTGTGTAGACCGTCAGGCGATTGAATTTGCTTGCGTAGATCCCCGCGAGCTGCAACGTGATCTCGTAATACCGCTCCCCGTCGACATAGAAAGGCGTCTTTTTTTGAATGTAATACCTTGTATCTTTTAATTGGTTGGGGCTGAGCGCCATCCCGGAGATGGATCTTGCCACCGACTGATAGTAATCCGCGTCGGCTTTGTCGGTCTCTTTCACGGGGAATTTTTCCAAATTTTTCAGGATGACGATCCCATAATTTTCCCTCAGATCCCGCCTTATCTGCCACATGAAGTCATAATATTTCAGCATCAGCCGCTCTGCTTGTCCGGCGGCGGGAGTTCGGCTCCCCGCATATTTCAACATGCGGTAAAAGGACGACAGGTACTTGGTCTTGATGTTCAAGAGCGCCTGTTCCCACGCCAGCTCGATGCTTGGCTCCTCGACCCCGCTCTTTCGGGAATTCAAGAGCAGCGCGGCGACACAGAGATCGTTCAATCTGGTCAAAATTCTTCTCGAAAGCGTATCCCGCGTCGTCTGATACTCGGCGAAATGCTCCAAATATTCCGTGATATCCTCGTCGCAAGCGCCGATAATATCGTCTATTTCCTTTTGGGAATACTCCACGTCGTCCAGCTTTTTTACAAAGGAATGGCGCTCCGCGATGTCCTCCAACGCACCGCAAAAGCGGAGAATGCCCGCCTCCGTATTGAGGAGCTCGTCCTCGGCGGTGAAACACACCGTCGTGCTGTCCCGAGAAAAATCGATGGAGTGGAGAAATTCCGCCGAGAGATATTTCCAGAATACGCGCTCCTCCCCCCGCTTCCCCGCATGAAGCACCACAAACAGGAGCCCGGGATCGAGGGTGACCTCTTGGTATACGTAAGCGGGGAATGCCAGACTTTTCAAAGAATATTTTACCGTGCCGTCCTTTTCCGCATACGGCGCATTGGTCCCCTTGATCTGGACGACAAAACTCTGGGCCGGACGCCTCGACAGTTCCGGAGCCGAGATGAGCTCCAATCTTCCGTCTATATTGGGCTCTTTGTCGTTTGTGTAGAAGTTGGAATGGATCCGGCCGTTGGATCTGAGAAAGAATTCCAGCGCGGAAACGGCATCGGCGTCATCTGCCGAGCGTTCGGGATAACTCTTCAAATGTCTTTCTATCTCCGCCTTGTGGAACATGCTCTTTCCTCCTTCTCCTTGCACTTGCATTCTTCCCCGATTTTCCGCACCGTTCTTATCCGCACCGTTCTTACACGTACAAACGCTGTATGAAAACGCTCGCCGCCTCAGCGAAGAGGAGATGGCGGAGTACTTTCAAAACAACCCAAGCACCTTCGCTGACCCACCCATGTCCGAGGAGGAGCTGTTCGCAACGGCAAAACTTCTCGCCGAATTCCTCTCCTCGATCAACGGGCAGTGAACGTTTTCGCCCGCCTGTGCGGCCATGCGCATGGCGGGTTTTTTATTTACTTCTTGCGCGAGATGGCCCCGATCGTTATGGAGCCTTGGGTATCATAGGCGCCATACGGCTCCTCGTATCTTCCATCCTCGTTGAAAGAATAGACTCCCGCATTCGCCCCCAATCCATAGGTGAGATAGACGGTGTCGTCGACGACGGCGCGCAAATACATGCCGAATCCCTGCTGCGGCGGCTTCCCGTCCAGCTCGGCGAGCGAGTAGGTTTCGTCCACCTCCGTGATCCACTCGGAATACGCATTGCTGCCGCCCAAGCCACGGTAGCCGCTCCTGTAAAAGATGGCCGAGATGAGCAAATTCCCATCGATATAAATTTTATCGAGCGCACGCACCTGCTCGTTGGTGAGTTTGCGCCGCGGCCGCTCCTTGATGGCACGGAAAGCCGCCTCTTTCTCCTCTGCCCGCGCCCGTATGCCCGCCTGCACTGGAGTGTTTTCAAAAGAATCGGGTTGGAGTTGCGTATGTTCTTCAGAGTAAATGACCTCTTCGAGCGCCGTGCAACCGGCAAACGCCCTGCCGTCGATCCGCTCCACGCTTTGGGGAATGACGATTTTTTTCAGCGCCGTGCAATCCTCGAAAGCCCAGGCGTGGATGTATTTGAGCCCATCCGGAAGAACGACGCTTTCGAGCGAGGTACAGCCGGAAAAGGCATTGTATTGGATCCCCTGCACGCCTTGGGGTATGACGATTTCTTTCAGCGCCGTGCAGCCCTCAAAGGCCCCTTCGGCGATCTCGCTCGCCCCCTCCGCGGCAATCGTGACGCTCTCCAATGCCGTGCAGCCCCGAAAAGTTCGAACACCGATGAGTGTCCCCGCGGGAATGGAGATGTGTCTGAGGGAAACGCAGTTTTCAAAGGCGCCCTCATGGTCATCGCCCCACTCGCTCCCGATCTCGCCGAGCTCCTCGGGAAGATCGATCTCTTCGAGGCACGAACAGCCCGCAAACACCCCGTCGTCAATCGAATAGAGCTCCGCGGGGAGGATCACGCGCCGGAGATTGGGACAATTCGCAAAGGCGTGGTCGAGAATCTGCACCACCTTGCTCGAAAGAACGACGCTCTCCAAACAATCGCAATTTTTGAATACGTCGGACCAAATGCGCTCAACGCCCTCCGGAATGACGAGGTCTTTCTCGGAGGCCGAGGCGGAAAGCAGGATACTGCCATGAATTTTAAAACTACTCATTGATCCCTCCGTGTGGCCATCGAAGCCATTTTTGACGCTCACGTTTCGGACATGGTATGCCCGTTTTGCATCTTATATGAAAAAATCCCGACCGACGGCGCGCCATGAAGAAGCTCTTTTGCCGCGTCGCACCGAGCCCGTTGGTTTTTCCATAAGAAAATTATAACACATTCTTCCACGCGATGCAACCAAAATTTCCCCATGAAAATGTGTTATGGCAGTTGATATTTCCTTTTTGCCGTGGTATAATAGCTTTGCGACGTCAGTACGAATATAGCCTTTCGCCCCGAAAAGGGGAATTTTTGCATTGCAAAAAAGGGGATAAAATCAAGGTATACGGTTGATCCCGGTAGTAATACTGTTCTGCCCGTGTATCCGAATCCTATCTGAGAAAGGCTTTATTGGCGTCGCAACCATGGAACGGTATTCTACGCGCCGTTCCTGCGGGTACGGCGCTTTTTTGCGCAAATTTTTCCCGTAAAATGTATCATGGCAGTTGAAATTTTATCTCGACCGTGGTATAATAACTTTGCGACGTTAATGAACAAGACAAGCTCCTGTAAGGGGGCTACTATGTTTTTGAACAATATTTCATTCGTGGAGTATAGGTATATGCTTGGTAGCAATATCTGTTCCGACCTGTATTCCACAAAAATATATGGTTCATTGGCGTCGCAACCATGGAACGGTATTCTACGCGCCGTTCCTGCGGGTACGGCGCTTTTTTTGCGCCCAAAAACACCAAGGAGAAGAAAATGTCGATCAACGATTTGGTTGTGCTGATCATAGCTTCGCTGAAAGACGATCTGCAAGCGATCATCAAACGTGAGAGCAACGTCCTCACCGTCATGTTCCCCGATGGCTCCGACCGCATCATCTTGGTCGAGTGAAGTTTTTGAACAAGGCATAGCAGTGCCCTTGCCTTCCCCTTTGGGGAAGGTGCCCCAAAGGGGCGGATGAGGTGGGATGGCGACCAAGGCGTTCTAAATTGTCATTTCGAGCGAAGTCGAGAAATCTCTACCTTGTTTTATTTCTTAAAAAATCAACATCCCCCTTTTGCAAGGGGGATGCGTTCTTTTCATGCTTTGGCCGTTCGGTCGTTCCGCTCGGCGCTTGCCGCATTCCAAATCTCATGCAAATAACCAAAATCGCATTTTGGTTTTTGCCCCCAATTTGTCAGCTTGCGACTTCTTGTCCGTTGAACAGTCAATCGGAGCGAGGCACTTCACGCGCAAACGCACATTCGCCTCGTAAATTTCTATGCCCTTTTTTTTAAAGGGCTTCTATATGATAGAAATTTACGAAACCTTATCTTACTTTCTCGGATTCTTGATGTTTGCCTGTGCGGCGGCGAGCCGAGCGATGTCCTCACTCATGAAAACATCCCCCTTTTGCAAGGGGGATGCGTTCTTTTCATTCTTTTGCCGTTCGGTCGTTCCGCTCGGCGCTTGCCGCAATCTTACTTTCTCGGATTCTTGATGTTTGCCTGTGCGGCGGCGAGCCGAGCGATCGGGACGCGGAACGGCGAGCAGGAAACATAGCTGAGGCCGATGTTGTGGCAGAACTCGATGGACGAGGGATCGCCGCCGTGTTCACCGCAAATGCCCGTGTGCAGTTTCTTGTTGGACTTCTTGCCCTTCTTCACTGCCATCTCCATGAGCTGGCCGACGCCCGTCGTATCCAGACGCGCAAACGGATCGCTCTCATAGATCTTGTTCGCATAGTAAGCGGGCAGGAACTTGCCCGCGTCGTCGCGCGAGAACCCGAAGGTCATCTGCGTGAGGTCGTTGGTGCCGAAGCAGAAGAAGTCTGCCTCCTTCGCAATGGCGTCCGCCGTGAGTGCCGCACGCGGGATCTCGATCATGGTACCCACTTCGTACTTGATCTTCTTGTGCTTGCTCTTGATGACCTCTTCGGCCGTCTTGACGACGATATCCTTGACGAACTTGTATTCCTTGACTTCGCCCGTGAGCGGGATCATGATCTCGGGGACGACTTTCCAATCCTTATGGCGCTTTGCGACGGCAATGGCGGCTTTCATGACGGCCTTGGTCTGCATGACGGCGATCTCGGGATAGGTGACGCAAAGGCGGCAGCCGCGGTGACCCATCATGGGGTTGAATTCGTGCAGATCGGCAATGATCTGCTTGATCTGCGCAACGGTCTTTTTCTGCGCCTTGGCGAGGGCCTCGATGTCGGCCTCCTCGGTGGGAACGAATTCATGAAGCGGAGGATCGAGGAAGCGGATGGTGACGGGCTGGCCGCCGAGCGCCTCGAAGAGGCCCTCGAAGTCTGCCTGCTGCATGGGCTCGATCTTGGCGAGCGCTTTCTCGCGCTCCTCCACGGTGTCGGCACAGATCATCTCACGGAAAGCGCCGATCCTCGCGGGGTCGAAGAACATGTGCTCGGTACGGCAGAGGCCGATGCCCTGTGCGCCGAACGCCGCCGCCTGCTTGGCATCCTTGGGCGTATCCGCGTTGGTGCGCACGCCGAGTGCCTTGTATTTATCCGCAAGCTCCATGATGCGGCCGAAGTAACCCGAGTTGGGATCTGCGGGCACGGTGGGGATGAGGCAATCATAGATGGTGCCGGTGGAACCGTCGAGGGAGAGCACGTCGCCCTCTTTATAGAGCTTGCCCTTGAGGGTGAAGCACTTGTTCTCTTCGTCCATCTTGATGTCGCCGCAACCGGAGACACAGCAAGTACCCATGCCGCGGGCAACGACTGCCGCGTGGGAAGTCTGGCCGCCGCGGACGGTGAGGATGCCCTGCGCATACTTCATGCCCTCGATGTCCTCGGGAGAGGTTTCGAGACGGACCAAGACGACTTTCTGTCCCGCTTTGCCGGCCTTGACGGCGTCCTCGGCCGTAAAGACGATGGTACCTGCGGCGGCGCCGGGGGAAGCGGCAATGCCCTTGCCGACGACGTTGTTCTTATCCGCCTGTTTGAGTGCGTTGGGATCGAACTGCGGGTGGAGGAGCATGTCGAGCGACTTGGCGTCGATCTGCATGAGCGCTTCCTGCTCGGTGATCATGCCCTCGTCGATGAGGTCGCATGCGATCTTGATGGCCGCGGCAGCCGTGCGCTTGCCGTTACGGGTTTGGAGCATGTAGAGCTTCTCGTTCTCGACGGTGAACTCCATATCCTGCATGTCGCGATAGTGCTCTTCAAGGATCTTGCAGACCTGCTGGAACTGCTCATAGACCTTGGGGAATACGCGGGCCATCTCGGCGATGGGCATGGGGGTACGGACGCCTGCGACGACGTCCTCGCCCTGTGCGTTGGTGAGGAATTCGCCCATGAGGCCCTTTTCACCCGTGGCGGGATTGCGCGTGAACGCCACGCCCGTGCCGCAATTGTCGCCCATGTTGCCGAAAGCCATCATCTGCACGTTGACGGCAGTGCCCCAGCTGTAAGGGATGTCGTGATCCATGCGGTAGACGTTGGCGCGGGGGTTGTCCCACGAACGGAACACGGCCTTGATGGCCTCGAAGAGCTGTTCCTTGGGATCGGAGGGGAAGTCCTT